>CAYYNB010000145.1:0-16098 GCA_964472565.1 uncultured Anaerolineaceae bacterium
ACATTTATCCCAAAGTAGGTTACTTTTATCCCAATTAAGGTTAAATAAGTAACCTGCTTTTACCGGTTTCTAACCTGGGGCGCGTTAGAAAAAGGTTGTTTTGCCGATTCGCATCTTGAGTTTCAGACGCGTCTATTAGCGCACCTAATATGGTTCAATCCAGTATTCGCCCACCGGGCCTTCAGCCACCCAGCCATAATAGCGCCCCGAATCGATCTGCCACCAACGCCAGTGATTCGCGGTGTCGCACACGGGGCCGCTGACCACCGTGAAGGTTTCGCCCGGCTTGAGCTGGCCGAGGATGGTGGCGCTGGTGCCCGGCCCGGATCGGACGCGGCTCGGCAGCGGCGGATTGAGCGTGATCCGGCCCTGTTCGCCGGGGGTCATGCGCGGGTTGGGCGCGCCGGGGCAGTCGATGGGACCCGTCTCGAACTGCTCGATCCAGTAGGTGCCGTTCTGCCCTTCCCCGATCCAGCCGGACCAGCGCCCCGTGCTGGAATAGCCTTCGACCTCGTACCACCACACGTCATCCACACATTCCGGCCCGCCGAAGACCCAGAACGCCTGGCCCGGTTCGATGCTCAGCACCGAGGCTTTGCGCAGCCCCGGCGACGTACGGACATGGGTCGGGCTGTCCGGGTAGAGGGTGGTCCGCCCGCCGTAATTCACGCGCATCTGGGTGCGCATTGTGCAGGACGCGCGCGTCTGAGTCGGGACGCGGGTATCGCTGGGGCGGATCGTCGGCAGCGGCGTTTTGGTCCAGGCGCTGGCGGTTCCGGTCAGCGCGGCCTGCACCGTCGCCTCAATATTCGGCGTGGGCGTGTCGGTCCATTGTTCGGCGGTCTGCGTCAGGCGCTGCGCCAGCATCGCGTTCATCGTCTCTTCGAGATTGGGCGTAGAGGACGGGATCGCCGTGTTGGTCGGGATGGATGTCAACGTCGGCGCAGTGGTCTGCGTCGGAGCCTGGGTCGGGATGGGTGTCCAGGTCGGCGCGGCGGTATCGCTCGGCGTCACGGTCGGGCGCGGCGTAATCTTCAAGCCGCCGAGTCCCGGCTGCGTGCGCGTGACCTGGGGGGCGCGCGGTGTGGCGGTGAAAAGAACTTCGACTTCGGCGGTAGCTTCAACCGTAGATTCGGCTGTCGCCTGCCCCAGCGCCGCGTCGGCGGTATGCGTGCCCTGCAACTCCGCGAGGCTGATCGAGGTTGCCTGAGCAGTGCCGACCTGATTCTGATCGCCGTCATCGTCGCCGCGATTCTGCATGACCAGCAGGACAGCAATCACGCCGATCACCAGCACCGCCAAGGCTGCCCCGACCCCGTAGAGCAGGCCGTTGTTCGATTTCGGGCGCGGCGCAGCCATGCCCCAGGGCGGCGTGACGGGCATTGGATACGCGGGCGGCGGCGGTGCAACGCGGGTCGGCGGCAAAATGGACGGCTTCGATCCGGCGGCAGGTGTCGCGCGGGCCACCTGATCGGGTGTGGCGCGCGGAAGTTTGGCGGCCAGCGTGTCGGGCGGCATGGTCTGCACGGCATGGCTGAATTCTTCGGCCATCTGGCGCGCGGAAGAATAGCGGTCTGCCGGATTTTTCGCCAGTGCGGTCAGCAGAATATGCTCGACGGGCGGCGGCAGCGAAGGATTGATCAGGCGCGGCTGCGGCGGCATGCTGTCGAAGTGTTTGTACATCATGCCGAACGGCGTTTCGGCCTGGAAGGGCAGCGCGCCGATCAGCATTTCGTACAGAATGATGCCGAGCGCGTAAATATCCGTGCGCGCATCGACGGGTTCGCTGCGCCACTGCTCCGGGGCCATATAGGCAGGCGTGCCCATCACCGCGCCGGTATTGGTCAGATTCGATTGGCTGGTGCTGCCCGCCAGCATTTTCGCAATGCCAAAGTCGGTCAGGTACGAATTATCCAGTTCGTCGAGCAGCACATTGTTGGGTTTCAGATCGCGGTGAATCACGCCGTGCAGGTGGGCGTATTCCAGCGCGGAGCCGATCTGAGAGAGCAGTTGGTTGACCTGCTGCAAGGTGAGCGGCGTCTGGCGCATGCGGGCGCTCAACGTGCCGCCTTCGATCAGCCGCATGACCAGATAGACCAGCTTATCGCTGCGGCCAAAATCGATCACGGGCAAAATATGGGGATGCTGCAACCGGGCAATCACCCGTGCTTCACGCTCAAAACGAGCGACAAATTCATCGTTTTCGGTCAGATCGGCGGCCATGATTTTGATCGCCACATCGCGCCCCATCGACTGTTGGTGCGCCCGGTAAACGGATGCCATGCCGCCCTTGCCGATCAACGCGCCCAGCGTATACGGCCCAAGTTGTTGTCCGGTCAAATCTGCCATATGTGAGTGCTCCAGAGGGATACCGCGTGTGTCTAAGGATACCACGAGGTGACACAGCGGCAAATCGTCAGGACCGATCTAGGGCAGTTTTTCGGTGGTCGTCAGCGGTGCGGGGGCGACATATTGCCCCGCCAGCACCTGATCACGTGCGTCCGAGGCGGGGGTAAAATGGGGATTCCAGGCAATGGCCCGGTTAAATTCGGCCAGCGCTTCATCGGTGCGGCCTAACGCGGCGAGCGCCAGACCTTTCCAATAACTGGTGTCTTCGATTTCCAGCGTGATCGCTTCCACGTCGCGCACAACGGCCAGCACATCGTAGTAGCGCCCGGTGTAGTAATAGGCGGCATAGGGGCCAAACTGGTACCAGATCATGCGGAACGGCAGGCCGATCTCAAAGGCACGATCATAGGCGGAGGCGGCGTCCGCATACTGCCCTACTGCTGCCGCCGACGTGCCGCGATTGAACCAGCCCCACACATCCGACGGATCAGCGGCGGTTTCCTGCCGCGCGGTGATCAGCGCCTGGTCAGCAGCAGCCAGCGGATCGCTGAGCGGGCCGAGAAGCGCCAAGACGGTGCTTTCCTGCTCGACGGGATACACCACGATGAAGGTGCGGTTAAAGTGCCGCCACCACGCATCCAGATCGCTGTAGGTGTGCTGAATCCCCAGGTAATCCGCGCCGAGGCCCGAATAGCTGTCATACACCCAGAAGGTCTGCACGGCGTCATCGTAAGCGACCACCGTTTCATAGTGGCCCATCCATTCGTGGCCTTCGGGCTGAAAGCCGCTCTCGATGATCACCGGGAAGCCCGCCGCGATCAGGGCGCGGATCACGTCTACACTGCCGCCGTAGCGCCACAGCGCGCGGATGTTGGGCAGCACCGTCTGCTGGTTGACATAAGCCGCCATCTGATCCGGCGAGACATTTTTGTCTTCCACAGTAGGTTTGAGCCAGCCCGCCGCCGTCTGCTGATCATGCGGCCAGCCGTAGTAAGACAGCGCCATCGTCAGATTCACGGGGCCGCAGTTGCACCACGTCTGGAACTCGAAGCGCAGCCCGTTCAGCCGGGCATAGGGCGGCAGGGGACCGCTTTGGGCGTGGACAGAAAACAGGCCGATCAACAGGCTCAGAACGATAACCACCCACCGTACGCGCTTGATCAATGCTGGCTCCCTTGTTTAACCAAACCACTCATCCAGATCATCCCATAGCTGACTCAACGGGATTTTCGGGGAGCGGCAGACAAAAATGACCGGATAATCCTGCTCCTCATTCTCCACATCATAGCGATTCGTGATCCGCGCCGCTGGAGCCACCTCATTAAACCAATTCTCTGCTCCCGATTGGCTGATCCCCAGAACGATATAAACATCCGCGTCCAACCGTCCTTCAGACCAGTAGCGGTGCGTATTGACCGGGCTGATCGCTTCGGGCAGATCATAACGCTCCCCGTAGAGATTGATCGCGCCGGCTTCGCCATAATTGGCCGCGAAGATCGCCACCTTTTCACCGGGCGGCAGTGCAGCGCGCACCCCGGCCACGGTTTCAACCAGTTCTTCCCAACCGATCATTTCTGGAAACGAATCGTTGAGTTCAACGACATCCTTCCACAGATCGGAATCGACAGGCACGACCGGAAGCGACGGCACGACCATCAGCAATCCAGCGATCACCAGGGCGACGACCAACGCGCGTTTATACTTAAAATGCTGCTCGGTGACCACCGCACCCGCCGCCATCAGCATCGGGTAGGCCGGAGCCAGGTAATAAAAACGCCCCTTCATCACCAGGAACAGGATCAGCGCGCTCACAAAAATCCAACCCAACACGCGGTAACGTTGGCCCTGTGATGAGAAGTAAAAATACAGGCCAGCCAGCACAATCGGAAGAGTCAGAAAGTTAATGTTGAGAAACTGCTCCGGCACAAAACCGTCGGCCCGGCCCCGCTCGATATCGCGCTCGTTAATCGAATGGGTGTAGTCCAGTGAAATCCAGTCGTGGTTGAACTGCCAGAGGATGTTGGGCAGCATAATCAATAACGCCACACCGACTCCAGCCCACAACCAGGGGCTGCGCAGATAGCGGCGCGCCGACGTGAGCAGAATCCCTGCCGCCAGGCTGACGCCGAAAAACAGCATGGTGTATTTGGTCATCATGCCCAGGCCAATCGCCGCCCCAATGCCAATCCAGTAGCGCGGATCTTCGGTTTTCAGCAGCAGCACGATAAAATAGATCGCCAGCACCCAAAAGAGTTGATCATAGGGTACGGCCTGGAACATCACACCCGTCATCAAAAAGGTAGGGGAAATCAAGACACACAGCGCGCCGAGTCCCTGGGCAAAACGCCCGCCGCCCAACTGCCGCACCATCAGACCGGTGAGCAGCATGATCCCGGCGCTCGCCAGGGCGGGCCATACCCGCAGCCCCACTAAGGACGTGACCCCAAACACCACCCGCGAGATCGCCGCCAGCAACGGGGTGAGCGGCGGATGATCGACATACCCCCAGGCGAGATGTTTGCCATCATCGATATAGGAGAGTTCATCGCGGAAAAACCCATACTGCCCATTGACCAGCAGATGCACGATGATCTTCAAAAGGGCCAACCCGATTAGCAGTGCCGTACTGCTGCGCAGCCAATCGTTCTGAAAACGTGTGCGCGTGTTCATCGTTTTTCCCCCAATCACAACCTCGATAGACACATCCTATATCTATTTTGCTGTGAAGGGTAGCTGTTACAACATTTCCCCCTCCACCTTCCCCACCGGATGAGAAAGAAGGAGGGGGGGTTGTTTTTTCCTACACCGGGGCTTTAAACTGGCCGGTTTCGACGAGAGTCTTAGCGGACTGCGCATCAGTGAAATTGCGGTTGAAGCTCAGCGCTTGGTTGAACTCGTTGATCGCGTCCTGCGTTTTGCCCTGGGCGGCGTAGACCATGCCGCGCCAGTAGTTGGTTTCTTCGACATACAGCGTAGTCGCTTCGGTATTGTTCGCCATCGTCAGCACGGTATCATAGCGGCCCACGTTGTAATACGATTCGTAGGGGCCGAACTGGTACCACAGCATCCGGTACGGCAGATCGTGGCGGAACGCTTCGTCATAGTAGATCGCCGCGTCCGCATACTGGCCCAGTTTGGCCGCCGAAGTGCCCGCGTTGAACCACGCCCATTTATCGGCTTGATCGAGCGCGGCTTCGTCCAGCGCCTGATCAAGCGCCTGCTGCGCAGCATAGGCGGGATCGGCATAGCCGCCGAGAATCGAGCGCACGACTTCTTCACGCTCCAGCGGGAACAGCACGATAAACGCGCGGTTGAAATGCCGCCAATACTGGTCAAACTCGGCGTAGCTGTGTTCCATGCCGTAACCGCTGCCCAACCCCAGATAGCTGTCATACACCCAAACCGTCTGGGACGGATCATCATAGGCGGCGACGGTTTCATAATGGCCCATCCAGCCCTTGTCTTCGACATCGTACCCGCTCTCGATGATCACGGGGAATCCGGCGGACAGAAATTCCTTCAGCAAGTCCAGCGTGCCGCCATAACGCCACAGGGCGCGGATCGTCGGCATTTCGGTCTGCTGGTTGACATAGCCGACCATTTGGGCCGGAGATACATTTTTATCTTCGCCGTTCGGCTTGAGCCAGGCGGCGGCTAATTCCTGATCGTAACCCCAACCAAAGTAGGACATAGCCATCGTCAGATTGGCAGCGCCGCAGTTATTCCAGGTCTGGTAGATATGGCGCAGCCCGTCCAGCCGATACGAGGCGGGCGGATCGCCCTGTGCCAAACTCGGCGCAGCGGTGACGGCAATGATGATAATGAGGAGTCCGGCCCAAAACCGGCGGAGGTAGTATGCGATCTTCATATGCTTTACCCTATCCAACTAAAAAAGGCCATTATACCGATGACCTCTTTAATACCGTAGTCGAAATTTGTCAATCTGGAAAGGGGCAGGCGTATAACCGTAGGGGGAACAGCGGGGCGGCGTCAGCTAATGGCGTTCGGGCAGCGATCCCTGGCGGCTGGCGTTTTCCTCGGATGGAGACAGCAAGGGATACTGCTCATTGGCCGGGCTGGACGTCAGCGCGCGCGCCCCACTTTCGACCAAAATGGGCATGGCGTCGATGGGCAGCGCCGCCGTTTCGTAGATATTCGAGTCGCCCATCACATCCGAGGTAAACAACACGGACGACGAATCGCAGCGCCAGCTTGGGGCATAATCAAACACATCGTTCATCGTCACCAGCCGCGTCTGGCCGCTGGTCAGTTGATAAACGTAAATATCCAGATCGCCATCGAGATCGGACTGGTAGGCGATCATGGTGCCATCCGGCGACCAGACTGCATTCGTGGCATCCCCCGCCGAATCACTGATCAGGCGCACGTTAGAACCATCGACGCTCATCACATACAGCCTACTCAGTTCACTGTCACGGTAGGACCGGAAGACAATCTGCGAGCCGTCGGGGGAAAACATCGCGTCGTGATCGTCACCCATACCATCACTCAGCCGGACCACTTCCCCACTCGCCGGATTCAAGCGGTAGATTTGCCACAAGCCATCCCGATCACTCTGAAACAGCAGGCTGCTGCCATCCGGCGACCAGGATGGATTGATGTCATTCGCGGGATCATTCGTCAGCAGCGCCGAGGTTCCGGCGGCGAGATCGAAGAGGGCAATATCCCAGTTGCCCGCACGCCCCGATTCATAAGCGATCCAATTGCCAGTAGGCGACCAGGTGGGGTCAACGTCGATGGTGTCTTTGGCGGTGGTGATGCGCCGCACGCTGAGTTCGCTCGTGCTGCCGACATAAATTTCCCAGTTGTCATCCCGGCTGCTGGCGAAGGTAAATTCGGCACGATCCGGCGACAGACTCGGCCCGACATCGTACACCCGTTCACCAACGCCGCCGGTCAGGTTGAAAGCATGATCGGGGCGATCTGTCGAGCGGAAGATTTCCCAATCGCCGCTTTGATCGGTGTGGTAGAGGAACCAGTCGAAACAGGCCGTTTGGGAGGTCGATTCGCCGTGTACCGGGGTAAACGAAAAAGCCAACAGCAAACAAAACACCAAACTCGCCAAACGGCCCATGATTCCCCCTACAAAAAGAGCGATTTCTCTATTAGTCGAGCATCCGCCGCGAAAAGGGTTGTCATAATCTTAACGCTGCGTGAATGAAAAAGAAAGAGCCAAGTTCAGCCGCTGGTGTTCACCTTGAGAGGGCGCACTTTGTAGATCACGCGTGTCTCTTTGCCACGCTGCCCCGGATTGGTGGAATAATAATCCGCAATGCCCCGGTATTTTTGCGAGAGTTTGTTGATATGCTCCACCCCACCCTCTTCCGTGATCGCTTCCACCCGCCCGCGGATTTCCATCCAGCGGTACGGATTCTTGGGATCGATTGCCAGAATCGTGACGCGCGGATCGCGCTCCATATTCTGATCTTTCTGCCGCCCACGCGCGCTGTTGACCCAGATAGAGGTGCCATCATAATCGCACCACACCGGGGTTGCCTGCGGCTGACCATCGGGCATAATCGTTACTAACGTCACAAAAACCGGGTTTTCGAGCAAATCCTGGTGACTGCTGGGAATTTTCGATACCATCTCTCACTCCTGTTTTTAGGATAATTTATACCGCATAGTATGTTATAGTCTGAACATTTTCCAAAGTGACGTTAACGTTTTCTAAGAATTGGAATTTCTGTATGGCATGTTTCTGGTTTACATCGGCACCGCTCCCCGGTCATCTGGATTGGGGCGGCTTGCTCAAAACGGCCCAGGCTTTGCAGCAGCGCGGGCATAAGGTGATCTGGGTATCCGGCCCGGCGATTGGCGGACTGGTGGCACAAGGTGGGCTGCGTTTCGAGCCAATTGAACAAACCGGCTGGCTGTGGCCCCCGCCCCCGCTGCCCGATCCGCGCAGTCTGCCGCCCGGCGAGGCGGTCATGCTGCGCTACCGCCGCGCGCTGGATACCTGGCTCACGGAAGATTTGATCATCCCCGCCGTCGATCAATTATCCGCGCTGGCCGATCAGATCGGCGCGCCGGATGCTATCGTTACCGATCCGTTTCTGTCCGCTGCGGCGCTGGCGGCGGAAAAAATCGGCGTACCGCTGGCGGTTGGCGGGTGGGCTGCTGGCCCGCCGATTGATGAAGATCATCTGCTGTATATTCAGCGCCAGTTGGGGCAGGATGGGGTGCGCCGCGTGGAGCGGTTAAAGACTCACTTTGGCGTGCAGGGCGTGAATTTTAGCGGCGGGCTGACGGTCAGCGTCCAGAGTCCGCGCCTGCATATCAGCTATTTCAACGACTACTGGCACCAGGGCGAATCATTCCTGCCACAAACGCATTTTGTCGGCGGGATCGCGTCGCCGCCACAGGGTGAGCCGCCCGCGTGGCTAAGCGATATTCCGACCGATATGCCGCTGGGATTGGTGACGCTGGGAAGCACGTTCACGGGCGACCTCAAATTTTTTGTGCAGGGGGCACAGGCGCTCGCGCGGAACGGTATTCTGCCGCTGGTGGTGATCGGGTATAACCCGCTTGCACCGGGCGATAAAGCCGAACTCAAAGCGCATCTGCCGGGCGGCACGCGCCTGTTGAATTGGGTGGATTTCGATCACGTTTTCCCCAGGCTGAAAGTAATCATTCATCACGGCGGGATGGGCACCACGCACGCCGCGATTCTGCATGGCCTCCCGCAGATTATCGTGCCGCATGCTGCCGATCAGCGCGGACAGGCGCGGCGGGCACGCCAGGCCAAAGTCGGGCTGGAAATGAGCATGGAGGACATCCGTAAAGGCCAGCTTCGCCCAGCAGTCCAGGCGATCACCACGACACCGCTGGTACTCGAAGCGACGCACAAGCTGCGTGAATCCTTTGCGGCACTGGGTGGTCCGGCGCGTGCCGCCAACCTGATCGAGAAACTGGTGACGGTATAAAAGGCCCTTCACCCAGGAGCGAAAGGCCCAAATGGTTACAGCGGCGTGGCAGAAATGGCACGCCCTATGTTGCTGTAGATCGTCCGGTCCCCGGAGATAGGCATCCCAAAGCGTCCGTCGGGTTGAACCGGAAAAGCCGGCTGATCACGCATGCCCCACGCGGAATAAAACAGGATTGTCTGATCCGGCTGAAACGAGACGGTGGGAGCCATCAAACCCCAGTCATCATACGCGCCGGACTCGCCCGGTTCCAGGATGATCCCGCCGTCTTCCCAGGTCAGGCCATCGGCGGACGTGGCATAGCCGATGATCTCCCCATGATGAAACTCGTCATCCTCGATCATTGGGTTAAAGGTGGTGTAAAACAGGTGATACATGCCGTCGCGGTAGTGGACTTCGGGCATATTGACCATTCGGCTGATGTCGAGCAGTTCCGGCCCGGAGATCGGCTGAAGATCGGCGTCAAACGTGGCGCGCATGAAGTTAATGGATGCGATCCCCTGTCCGGCGGCGTCAAGTCCCTGATCGGGCAGGGTAATCCCCAGGCCAGTGAAATACAACTCGAAGACATTGTCTCGAAACACCACGCTGGGTTCCTGAACGTTGTTATCGGCTGACGGTTCCGCCAGATTATAGGCGAGCAGCGGCGCGGGATGTTTGACCATCACATCTCCATCCGTCAGAAATGCCTGTCTGACCGAGCGCCCCGCTAAATCCAGAGTCGCGACCCCGATCTGGTAGCGCAAACTAAACAACTGACCGTCACGATCTCCAGTGGCGCAGTAAAACAGGTACATGGTATCACCAACGCGGGTTACAAACGGGGTTTCGACTTTTTCGTTATCCCACGCCTCCGGGCCGGGAATAATGACCGGCGTTGCGCGGAAGGTCCAGGTCAGACCCGCATCCGAGCTGAAGGCATATCCCGTTGCGCCGCTGTCACTGACCAGCAGGCAGCCGTCCTGGTTGGCGGGGTCCCAGGAAAAATAGGTCTGGCCTGCTTTTTCGCAAAAAATCGACGTATAAAACAGATGCAGCCCTTCTTCATCGGTGTAAACAACGGGATCGGCCATAAAGACCGGGGCACCCGCCACCCCTGCGGCAATCGCAGGCGCATCGGGGGGCGTTTTGGTGAAGGTGACAGAGTCTTGAGCGCGGATCGGGGATAGAGTCACCATGAGCAGTACGAGCAGCACACCAACAACAAAACCCTTGTTCATGTTATTCTCCTTACTCAACGGACACTGATCAGTACGCGCAGTACTGAAGCCGCGTTGCGGAGGAGGAAAAGCTATAGCGCGCTCAGGAAGGCTTTTATTTGATCAAACGCCGGGTGATCCCAGGGCCAGTAGCCTGCACTACTGGCCTGCTTAAAACTGAGGTCGGGCCACTGCCGTGTAGCAAGATAGGCATGAAGACGGGCCTTTTTGCGGTTCTTGGGTAGTCCAACAGTATGATCAACACACTCCAAAAACTGCTCCACACAATCAAACCGATCCGTTTCCTCGCTTACCGATGCAAGACACAACATTTCGAGCATTCCTGCATCCGCGCAGTTAGGAAGCACAAATATGGATATACAAGGGTATCCCTCGGACGAACTCATCAGACGGCGTGGAACCGGCATTTGATTATTCTTGAGCGCGGCACAGACCGATTGAAAAGCGGCGGCGGGGTTATCATCCGCATCCCGCACAATACCAACCGACTCGACTTGCGCAAAACCGGATACCGCTGGCAGCGTTTTGAGATACGAGGATAAACGATCTACCCCGTCAAAATTTCTGATTTCAAGCTGTTTATCCATCTGTAGGAAGCGGAGCAGATTGAGAAAGAACTCAAAATCATCCACCCCTTCGACCAAGAGCAACTTAGAGCAGCGAATAGGCTGAGGAATAGGAGCTACAGGCATCAACGAACCTCCAACCCGGTTTGCAGCGCCGTATCCAGCATTTCCTGATCGAACGTCACCGCCGTGATGTCTTCGCCAGTGCGATCCAGACGATGCAGGCGAAAATCATACTGCTGACTAGCGCTAAATGCTTCGTGCGCCGCGCGGATGCATTCCCAGCTATGGGTGGTGGCAAAAACCTGCACATCCGCCTGTCGAGCCGCAAGCCCAATCGCTTCCCAGACTTTACTCATCACCGAATAGTGAAGACCATTTTCGACCTCATCTATGAGCACTGCCCCATGTTCAGCATTCGCAATCGCAAGTGCAATCGAGAGCAAACGCCCCATGCCTTCGCCCATAATAGGAATTGGTATGAGTCGGCCAATGCCAATATCGCCATGAATCACTGGATCCCTACCCGTAACTAAAACTGCTAATCGACTTAGACGAGGCTCAAGCAATGCTAAAGTAGAAATAATTTCCTGTTGTCGCCCTGTCATCTCAAGTTTGCTAAAATTGACTGCATCCTCACGTGGTGAGCGTGAACTTGTGCTAAGGAAAATGCTTTCAGCGCTTTTGATCGGCTTCGTATGCCTTCTTAACCTGCCATCAATGATCGAGACACTCGAAAATGGCTGTAATGGACTGATGTAGTAATCAAATCTAAGCTCTTGATCAGGGATAACCGAGGACAAAGTCTCATCATTAAAAAGTGCAGGTTGTGTTATACCCGCTTCTGCAATAGAAACTGTTAGAGTACGATCTTGCTGGTCATATCGCCCAAGAAGCTCGATAGGCTTTGATGTGTCGTAGTTAAAAAACAATGAACTCCATATATCTTCCATGCTCCAACGCGTTCGGTTTGGCCTCAATCTTGAAAATTCAAATTCTCGCGCGCTTACACTCAATTCAGGAAAACGAGAACTACCTAAATCTGGTTCATCAGGGCGCAAGTGCAAAAAAATCGCCTCTAGCAGCGCCGTCTTCCCGACATTATTTTTCCCCGCAATTAAATTGATTCTTTCAAGCGAATCCAGAGTCAGATCGCGGAAGCCACGAAAGTTTTTGATACGAAACGACTGGTACATAGCCCGTATCCTCCTATGAAGGTCAAACCGCCCCGAAACTATTTCCGCCCCAGCAGGAGAAACTGCCGGATCGCAAAAGATGCGTCGGCAGTGCCGGGAACCTTCGGTTTCATCCAGTCCGCGACGATCTCCGGGGCCTGGACCAGCATGGCGCGCAGCCGGGTAATCGTCTTTGCGTCACAACCCATCCGCTCCGCCCAGGGAGTCAGATCGTGCCGGGTATCGAATTCTTCATAATGCGTGACCGTCAGATCGGCGCCGACAAAAAAGCCTTCCCATTCGACGCTGTTGTACGCCCAGACATGACTGGGATCACGCAGTCGCTCAAAGGCATTCACATAACGCGCCGCTTTCGGTTCGCCCGGCGACAGTTGATCAATCACAGCGACTACCCCGCCCGGTTTGGTAAGGCGCGCCGCTTCGTCTACGAAGTCAGCCACCTGAGGGAAATGATGGGGCGCAATCCGGCAGGTCACAGCGTCAAACGTATGCGCAGCAAACGGCAGACTTTCGGCATCAAGCTGGACATACTGCATCGCGGCGTTCTGGCCGGTGATAAAATCGCGCGCGGTGCGCAGCATTTGCAGGGTCAGATCGCCCGCCACAGTCCAGACCTGCTGTTTTGCCAGGGCCAGCGCCGTGTGGCCGCCGCCCGTCGCAAGGTCTAACACCCGCCAGCCGGGCTGCGGATTCAGCAGTTCAACCAAGCGCGTCAGACTGTACCCTTTGGCATGCGCTTCCGATGACACATACCCTTCGGCATGTGTGCCAAATTGACTCTGCACCAGCGATTTAACGGTCACGTTGTTTTCCTCCCCAATAATCGAATTAATTATTCCGTGTTATTCGCCCACAGCCGCACCAACCAGATCGCGCTCACCGCCAGCAGGCCCAACGGCAGCAGCCAGCGTAAATCGCCGCCGCCGCCCGGTAGTTGATGTTCAAGCTGAATCCGCATCACCGGAACCGCCGCGCTTGCCGCTCGCAGCGTGTCATCACTGGCGAGGTGAGGGTTGAAGCCCGCCAACTGCTGCATGACGGCCCCGCTGCGCTGTAAGATTTTGCGATAGGCATCCGCCCGTTCTTGTGGATCGCGAACCGGATACGCGCGCCCGGCCCACAGTTCTCTGCCGATCCACACTTCGGCGTAAGCATTACTTTGTAAATCCGTATACCAGCGCATGCGCTCGTGTGGAGGGGCGACATACACGACGTTATACCCACCCCACGCATAATTCACGATATGCGGATGCTTAAAACTGGTCCCGGCGGCGAGCGTCGTCAGCACCATCGGGTAGCCCCGGTCAGGCGCGCCCAGCCGATCACCCAGCCCCATCCGGTATAAAACCAGGCGAAGATCGATCATACAAAGTCCGTTTCTCATTTAACCGATTGTACCGCAATTGACGGGGATAGAAACTTCAGCCGAGGAGTCAGCCTGTCTTCTCCTGCCGGGATACAGACAGAATCCCCTCTAAACTTCCAGAGGGGATTCCGAGGAGGGGAAGTACACAGCCGGACAGCGCAGGGGGTCGCTGTGCGCGGCTGATCGTTTTAATCGGATAAACAGACAATGTTGGTAGGATCGCTCTCCGAGGCGCGGCACCCGATATAAGGAACCAGCGATGCATGCAGATTCAGCGTCCCACCGCCGCCCTCAAAATCATGCGAGGCCACCATCACATAGTAGGTGGTTCCGCGCTGAACCAACATATCCACGCGCGAGGTTGGCCCGCCGTAATTATCGCTGCACGCCAATGCCGTTAGTGCGCCCTCGGTGCCCGTATAAATTCCCAACACGGTATCATAGTCGCTGCCAATGGTGTCTACCATCCAGTTGCCCGTGACAGACGCAGTATACTTGTACCACACCGTATAAAAAGTATCCCCCGCGCAGGGAACCGGGTCGGTTTCCCACGAAGTCGCGTTTTGGGTGTTCACCGTGTCGGCATACCCCGCGCCGGAGATCACCCGCGCCGCGCCAAACGAGTCATGTGGCACGGTGGGCAAACACGATCCGCCGCTGTAATTCACCGCATCATCCGCCTGCACCAGGCCCCAACCGTAAAAATCATCGCGCCCGGCGGTGCCCAGGTCCAGCGCGGTACACAGGATCGCGTCGATCACCTGCTGGGGCGACGTGGCGTGTCCTGCCGACCAGACCAGCGCAGCAACCCCCGCTACCTGCGGGGCGGACATGGATGTGCCGGACAGATACCCATATTGACCATCGTTTAATGTGCTGTAAATCTTCTCCTGGGCGGTGCCGTCCGCGGTTCCACCCGGCGCGGCCAGATCAACATACCTGCCATAATTGGAACTCGACGCCCGTAGATTGGCCTGAGTCGTGCTGGCGACACTGAGAACATGATCATATGACGCCGGGTAATTCGGGACATCCTGGTTATCATTTCCCGCCGCGGCAATAATGATCACACCGCGCGCCGCCGCATAATTCACGGCATCCCGTTCCAGCTTCACCCAACCCGGCCCACTCAGACTCAGATTGATCACTTTCGCGCCCTGATCTGTGGCGTAGACAATCCCATTCGCAATATCGGCGGAGGTTGCGCCCTGCGGTCCAATGATACGAACCGGCAGCGTGCGCGCATTCCACGCCACCCCCGCAACCCCGGCCCCGTTATTGGTTTCGGCGTTCGCAATCCCCGCGACATGTGTGCCGTGATACTCGTTGACTGATGCCGGGCTGGGATCGCTGTCATCGCTTACAAAGTCGTAGCCGGGCAGGAGATGCGAATCCAGATCGGGATGGCTGAGATCGATCCCGGTATCCAACACGGCGATGATCACATCGGGATTGCCCGTCGTGACATCCCACGCCGCATACACGCCCATCATACCGAGCGCCCACTGTTTGCTGACGCCGGGATCATTGGGCGAGAGCATCGGCTGGCGCAGCCGATTCGGTTCCAGGTAAGTCACCTGAGAGGCCGTGCGCAGCCGCTGCACGCTGCTGGCTAAGGGAATTTCGATCAGCACGGCGTTAAGCGCCGGGAAATATTCCAGAATCGTGCCGTTTTGACTTTGAACCTGCGCCTGCACCGTACTGATCGGTGTTCCCGGCGCATAATGCAGGATATACTCGCCCCCGGCAGCCGCCCCCGCCTGCGTCTGCTGTGGGAAAAAGATCATGGCTGCCATCATAAGCACAGCAAAAATGACATTCAACACATGTGATCGACGAAACACAAGTCCCCCTCAAATCAGCGAGGTATGATTCTATGAGATCAAACCGCCCCTATCTCGTGAATGTCGCTGCCTGTTCAGGGATGGAATCTCCGCTTAAAATTAGATCATTCAGGAGAGGCAAAATTTATGTCCGGCATTTACATCGGTCCCCGTCACCGTGACCCCGGCTGGTATATCACGGCGGATCGTTTTATCGCGCGGTTGCGCCGTGACTGGCCGGGCGTCGAACCCCGTTATGAGCGCTACGAAGGTTATGAGCGCCGCGTCCTGACCTGGGATATGCGCCTGGGCGAAGATATTGTATACGCCTGGTTTTATCCCGGCCAACCCGCGAGTTTAGCACTCGAAGGCTGCGTGGACGACTGCCTGATGGTGATTCTGTGGTTCCGTCAGCTTGTCCCACCCGCCTATCGTCTTTTTTTCCATTATGCCGAATCCTTTGCCGATAACCCGATTGAAGTCCTGCCCGCCGCAACCTTTGCCGATCTGCGTTCGGCGCTGGTAGGCCAAACCGCCCCGCCCAGCGCATCGATGGCCCAGGTGGTCCAGGGGATGTTCGGCCATTTCGCCAGCCCACTCTTCCGCGCGCTGGTGCCGCACGACGAAATCA
>CAYYNB010000146.1:0-15862 GCA_964472565.1 uncultured Anaerolineaceae bacterium
ATCCTCAATTATATACACGGGCCGGGGGTTAAAACTTGGTTTTTTACGCAGATTTTATAGGTGCTTATCAGCGCCCCAGAGCTATGCTACAATTGGTTCATCTCTGCTCGATTGGATACCTGCCCATGCCCGACTGCCTTCTTGACCAGATTATTCAAGTGGATGTGCTTGAAATTTTGCCTCAGCTTCAGCCGGGCAGCGTCGATCTGGTGTTTGCCGATCCGCCCTACAATTTGCAGCTTCAGCAGGACCTCTGGCGGCCCAATATGACTCTGGTGGATGCGGTGGACGATGAATGGGATCAGTTTGCCGATTTTGCGGCATATGATCAATTCACGGCCCAATGGCTGGCAGCCGTCCGCGCGGTGATGCGCGACACCGCCACGATCTGGATTTCGGGCACGTATCACAATATTTTCCGCGTGGGGACCCTTCTGCAAAACCTGGATTTCTGGGTGCTTAATACGATTGCGTGGTCTAAGCCGAATGCGATGCCCAATTTTCGCGGCACGCGGCTCAAAAATGATGTCGAATTTGTGATCTGGGCGAAAAAGTCGGCCAAGAGCACCTATACCTTCCATCACCATTTGATGAAACAGTTCAACGCGGGCAAGCAGTTAGGCTCGGTGTGGACGATCCCGGTGTGCGGTGGGCCGGAACGTCTGCGGGATGAAGATGGCAAAAAACTGCATCCGACGCAGAAACCCGAAGAACTGCTGCGCCGTATTATTCTTGCCAGCAGCAATCCTGGTGATGTGGTGCTTGATCCGTTTGTGGGGTCGGGCACGACGGTGGCCGTCGCGAAACGCCTACGCCGCCATTGGATCGGCATTGAGCGCGATCCGGTCTACAGCCGGGCCGCCCAGCAGCGAGTCGCGGCAGTCCACCCGCTGGATGCGGATGATCCGCTGTTTGTGCGGGAGCCGGAAATTCAGCGGGTGCCCTTTACACGCCTGCTCGAACGGGGCTATCTGAAGCCAGGGCAGCCCCTCTATCTCGATCAGCCCGCAGCGACGGCCATTATTCTGGACAACGGCCACCTGCGCGCGAATGGTTTTGTGGGTTCCATTCATCAATTGGGAGCGCGGCTCAAACAGTCGCCCTCCTGCAACGGCTGGACTCATTGGTATTTTACGGACGAAAACACCGGCCAGCGCCAGCCGCTCGATACGCTGCGCCGCAAAATACGACAAGAGGATGCGCTGTCATGACCGATCATGAAGACCGACTGAATGATGTGAACCAAACATTATCCGAAGTGCGCCGGGACCTGGAATATGCCAATTCTACCGGCGAAGTGTACGAACTGCGCGCGCTGCAACTGCTGCTGGAAGTGACCAAAGCGATGCACAGTGAGCATGATATTTATTCTCTGATCACCTACATCCTGGACAGTGCGCTGTCCTTCGCCGAGGCGGATCGCGCTTTTCTGATGCTGTTGGACGACAACGGCGTTCCCCGGTTCAAAATGGGCCGTTCCTATGATGGCCGTTATTTGCCCGAAGACCATTTTGTGATTTCATCCAGCGCCGTCCAGGAGGCCCTGGAGGGCGTGCAACCGTTGATTGTGGCCGATGCGCTTCAGGATCAGGAATTCAGCAAGCGGCAGAGTATTCAGGATTTGGACCTGCGTACGATTATGGCGGCTCCTTTACGGATCAAGAAGCGCACGCTGGGCCTGATTTATGTGGACAGCAATCGCCCGCTGACCCGCTACAGCAAACATCATCTGAATGTGATGAGTTCACTGGCGGATCAGGCGGCTATCGCGATTGCGAATGTTCAGAAATTTGAGACGCATCACGGGTAGATTCGTCGAGTTCGGCGGTGCAGTCGGCGCAGTAACCGGTAAAACAGGCACAAGCGCTGATCACGCTGACCCCTTTCCGCCGGACGAGTTCACTCGCCATCTGGTTAAGCAGATCGGCGTGAATCAGCACGCGCCGTCCACACCGCACGCAGGTGAGATAGTGCTGTTCCGGCCCTTCAGACAGCCGGAAGACCTCGCGGCGGTGTTCCGGTTCAACATAGCGGTGATCCACCAACCCTAATTCAGCCAGCAAATTCAGCGTGCGATAGACTGTCGCGAGGCTGATGCTGCTGTCCTGGTCGTGGGCCAACAAATAAATTTCCTCAGCATCCATATAAATGGGGGTGCCCGCCATCACTTGCAGCAGCAGTGTACGCTGAGGTGTCACCTTGAAGCCGCGTTCTCGCAGCAGCGCTTCAGTTTCGTCAATTAAATGCGGCATATTGTCCTCCACATCTGATTATAACGAAATCTGCTAACCTTTGGCCGACGACCCCACCGCGAACAGTTGATCGGATGCGCCTAACTGCTCGAAGGGGCCGTTGACCATACGCAGCGGCGGGTTAGGGCGCTCCTCTAAATGGAAGGCGTGGGCCAGTTCCCGCGCCTGGGTATTCGTTTCGAGCACGCCAAACGCAAACGGCAGATCGCCAATTTCGGCCACAAGGCTTTCAAGCAGATCGCCGGGGCGGTGGGCAGTCGGCAGCACCAGCCAGGGGCCAACCATGACGATCCCCTCGCCGCGCCGCCCAAAGATGAACCCGTTTAGCTGCCCCTCTTCTTCTAACACCTTGCAGAGTTCGGGATAGAGCAGCAGGCGGCGTTTCAGAAAGAAACGGCGGTCTGCGCCGAACGCTTCCCGGTCCAGCACACACGCTAGATCCAGGTCGCCCAGTTGCATCGGGCGCACGGACGGGTGCGCGACCCCTTCGACCTGCCGTTGATCCAGGTTTCCGACATAACGCACCGAGCGGCAGATCGTGCGGAATCCGGCCCGCTCATACAGCGGAACGGCCTTGACCACTCCATCGAGGTAGACGCTGTGCGCGCCGCCGCGCCGCAGCGCTTCAACGGCGGCATCGACCAACTGCCGCCCGATGCCCTGGCCGCGTCGTTCGGGCAGCACGATCAGATTCCCGATGAAGCCTGTTTCACCGTAGCCTGTCCCAAACACGATCCCCACCGGCTGATTATGCTCGGCATACGCGATCAGACTGGTCAGCGGCGACTGCATATACAGGCTTTCGAGTTCGACTCGTGTTTCGCTGGCCCATTCCTGAAGCGCGATGCAGTGAACGGCAAAATCGAGATCGGCAGGGCGCATCGGCATAATAACTAATGGTTGCATATAGTCCCCCTAGAGAAGTGCCTCGACCTCCGCCAGCACGGGTTTGATCGTGCGCATCTGGTTGGCAAAGGCGGGTGTGATTCCTTTGGATTGCAAATTGTCACTATGATAGTTAATCACGTTATCGGGGTCTTTGAGCAGGTGCCCGGTCAGAATGGCGACGACATCCGCATCGCGTTCGATGATTCGCTCATCGACCAGCCGCCGGATACCGGCTACGGTGGCAGCGGAGGCCGGTTCACAGCCAATACCCGCGCTGTCGATTTGCGCTTTGGCGTCCATAATCGCCTGGTCGCTGACGGTTGTGACCACGCCTTCGGTCCATTGCAGGGCCCGCCGCGCTTTAGGATAGCTGGCCGGGTTGCCGATCCGGATCGCGGTGGCGATGGTTTCCGCCTTCACACTTTCGAAGGAGGCCCAGTTATTCACAAAGCTGTGATACAGCGGCGCGGCACCTTCGGCCTGGATCACGGCGAGCTGCGGCATCCGGTCAATCAGACCCAGCCCATACAGTTCCCACAGCGCCTTGCCAAACGATGACGAATTGCCCAGGTTGCCACCCGGCACCACGACCCAATCCGGCACGCGCCAGCCGCGCTGGTGCAGCATTTCGATCATGATCGTTTTTTGCCCTTCCAGCCGGAACGGATTGATCGAATTCAGCAGATAGACCGGGAGTTTATCGGCGGCTTCGCGGACCAGTTCCAGCGTGTCATCAAAATCGCCTTCGACCTGGACATTGATCGCGCCATAGGCCACGCTCTGCGCCACTTTGCCCAGCGCGACATAACCTTCCGGGAAAAAGACCAGCGCGCCCAGCCCGCAGATCGCCGCGTAGGAGGCCATCGACGCGGAAGTATTGCCCGTCGAGGCGCAGATCACACTGCGCGCGCCCACAATCCGCGCCTGTGTGACACCTGTCGTCATCCCGCGATCTTTGAAGCTCCCCGTTGGATTCTCGCCCTCGTGTTTTAACTGCAACTGCTTCACCCCGGTGTAATCGACCAGTTTGGGCAGCGTCGGATACAGGGTCGTGTTCCCCTCACCGCGCGTCACCGCCATATCGACGGGCAGATCGGGATACACCAGTTCGCGGTAGCGCCACACGCCCGAACGATCCAGCCGATCCCAACTGCTGAGCCGCTGATCAAACAAGGCATGGGATACCTTCCCGCGCAGCGCGTCGAGATCGTGGATCACATCCAGCAGGCCATGACAGGCGGGGCAGTTGACAATCGGGCGGGAGAGTGGGTATTCACTTCCACAGTCGAGACAACGGAGATGGCTAGGCATAATACAAATCCTTTTGATCGTGCGATTGGAAGACACAAAACCATTATGCCCCGCCCGGTAAAGTTTTTGTAGGGCAGGTCTCACAAATCATGACAAGGCATGGACACGTATAAGGATTATAATTGATCCATGTGTTGCAAATTCGTGAAAGGAAATGCCTGGTATGAGTTTAAATTTCCTGTTCCGCCGAATGTCGAGCCTGGCGCTGGTGATGGTGATTACCGCGCTGCTGCTGGGTGGTCCGGTTTTCGCGCAGAGTGATCCGCCGCGTCTCGGTGAAGAGACGGTCGCTATGTTGGAAAGCACCCTGGTCCCTGCGCGAGATCGGATCGATCTGGCACAGCGTTTGTTAGGTGCTGCCAATATCCCCGAACCGCCCACCACTGCCCCCGCTGAATATGAGGTGGGTGATGTGGTGTCTTTCTGGGCCGATAACCTGGATGAGGATGCCGAATTCCAACTGGATGCCGAACTGGTCTACAAGACCCCGCATATTTATATGTTTTTCCAGGTGGGCGAATCGGTGAACCTGGATGCGGTGAAAAAGTCGGCGGATACCTTTGAGAATATCATCTATCCCAAAGTCCACGAGGTTTTCGGCAGCGAATGGTCGCCGGGCATTGACGGCGATCCGCACCTGTATATTCTGCATGCCCGCAATCTTGGTAGTTGGGTGGCCGCCTATTATGGCAGCAGCAGCCAGTATCCATCGGAAGCGGTAGACACCTCTAATGAAAAAGAGATGTTTTTCGTCAATCTTGACACGATGGATTGGTCTGTCGGAACAGAATACTATGAGGGCGTGCTGGCCCACGAATTTCAGCACATGGTCCACTGGTACGTGGACGCCAACGAGGAATCGTGGCTAAACGAAGGGATGTCCGAACTCTCCGCGATGATCACAGGCTACGGCCCCAGCGGGTTTGCCTCCGATTTCCTGTTCTATCCGAACGTTCAGCTTACCACGTGGCCGGAAGAAGATGATCGCGGCATTCACTACGGCGCGGGCTTTATGTTTGTAGCCTATTTTTATGAGCGCTACGGCGAAGAGGCCACTACCGCGCTGGTCAAAAATCCCAAAAATGGCCTGACTGCCGTCAAGGATACGCTCACCGCGATTGGCGCAACCGATCCGGCCACCGGCGAAGCTGTGACGGTTGTCGATCTGTATGGCGATTGGCTGGCGGCGAACCTGCTGCAAGACCCCTCGCTGGGAGATGGGCGCTATGGGTATGTCTTCCCGGCCATGGAAGGGCTGCCCACCGCTGGTATCACGGATGAAATTCAGCCCGAAGGCGTGCCTGTCCCGCGTGAAGCGCCACAGTGGGGGCCGGAATATCTGCACATCAACAGCAGCGGTGCGCAAACCCTGCGCTTCACCTTCAAAGGCAGCACCACCGTCGGCCTGATGCCGGTCAATGCCCACAGCGGCGAGTATATGTGGTGGGGCAACCGCACCGATGACAGCGACACCCGCCTGACCCGCACCGTTGATCTGACGGGTGTGGACAGCGCGACGCTCAAGTATTGGACATGGTACTATATCGAAGAACTGTGGGACTACGGCTATGTGATGGTGTCTACCGATGGCGGCGCGACCTGGACGCCGATTGAAACCTCCCTCATGACACGGGAAGACCCCCACAGTAACAGCTACGGCCCCGGTTATACCGCGCAGAGCGGCGACTGGGTGGAAGAAACCGTCGATCTCACGCCCTATACCGGGCAGGAAATCATGATCCGTTTTGAATACATCACCGACGATGCCACGACTCAGCCCGGCATGTTGATCGATGATGTGAGCATTCCTGAGATCGGCTACGCGGACGATATGGAAAGCGGCGTGGGCGATTGGGTGACAGAAGGCTGGATTCGCACTGACAACATCCTCCCGCAGGATTTTCTGGTGCTGCTGGTCCAGCCGGGAAACAGCGCCCAACCCGTGACGCGCCTCTTGGGGCCGGATACTGAACCGCTGGGCGAATGGGAATTTGAGGTCGGTGGCGAAGCGTATATCATCGTCTCCGGTCTGGCTCCCGTCACCACCGAAGCCGCACAGTACACCTACACCCTAACTCCTGTACAATAAAAGAAGATGCAGGGGCGTATCACCATACGCCCCTCCCATTCTGCTCCGTATTACTATTCTGTCGGTTGAGTTGTATTGGAAGCGATCATGTGGAACTTATGCCGGATCGGTTTACTGTTCATCATCAGCCTGGGGTGGCTGGTGCCGCTGCCTGCCGCCGCACAGGATGATCCCCATCCGCTCTCCTGGGATGATATGCCTGTTCTTCCGCGCCACCGCTCTGAGGCCGATTGGCTGGTCGATGTCGGCTGGAAAACGTTCGGTGAAGTGTATGGTCCTTTTCTCACCCACCTGTATGAAGTGGGCGAAGAAGAGCAGTTTATCCCGCTTGGCAGTTTCAGCACCGTCACCGCAAGTTTTGCGTTACGTTATCGCTCCGAACATGCCTATTTCTGGTTCGAACGCGGCGCGCGGGTGAACGAGAAGGCGCTCGAAGCGGCGGCGGATTATTTTGAGCAGCATATCTGGCCGATGAATAATTCCATTTTTGGGGATGAGTGGAATCCGGGTATCGACGGCGACAGCCATCTCCACATCGTCAACCAATCCTCCATCGACCCGACGATTATGGGGGCATTCAGCCCTACCGATCAGTGTCCACAGTTTTTGTGTCCCGACAGCAACCAGCGCGAAATTATTTATATCAATCTTGATCTCGCGCCGCTGGATACTGAGGAATATCTGACGACGCTGGCCCATGAGCACCAGCACTTGATTCTGCATAACATGGATGGTAACGAGACGCGCTGGTTGAATGAAGGGCTGTCGCAGCTTGCCGAGCATTTTAACGGCTTTGATCCCGACCATATCGGCGGCGACAATATGCGGGACTTTTTAGCCAACCCCGATCACCAGTTGAATTACTGGATTTTTGATGGCTGGGAAATGGCAAGCAATTACGGTTCCGCCTATCTGTTCCTGGTCTATCTTTACGAGCGTTTTGGCCTGGACTTTATTCGGACTCTGACTCACGTTGATTACGAAGGTATGGCTGCGATTCAACATGCCCTGCGCGACTCAGGCCAGCCGGTGACGGTGGATCAGGTTTTTGCTGATTGGATTCTGGCGAATTACCTGGATGATCCTGCTGTGGGCGACGGGCGGTATTACTACCAGACGCTCGATCTGCCGGAGCAGATTGAGCCGCAGCGCTTGATCGCGTCTCAACCCTACCTGGATTCCGTTCACCAGTACGCCGCCGATTATCTGTTGATTCGGGAGCCGGGGACGTATCGCCTCAGCTTTGATGGGGATGATCGCGTGCCGGTGATGGGGGCTGATCCCTATTCCGGCGATTGGATGTGGTGGTCGATGAATTATTCGGACAGTGCGACTCGGCTCACGGGCGCGTTTGACCTGTCGGGCCTGACGGCAGCGACCCTGGTTTACCAATCGTGGTGGAACATCGAGGACGATTACGACTGGTTCCATGTGTTGGTATCGCCCGATATGGGTGCCACCTGGGAGATCGTGCGTGGTGATCTGGCGGCTGTCCGGGGGACTGATGCGCCCGGCGCGTACTACAGCGGCCAGTCCAGCGGCTGGATGGAAGAGCGGATCGATTTGAGTCGCTATGCGGGGAAGCCCATTCTCATCCGTTTTGAATATCTGACGGATACCACCGCTACCGGGCCGGGGATTGTGCTGGATGATATTCGCATTCCCGAATTGAATTATGTCGATGATACCGAGTCAGCTTCGACGGTCTGGAATCCTGAAGGATTCCTGCGCATTCCGGCGGTAACGGCCCAACACTGGACGGTGTCGCTGGTTTCGGTTCCGAGCGATGGTTCAGCGCCAACCGTGACCCCGCTGGCGCTCGATGCGTCCAATGTGGGCGGCACCACTTGCACCGTGCCCGCCGACTCGATGCTGACCATCGTGATCGGTGCGATGGCTCCGTTTACGGTTGATGAAGTGAATTATAAACTATCGGTGCAGCGGGAATAGGTCGGGTGGTGTTACTGCTGCGGCCCGCTGGTGAGTTCGGATAATTGGGCTTCGAGTTCGCGGCGCTTGTCGGCTGCGGCCTGCTGCCCGGCCTGGATCGCATTTTGGTAACGCTGGCGCAGCCCGTAACGCATGTCATGGCCGGATGCCGGTGTAAACAACAGCCCGATCAGCGTTCCGGCCATGCCGCCGCTTAACACCCCACCGATAAACGCGAGTAGTCGCCGCATGTGATTTCTCCCACAGAATTGGATTCGTCCATCCCATTATAGCAGCAAGTGCTTGACAACGGGCGAGGGAGATTCTACTCTAGCGGGCACTTAATCAGACGGGAGTGAATCACGATGACGTTAGCGATGGAAGACCTGATCCAAGAAGCCGGTGTTGCTGCGGCGGCGCTGCTGCCCGGCCCGAATCTGCAATTTTTAACCGGCTGCGATTTCCACCTGATGGAACGCCCGCTGGTGGTCTTTTTCAGACCGGGGCAGGATGCCGTCGCTGTGCTGCCTGCGCTGGAACAGGACCGGCTGGCAGTGAGCGGATTACCGGTCAAACTGTTTCCCTGGACCGACACCGAAGGCTATCACATGGCGTTCGCGGCGGCGGCCCGCGAATTGAATCTGGGCGGTAAACGGCTGGGTGTGGAAGAACTGCGCATGCGTGTGCTGGAAGCAGAGATTATCCGCCAGCATATCCCCGGCATCGAGATCGTGATGGCGGGGAAAACGCTGGGCAAGCTCCGGCTGTGCAAGGATGCAGCGGCAGTCGCGGCGCTGCGCGAAGCGATTGCCATCAGCGAGGCGGCGCTGCAAGCCACCATCGCCCAGATTCAGGTCGGGATGACCGAGCGCGAAATCGCGAATATCCTGGTCGGCGAACAATTGAAGCGCGGCGGCGGCAAGCTGCCCTTTGAGCCGATTGTTCTCAGCGGGCCGAAGTCGGCGCTGCCGCATGGCGAACCGGATGAGCGCCGTGTGGCGGCGGGGGAACCGCTGCTCTTCGATTTTGGCACCTCGGCGCACGGGTATGCCTCGGATATTACGCGCACCTTCAGCCTGGGGGCACCGTCGGCGCGGCTGGCGGAAGTCTACGCCGTGGTCAAAGCGGCGAATGCAGCGGGGCGGGCGGCGGCAGGGCCGGGCGTCGTGGCGCAGGACGTGGATCGTGCCACGCGCAAAGTGATCGAGGACGCGGGCTTCGGCGAGTACTTCACGCACCGCACCGGGCACGGCCTGGGCCTGGAAACGCACGAAGACCCCAACATGGTCGAGGGCAACACGATGATGCTCGAACCGGGCATGGTCTTTACTATCGAGCCGGGGATTTACATTCCGGGGGAAGTCGGCGTGCGGATCGAAGATAACATGCTGATCACGGCGAACGGGGCCGAAGCGCTGACGACCTTCCCGCGCGATCTGATGACGATCACAATCTAACCTGTTCAGGGGCAGACATGCCCCTTTTTTAGTTGTTTGTGGTGGTTGATCGCGCCCGGCGACCTATTGGCGGCGCTTTCAGGTACTCCCCGGCGCGGGGGTCGGATCGTTGGGTAACTGCGCCAGCCGGACGGTGTTCAGGCTGGTATAGGCGGCGCGAAGCTGCGCTTCCATGTTGGGGCCGGGGTTCAAGTTGTGCTGGGCGCAGTATGCATCCCAGATGTCGCGCGCATCCTTGATCCGGGCGGCGGCATAAACCAGATGATCGACGCATCCGGCGGCAGTGGGGTTCTCTGCGCGCTGCGGATCGGTCATCTGTACCGCATGATGATCAAACTGCTCGTCAGTACACCACCCCGGCGCGGGGATGGCGTTGAGCCGGGCATAATTCATATTGTTCCACAGCCAGTCGGCTTCCGAACGCAGCGACGCCTCGTAGTCATTGACCTGCCGGTTCACGCTGGTTTCGGGAGCCGGCACGGTACACCCGGCCAACCACAACCCGATCAGCACCAGACCCACCATTAGCCCCCTGGACATGCGCTGACCTTATTTTTTCCCGGCGTCGGTTGCCAGGATAATCCGCCGTTCGGCAATCCGGTCAACTTCATCAAGCTGGGTATAGGCGCTGCTGAGATACGACTGCATAAACGAGGCGGTTGAGGAGGCATCTGTCTCGCGGTTGCAGTACTTATTCCACTGGGTGCGCACACTTTGGTTCAACCCGGCGACATAATCCAACAATTCCACGGCGTGGACGGCTTCTTTATCCGTCTCCTGTTTGGCGGCATCCAGTTTGACCGGTTTGTGTTTAAAGTCTTTTGACTTGCACCGTTCCGGATCAGGCGTGGGGAGGGTGCTGGTTGTCAGGAAAGTTGCATTATCCCACAGCCAGTCCGCTTCCAGCCGCAGCGTGGAGGAATACGCGAGCATCTGGTTTTCGAGAACTTCAGGATCGGCTTCGGGTGTGGTTGTTCCTCCACCCCCGCCGCACGCAGTCAGAAGCAGGATAGAGAGCAGCAGCAGCGATCCCAGCCGCGCCCCCAATTTGGTCGTCTTCCCCATAATAATCTCCTCTGGTGTGTATGCATGCATATTCGTACAATACACTGAAATGCAGATAAAATCTAGAAACGCTTGTCCTATTCTTTAGAGGACTATTATAACAGGCATCTTGGAGGAATAGAATCATGCGCTTCGAATTTTTAGGTTCAGGTGGTGCCATCACGACCCCGCGCCCCGGCTGCGCCTGCCGCCTGTGCCGCGAAGCCCGCGCCAACGGAATCCCCTACAGCCGCAAGGGTCCCAGCGTGTTTGTGCATGGCCCCAACGTCCTGATCGATACACCCGAAGAAATCAAGGATATGCTGCTGCGTTCGCAGGTGCCGCAGATCGACGCGGCGTTTTATTCCCACTGGCACCCTGATCATACCGCCGGGCTGCGCGTCTGGGAAACGATGAACGCCGACTGGTTCAACTGGCCGCCGCAGCATACCCGCACCCCGATCTATCTGCCGCAGCAGGTCGCCGCCGATTTTCATGTCCGGCTTGGCGCGTGGGAACAGATGATGTATTTGCAGCAGTTCGGCGTGGTGGGTGTGAATGTGCTGGCCGACGGCGATACGGTGACTATCGGCTCAACCCGGATTCGCCCCTTCCGCGTGGCCCAGGATTATGTGTATGCGTTTCTGCTCGAAGAAGAGGGTCAGCGCGTGCTGATTGCGCCTGACGAGTTATACCAGTGGCGTCCGCCGGAGGAGGTGCGCGGCCTCGACCTGGCGATTATCCCGATGGGCCTGCCCGTCATTCATCCCTTCACCGGGGAACGGTTGATTCCCGCCGATCACCCGGTGCTGCAATCGGAGGCGACCTTTGAGCAGACACTGGAGATGGTGCGCCAGTTGGCGGCCAAACGGGTGATCATGACGCATATTGAGGAACCGTGCCAGCTCAGTTATGACGATCTGCTCCGGCTCGAAGCGCGGGTGCAGGCCCAGGGGTATCCGATCACGTTTGCATACGATACGCTGCTGGTCGATCTGTAGGGGAGGGGGCTGTGGCGAACGAACTCATTTTGCTGGTGGACGACGAACCTAATATTATCGAACTCGCCGCACTCTATTTGCAGAAAGACGGTTATCGGGTCATCAGCGCCGCCGACGGGGTGCAGGCGCTGGAACGGATCGAACACGACCAGCCCGCGCTGATGGTGCTCGATCTGATGCTGCCCAAGCTGGACGGCTGGGAAGTGTGCAAGCGCGTCCGGGCCGAGTCCGATCTGCCGATTCTGATGCTCACCGCGCGCGATGATGACATTGATAAAATCGTCGGGCTGGAACTGGGCGCGGACGACTATCTGACCAAACCCTTTAACCCGCGTGAACTCGTCGCGCGCGTCAAGGCCATTCTCCGCCGTACCGAGCCGCGCCGCCCTGGTCCTGAAGACAAGCCGCTCCGTATATCCAACCTGACCGTTGATCCGGCCCGCCGCACGGTGTTTGTGGATCAGCGGCCTGTTGATCTGCGCGCCAAAGAATTTGATCTGCTGCTGGCGCTGGTCGAAAATCCGGGCATCGTGCTCAGCCGCGAAAAACTGCTCGACATCGTGTGGGGTTTCGATTTTTACGGCCAGACGCGCACGGTGGATGTGCATATCGCGCATCTGCGCAATAAGCTGGACGGCTGCACGGCGGAGATCGAAACGGTGTGGGGCGTGGGGTATAAAATCGCGGCGGAATAGTGTTCTTTTTACAGTCTGGTTACATCCGTTTTACATCAGCGCCCTAAACTGAGGAGAGAATTTCAACCCGGATGAACGCCTTGCAAACTCGTCTGCTCGCTTCGTATGTCGCTGTGATTCTGATCACACTGACACTGATCGGGATCACGCTGCTGCTGTTTCTGTGGACGAGTCCGCTACCCACCGATGATATTGTCAATAATCTGGCGGCGACTCTGCTGGAACTGCGCGTGGTGGATGTGGCGCACGACAGCGGCGAAAACCCGCTCGAAGCCAGTATCCTCACGTACCTGGAAACCGAAACCGACGGGCAGAATCTCCGCGTGATGGTGGTGCGGAGCAGCGGCGAAGTGATGTTCGATTCGGCGGGTGACTTCAGTTTCGGCATGGTGGCCGAACCGATTGATGTGTCGTCGATCCCCGCGCCGGGGCGCGCCCGTTTGACCACCGTGACCACCGGGCGTTTTCGTAATCCTGACGATACGGAATGGGTGTATGTGGCGCTTCCGATTCGCCCCCTGACCCAACAGGGGATCAATCTGGTGGTAGCCCAGCCCGCGCCCCGAACGACGCTGCGTGAGGTGTTCCGGCTGTTTGGCGCTAACTTCCTGCTGCCGCTGCTGCGCGCCGGGGTTATTGGGATTCTGGTGGCGTTTGTGCTCTCGTTTCTGGTGTCGCGGTCAGTGGCGCGCCCGCTGCGCCAGATCAGCCATGCCGCCCACCAGATTGCCGACGGTGATTTTAACCAGCGGGTGCCCGTCGAAGGGCCGCAGGAAGTCCGCACGCTGGCCTCATCCTTTAATGAGATGGTGGATCGGGTCGCTGTCACGCAGGCGGCCCAGCGTGATTTTCTGGCGAATGTCTCCCACGATCTGCGCACCCCCTTAACCAGTATCCAGGGTTTTTCGCAGGCGATTCTGGATGGGGTGACGTCTGATCCTGCTACGGCGCAGCATGCCGCCCAGATCATCAATGATGAGGCGGCGCGGATGCATCGTATGGTGGAAGAACTGCTCGAACTGGCCCGGCTGGAAGCAGGGCGTGTGAATTTGCGGCGGCATGCGGTGCGCCCGTCCGATCTGCTGCGTGGGGTGGCTGACAGTATCTCGGTTAAGGCGCATGAAAAAAGTGTCCAGCTTCATGTTCAGCTACCGCCCGACCTGCCGCGCATTTCGGGGGATGCGGACCGGCTGGCGCAGGTTTTCCTGAATCTGCTCGATAACGCCATCCGCCATACGCCATCCGGCGGGCAGGTGGGTCTGCTGGCCGCTGCCCAGCCGCAGTGGATCGTGGTGCAGGTGCGTGATACGGGGGAGGGCATTCCCGCCGCCGATCTGCCGCGCATTTTTGAGCGCTTCTATCAGGTGGACAAAAGCCGCCAGCGGGATCGCGGGGGCAGTATGGGGCTGGGGCTGGCGATTACGAAGCAGATCGTTGAAGCGCACAACGGGCGGATTCAGGCCGACAGCGTGATCGGGCAGGGGACCACGTTCACGATCTGGCTGCCCATGCCCGCGCCCGATATGTCCACCGTCAGCGCGCGCCGCATATAAATCAACATCCGAGTTAGCCATTCAAGTTAGTCATTCACGACCATGACAAAATCGCACATCTGTGCTATTCTGTCTGTAGGGCTTTTGTTGGTTCCCGGTGGAGGAGTGTACGATGGCTGTTGATGTAACCGCCGCTGTTCAGCAGTTGCTCGCTGCTTATGATCCCGCTGCACCCCGGCCAACGGCCGCCCAACTCCGCGAACTCTGGCTCCAGTTCGAGCCGAAAAGCGTCGGCGGCATCAAGGCTGAACAGCGCGAACTTCAGGAGACCGTCGGCACACCGATCCCGGCGCTGCAAGGGATCGGCAAAGTGATCGGTAAAACGGCGCGTCAGCGGGTGCCGGACTTTATCCCACTGGCGCGGGTGCTGTGGGATGCGTTTGGCCGCGAGGGGCGCGTGGTCGCGCTGCTGATCCTGGGACCGATGGAACTCACCGCGCCGGATACCATCATCCCGCTGCTGCACGAACTTTGCCGGGGCTGTTTGACGTGGGAAGATGCAGATCGTTTGGCGATTGATGCGCTGGAACCTATCGTGCGCAAACAGCCGGACCAGTGGCTGCCCGTGATCGAACCCTGGCTGGCCGACGATAACAAGTGGGTGCGCCGGGCAGGGGTCACGGCCATTGGGCGGCTGCCGATGAAACACGCTGCGTATACGTCCCGCTGTGTGGCTTTAACCGAACGCCTGCTGCTGGATGACGATCAGGATGTCAAACGCGCGGTGAGTTTCGCGTTTCGGATTGCGGCACGGGGAGAAGTCGGCCCGGTGCTCGATTTTCTTGCGGCACACGTTCCGCCGGAGAATGCCGCCGCAACCTGGGTGCTGTGTGATGTGATCCGCAGTATGGCGCAAGCGCTGCTCCCGCAGTTTGTGCCGCTGCTGCCGCGTTACCAGCAGTGGGCCGCCGATCCGTCGCTCAGCGCTAAAGATCGTCGTTCGGTGGAAAGCGCTGTGTGCGTTTTGCAGGGCTGAATATTTGTAAGCAGGAGGTCACGTTTTCATCGGTCTGCTCTTTTTGAGTGAAGTAGATCAGCATGGCTTCCAGGTGATAAATCACACCCGCCCCGGCGGTCAGATAGCCCAGGAGCGGGTAGAACCGATCCAGCAGCATGGTGAGCATCAGAAGCAGCACCAGCGCGGATGCCAGCTTGCCGCTGTAGAGGTGTATCGCGGCCATCGTGTGCAGGTAGTAGTAAGCCGTGCCGTACATGAAGATCGAGGTCAGCGTGGGGATAATAAACAGGTGCGGGTAGATGGGAAAAATCTCGGTGAACTCATCCCAGGCAAGCCAGATAAAGAGTCCGATGCTCGGCAGCCAGATCATGAGATCGATGATCGTATCCAGCCGCCGCCCCAAATCCGATTCGATGTGCAGCCGCCGCGCGACAAAACCATCTACTGCGTCCAGAAATAACTGCACGGCAAACAAGCCGACGAATATTTCCGGTTGTTTGAGCAGCCCGGCTGTCACAAGCAAGGGCAGAAAACCCAGCCGCGAAAACGAAATGATGTTGGCTAACTGCTGCCGTAATTTCATCGCTGTTTTCCCTTTTCGCGACGCGAAATGCCCTTTCGCGTCGCGAAAATATCGACTTCTCGGACATTTTCTCCCTCAGTATCCCCGAAGCGGCGATCAAAG
>CAYYNB010000147.1:0-15666 GCA_964472565.1 uncultured Anaerolineaceae bacterium
CAGCCCTTGCCTGTAACTCCCGGCGCGGTTTGACCCAGTCCTATTTTCAAGGCAGGTATTGATAATTATAATTCACTTTGGGAATGTGCAAATTGAATAACCCCATACCGCCCCGTTGTCCGCCACATCTCGCTTATTGCATCCAGTTTTCGCGTCACTTCCCTGGGAACTCCGACCAGCGCATCACATTTCAGACTGCGCAGTGCGACCATCGGAGCCGGAAAGTAAGCCATGATCCCTTCAAAACTCTCACCCTCGCCCCAAATCGTATCCCCGACGGCTCGCCGGTAATTCATATCCCCTTTGAGTATCACCAGTTGGGCGCGTGCCAACGTTTCTTTTAGTGACTGGGGCATCTCCCACAGAAAGCTGCTGCTCACCCAAAAGGGATCAGCCGCCAGCACCAATCGCCGTTGTTCCCATGCTTTCCGCACCCGCTGCCCTACCGCGCCGATCCGTCCACCCTGGTTCTCCATGGCTTGGAGAGTTTGCCAAACATCGTCTGTCGTCGTATCGCTCACATACGTAGGATAACATTTCACATGCAGCACAGCGCGGTTCTGCCCCTGCGTGAGCAGCAAATCGATGAGTGCCAGATCGAGGATCAATTCGGTTCCTACATTATCCGCTACCAGATGGATCACCCCTCCTTTGGGGTTGAGATGCGCTACCACGCGCTCTCGATCATCCACCAGCAGTTCGTCCGCCGCCGCTTCTCCCACCAACTGACCCGCCGGATGGCTGAGATCGACCCGATTCCCCCACAGCGCAAACGCCAGCAGCCGGTACATGCGATCACTATACGTCCCGTCAAAAGTAAGCGCCGCTTCGACCATCTTCCACACGCCTGAATTTTTTAGCTCTGCCTGTTTTTTCATGGCGTAGGGATCATGTCGATTTTCATACCACCGTACCGCTTGAATGATGTGCCGGAACCCGAACGTTTCAGCGAAAAACCATTCGTTGTGCTGCCATGTGAGCGGCTCAAATTTCTGCCTCTGGGTTCGATATGCTTTTTCCCATCGCTCATAGTCCGGCGGGGCGATGGGATCTTTTTCCAACATCGGGATCAGCGCATTTCCCACCATCCCCTCATACAGTTGTTCCAATGCTTTCTGGATCGCTGCCGGGTACTGTGGGTTTTCTTTTTGGACGTTGCGTACGATGCCGGGCAGTCGCTCCGCCATCGTTTGGTGCGCAAAAATATTGTCTGTGGTTAGAGGTTTAGGCTTGATCATGTTTTCAGTCTCACATTCGAATCCCCCTGATTTTGCCACGCTATTCGAATGTGAGAAAGAACATGATTCACGGCGCGGAAGGGGCCACCGATTCTGTCTTATAGAAGGTCCAGGGGCCGCCCTCCTTGCACTCGATTTGTTTGAAGTTTGTATCCAGCGGAAACACATACCATGTATAAGTGCCTGCCGCACTCAATTTTTCAAGCGCATTGACCGTTTCATTTTGACGTAAATCGACTACCGCTTCGAACAGGCTCCCATCAGGTCGATACACCCGAAGCAGGTTGCGTGGGGCGCGTGGACCTCGCCAGTTAAACGTGATTTCCGTTGGTTTGTCCAGATATGCGCCTGTATAGGGCGTCAGCAGTTCCCAGGGCACACATTCTATTTTTTTCTGCGGCTGGACATCTCCCGGTACGCGCAGCACTTGTCCTACCGTGATAACATTCGCATCCGTCAGACAGTTTGCCTCAACCAGATCCCATCGTGTGGTATTGTAGAGATTTGCAATCCGATCCAGCGCATCGTTTGCTTTCACTTCGTACCGCAGCTTCCAGTCCTCGCGTGGTACGCATCCCGGTGTGGAGGAAGGCGTCGGTGTTTCCAACCCATGAATCCCCGTTGGCACAGGAGCGTCAATCATCATCGTAGGAGATGGTGTAGCGCTTGGTGTATGAGATGGTGCAGGTGTCAGTGTTGGCGGCTCGAATGTTGGTGGCGGCAGCAGCGTTTTAGAGGGCGTCAGCGACGGTAACGGTGTGGTTGGCGGAATCGTTTCCGTTGCGGTGTTGACTGCCGTTGCCTCTTGTTGCTTTGGTTCTCCCGATGTACCCAGGTTGGGCAGATTGATAAAGACTGCAACCACAACCACCAGCGCGATCAGGCTCATACTGACTAGCGTGCTAATTGACCGTATCCACATAGCGTTTCCTTACCAGTCCGTTATTTAAGTCGTAGGCATGATCCACGTAGTCCACCACCAGCGGATCATGCGACACAATCAAAAACATGCTGCCTTGTTGTCGGGCTATTCCTTGAAACAGCGTCAGAATCCCGTGTGAAGTGCGTGTATCCAATCCATTGGTTGGCTCATCAGCCAAAAACAGCAGTGGCCGCAGCGCGAGCGCTCGCGCAATCGAAATCCGCTGCCGCTGTCCGCCGCTCAGTTCTTCTGGCATATGGGTTGCCCAGGCCGCCAAGCCTACCGCTTCAATCGCGGCCTTAGATCGCCGCCGCCGTTCCCGGTATCCAATCCCTGCCACCCGCAGCCCCAATTCGATGTTTTCCAGCGCGTTATAGGTAGGTACCAGTGTGTCGCTCTGGAAAATAAACCCGATGGCTTGGCGTCGTAGTTGCGTGCGCGCCCGTTCAGACAGTCGCGTGATATCGCGTCCGCCAATGCTGATCTCGCCTTCATCTGGATAATCCAGCGCTCCGATTAAATTTAGCAGCGTTGTTTTTCCACTACCCGATGGTCCATACAGCGCGACCATTTCTCCCGGCTGCACGTCGAGATTGACACCATTCAGAACTCGAATCGTTCCGTTAAATGACCGTTTTACTTGCACAACTTGTACGCTCACGCCTGCCGCTCCTTCTGTCGTCGCAGTCGGAATCGATGAACGGGCGGCGGCGCATCTTGTGGTAAGATTCCTTGCAGCAGCTTTTCACTCTGATCTTCTTCGGCATTTTCGGGACGCAGCAGTACCCCTTCGGGCCGCACCTCGACGCTGATCTGGTCCGCTTTTGCCAGTTGTTCCCGCACCGTTTCCGGCAGTCGTATTCGCCCGTCATCTTCCACTACCGGCGTTTCTTGTTTGGTCAGGTCTTGCCCCAATGCACCATCCCGCAGCGTTAGCACCCGATCCGCGTAGTCCGCCAATTCAATATCATGCGTCACCATCAACACGGTCAGCCGGAGTTGTTCCCTCAGTTCCCGTATCAACTGCATCACTTGGACTCCGTTTTCCCGATCCAGCGATCCAGTGGGTTCATCAGCCAGAAGCAGGCGCGGTTGGTTCGCCAATGCTACCGCGATAGCCACACGCTGCTGCTGTCCTCCCGATAGCTGCACAGGTTTATGTTTGGCTTTGTCAGCTAATCCCACCGCGTCAAGCAGTTCTTTTGCCCGCCGCCCGCGTTCGCGCCGTTTAGCCCCTGCCAATGTCAGCGGCAGCATGATGTTTTGTTGTGCGGTCCGGTGCGCGAATAAGTTACGACTCACCTGCTGCCATACAAAACCCACCTCGTGCAGTCGGTATGTGGCCAGTTGTCGCCCCTTGAGTTCCAATAAATTCTGTTTGCCTACCATCAGTTGTCCGGCAGTCGGGCGGTCCAGTCCACCTAACAGATTGAGCAGCGAACTTTTCCCCGCCCCGCTCGGTCCGATAATGGCGACCATCTCCCCTTCTTCCATCTCAAAGTCGATTCCTCGCAGCGCCACGACTTCATGTGCCCCGGCTTTATAGGCTTTGACCACTTGTTGGCATCGGATAAAAGTGCTCATGGTCCTACCACGACATCCCCTTCATTCACCCCGCTGATAATTTCCACCCGCTCCGTCGTTTGCAGCCCAATCTGAACATCAACCGCCCGCTGTCCTTCTGCCGTTTCGACCACCACAAACGTCCGGTTTTGAAATGTTCGGATTGCCGCCGGCGGCAACCAGAGCACATTCTCGCGCACTTGCAGCGGAATTTTAATTTCCACCACCTGGCCCAACGGTAAATCGAGCTGAGCACCCACGCGCACGGTTTGATCCGCGTCTCGGCTGCTTAAAGGCACCTGCCGCACCGCGCATTGCACGGCGGTTTCAGGGCGGCCCATTTCCTGGCAAACCCCGGTCATCCCCACGCTCAAACTCTGTGTATCGTTGAAGGCCAGTGTCGCAATCGCTTCCATCGGTTCCGGCAGTGCCAGAGTGATCACCGCTTTGAAGGCCTCAGCCTGATCGCCCGCCCTGATCGTGACTTCAAGCACCATTCCATCGATAGGCGCACGCAGCGAGGCTTTTTCAATTTCGGCCTTAATCTGAGTGACCTGAAGTTGCGCTTTTTGCACCGCTTGCACAAGATCAGGGTCTACCCCTGCCCCGGTGATCGCCTCTTCCAGATTAATCTCCTGTTTCAGTACCGCGTTTTCCTGCTGTGCTATGCTGATCTGGTGATTATTAAAGCTTTGTGCCGCCGAATAGTAGCTGTTCTGAGCGTCCCGCAGCCCAATCTCCGCATCTCGCAGTTGTTGGTACAGGTTGTCTACCGTCGATGCAGGCGTTTCGGGATGGCTGATCGCCTCGTCGTACGCGCGTTGCGCATCGTCGATAGCATTTTGCGCCCGCTCCAATCCGATTCGCGCCGACTCCAGGCTGGTCCAGGGGCTGTTCCCCTCGGTGCTTTCCAGATTCAGTTTGGCATCCGCCAGCGCGAATTGGGCATCCAGCACCGTTTGGGTGCTTCCATCTCCCCCCGATTCCAGATGATTAATCGCCGTTTGTAAATCCAGTTCCGCGTTCGTCAATTGGGCTTCCAGGTCCGATGTGTCAAAGTCGGCCAGTAAATCCCCGGTCTTAACCGTGTCCCCACGCTGCACATTCACAGATCGAATGGTGCCCGCTGCCTGGAACGATAATTGCATTTGATCACGCGGCAGCCATCGCCCGGTGAACTCGAAGTTCTCCTGGACATTCCCCCGCTGTACGATATAAGTGGGGCGTGCGGCTGCCGGTGCGGTTGGAATCGGGGTTTCCGTGGCGACAAGATTGGGCTTATTGTTGTCCCCACCGCATGCGGTGAGCACGACAGCCGCAGCCACCACAATCGAAAGTTGTTTTTTCACGTCATGCATCTCCTAACCGTGTAATCGCTGCGACTTGCTCGCGGCTCAGGAACAGCGTGGTGATCATCGTCACCCCAAACAGAACGCCTGCGAACACACCATAAACGACAATGATTTCACCCCACGCCACCCGCACGAGGTATGGCGGCAGTCCTCCGCTAAAATCCAGCAGCGGTAGGTACAACAGCGTTGTCGCAATCCCAATCATGGTGCCGCTCAGAATGCCGCTTAATGCGGCTAACCCTTGCAGCAGCACCACATACAACCCTACCGATGTCCCGCGTAATCCCATTGCCCGCAGCGCGCCCAGTTGCACCACCTGTGCTCGAAAGGAAGCCGTGCTTTGGATGATTACCGCGATCAGTGTGAGCGCGATGGATGCGCCGAATCCTACCGACAAAAATCCCAATACACCCCGCCGTGCTGGTTCAGCATAAGCCTCACGCAGCATGGCCTCCGGTTCCACCCACCGCAGCACCGGGAAATCGGTTGCTTCGATCCGCTGCCGGACTTCCGCTGCATCTGCTTCTGGCGACAACCCCAGCCACAAATCGTAGGGCAGTGTTGTTCCCACCAGCTCAAAAATCGGGTCCAGATTTCCAACCACAAAGAACCCCTCATTCGGATCCAGCGTTGGGAAGTAATCGACATAGCCCAGCACGGGCACCCGTGTCTCATACCACGCGTCAAGTGCCTGCACTTGCAGCATGATCTCCTGCCCGATCTTCAGTTGGTATTCGTCCGCGATCTTCCGGTTGATCAACACCCCGGTTCGTTGTTCTGCCAGCCGGTTAAGCAGGTTTCCCAGCGGCGCGCGGGCATAGTCATCACGAAAATAGGCCGTCGCGCCCAACGTTCCCCGATCCACGCCCAGGTATGTCCCGGCGATTCGTTGCGTGCCGACATTCAACTGGGCCGGATATTTCCCCACGCGTGAAATCGTTTCGATGCCGTCAATCGTGAGCAGTTCCTGCATCGGCGGCAGGTTGTACCCTGTGATCGTGTAGCTTGGATTACTGCTGCTGGAGGTTTTATCTTTTTCCGCTTCTGTATCTACTGCTGTCACCAGCACTAAATCCGCACCCGCTTGATATTCCACGCGATCCACCAGACTTTCATCCAGCGTGCTTGCCATTGATGCGGTGAATCCGGTCAGACTAAGCGTGAACGCCATCATCAACAATCCGCCGCGATACCGCCCATTGGAGCGGGTGAGTTCACGCAGCGTCATAAGCAGCGCTACAGAGCGGCTGTATCCCATGACCCACGCCCCGATTTGCATCACTCTCGGCCACACCCGCAGGAAAAGCAGCGTCGCCGCCAGTGCAAAAAGTGTCGGTCCTACGAATACCAATGGATCATTAAAGGGGGTTTCGGCGTCTGTAACCACCCCGCCTCGTGCCGTCAGGGTGTACAGCACATATCCCGCCGGGAGCATCAGTGCCAGGTCGATATAGGCCCGCTGCCACCACGCTTTAGAAGTACGGACTGCCGCTCGCCGGAAGCTGTTGATGTTTTGGCCCGTTGTCCGCCACGCCAGCACCAGGCCGCTGCTGGCCCCAATCAACCCTGTTACCGCGCCCGTGAGGATGGCTTGCGATGTGATGACGATTTCCAACGGCATCCCAGAGTCATTGAACTGGAGAAATGAGGTTGTGCGCCCCACCAACCGCACAATGGCTGGCCCTGCGACCAGTCCCACCGCCAGCGCCATGCTAACCAGGATCAGCCACATCAGGATATGCACGGTTAGCAGCGCGCGGCGGCTCATTCCCCGGCTGCGCAGCTTGACATCGTCCGGCCCTTGTCGGCTGACCAGCATCCCCGCCACCATCGCCACAAAATACATCACTAGTCCGCCCACCGGCGCGACAATCACAAAAAGTTGCCGTGTCAGGGTTTCCACTTCTTTATTGAATGCTTTTAGGCCGTGAGTGGGCGAGAGGTCTTGTCGAATCCCCGGTAGCACATTTTCAATGCTTCGTTGCCCGGCGGTGATCCGATCCAGCAGCGCCCCGATGTCAGTTGTTCGCACGTTTTTTCCGTCGAGAATCAGCCACCATGCCGCCTCATCAATCGGATCCTCAAGACCATCTATCAGCCGTGCGAAGTCTTCCGCTTGCACCAGTACGATCTGATCGAAAAATTTAGGGGGGAATATCCAGCTTTTATCGTCGGGATTGTAGGGCCGCCACAATGCCGCCACTTTCAGCCGCACCGTCCCCCCACCGTTGCGCTGCGCCACCAGTTCATCCCCCACTTGCAGACCCATTTGGTAAAACATCTCTTCTGGCAGCAGCACGGGAATGGTATCCGCATCCGCCGCCTTATCCTCGCGGCTGGGCGGCCATTCCCCTGCTGTGATCAACTGCTGCTCTTCAGCACCGTCTAACGTTCCCAGGCTAACCGTCCCATAGGATTGATTCTCCGGTCCGCGCACCGTCCAGTTGCCGCCGCGCACGAATTGTGCATTCTGCGCAGCGGGCAGTCCGATCAGGTTTACCAACCGTTCCTGGATCGCCGCGCGGGTACTGCTGACATCTTCCGGTAAGATATTCCCGCTCCACGCCCCCAGGTAACGATACCGGAAGGCATACGGCGGTTCATCCAGCCGGGTTTTGAGCAGTTCGCTGTACACCGAATCCACATAGAGCGACAATCCCAGGGCCAGCGTCGTCGCTACCGATAGCCCAACGACCACCCACAGAACCAGGATGCGATGTTGGCGGATGCGTTCAAGCGTGAAGAGCAGCAAGTCAATCATGGTCCGTTATTGCCCAAACATCTCACTGGCGCTGGGATCAACTTGTGTCGCGCAGTTGATATACTGCTCATAGTACGCGGCATAATCCCCGGTTATTGGATCAAGCGGCGGAATAGCCGCTGTGCATTGTTGGAAGGTTTGTGTCATCGCCTGTGCTTCCGCCAGTTCCACATCCAAATCCGCATCCTCATTGATGTAGCGGTCAAACGCCCGGTTTAGCCAGTATGTCAGAAAGATGTCTGTTGGGGTGTCCCCGCCAAGCCCTGTCGGGAACAGGACGGTATTGGGCTGCTGCATCAACTGATCCAGCGCACTATATACGGCGGTTGCTTCTTCACCCTGTGCTACTAACAATTCCGGGCTGTTGATCATGGAACGTTTCGCAGGCATTCCGGTGAATAAATCGGGCCGTTGGCTCAGTGAACTCAGGAAGCGATAGCACGCTTCGGCATTTTCCGAATTGGCGCTGATATACCCTCCACCCACACTGTAGGTGAGCGCGGTATAGGCTGTACCCTGTGGGAACGTCACCATCGGATCGGTGTTCTGCGGCAGTACGGCATCTTCCTCGCCGGAACTCGATACAGCGATCATGACCGCGCCAAAGCCGAATTCGCCCAGTGTGTCTGTGTAAATCGGCACACTATTTTCCTCTCCCATCATAATGACAGTTCCACCGCTCAAATTCTGGTACTCGACATACCCATCCTTGACAAGATTAAGCACCTGCCGGATAGCTTCAACCGTATTGGGATCGGTGTAGTTGAGGGTTGGTGGTGTTGTCCGGTAATCAACCGGCAGTCCACCATATGCTGCAATCAGCGCCAGCAGGTAGCTGTTATCAAATCCCTGTGGTGCAAACGGTGCGGGATCATCCGGGTTATACTTGAGTGCTCGCAGCGCGCTTTCAAACTCATCCACACTCCATGTACCGCTGGGCAGCGTCACCCCGGCCTGTGCAAACAAATCCGGATCCACGCGCATCACCACAGGTGCGATTACCAGTGGGATTGCCCATGTTTGCCCATCGCGTTGCAGTTGGGTTAGCACATTCCCCACCAGATCATTGGGATTAAACGCCGTATCGCTTGCCATTAGGGGATCCAGGCTGAGCAAAAGGCTAAGGTCCGCGCTTGGAACTTGGTTGCTGGGTGCGTAGAAGCAGTCATACTGTTCGGTCAGCTCTTCCAGGCTTCCACCCATCGTCGGTTCCAGGTTCACCCGTCCCACTTCAGGATCGGTGTCTGCGAAGTCCTGTGCGGCTGCATTCCATGCGGCTTCATTCGGCATCGGCGACATGATCGTTCCAATACCAAAATCAACCTCGATTTCTCCCGGAGCTAATGCCGCTGCGGGGACAGGCGTTGCCACCACAAGGGGATCGCCGCCGCTTCGTTCCGATGCTGTTTCCAGCCGCGTTAAGGCTTCTGCTTCGACGGCATCCAGCGCAGTGCGTGCATCTACGCCGTTCTCGATCATCTGCTGTAATACATTGGACAGATGTGATACAAACCGCGCTTCGCTGGGACTGATCGCGTTTTCGAGGCCCTGATCAACAACCGCCTGAATTTCCGGCGAGAGTTCAGGCCCGTTGACTACCATACCACCCCCGTCAGTTGAAGCATTCACCAGGCTGCGCCGTGCCGGAATCGGATTAAAGGCCGCGCCTACTGCTTCGGGTTGCATCGTGAGATATTTGACCAGTTCGTAGGCGAGTTCGGGGTGTGTTGTGCCGCCGCTAACGCCATATCCACTCACAACCAACCCACTATGACCGCCGGGCAGCAGCGCCGCCTTGCGCTGCGCATCCTCATCACCCATCATCTGCCCCATCCAGCTTCGCCCTATCACCAAGGCCTCATTTTGTCCACCAGGGCCAACGGCGATGTTTTCGCCTCCGTTTGGCAGATCAAACAGTCCATCTTTTTGGAGTTGTGCCCACGTGTTCAGCACTTCTTCCAGTTGGGGGTTGTCAAAGTTGGGGATGCTGGGGATCACACTGTCATCGTACAGTCCCTGTCCCAACAACGAAATGAGTAGTATGCCGATCTCTTCGCCATAATTCTGGAACCCCGGTACCGCCACACTGCCATCGTCATTCAACTGAGTCAGCGCCCGAATGGCATAATCCACATCAGCAATCGACTGCCAGGTTTCTGGATACGGTACGCCCGCGGCATCCAATGCCGCCGGATCATAAAACAGCAGTGTGACATCGGCTGACACGGGCAGTGCCCACACGCCGCCGTCCCACTGGAACGCTTGCCACACCGCTTCATAAAAATCAGCGCTGTTGAGCGTCGTATCAGCGTTCACCAGTGGTGCCAGATCGAGCAGATACCCGGCTCGTGTCAGTTCCGGCCCTATTTCGCTTGAATCCAGCAGCAGCACATCCGCGGTCTCGGCAACGCTCCGCATGCTGTTCAGATATTCGTTAATATCTTGCAGCCCACCGCCGAACATCAGCGCATTGTTGCCGTTGTACACAATTTCAACATCCACACCGGGATGTTCCGCCTCGAATTGATCAAATACCTCCTCACTGAATAAGTCCCGCATGTAATCGGGAATAGCTATCGTAACCACCTCGTTTTGCGCTTCTGTCGGCCTCACCGTAAGCGCCAAAGTCGGAATCAGAAAACCCAAAATCAGAATCAATCGTCTCATCTCATAGACTCCTTTCTGGGCCTAGTGTGTCCGGCTTGGATTGCGAAGCGGTTGCGAGCAGATTACCGTTTCGTAACCCCGCACCTCCTTTGGCTATTTCGCTTGTTTATGTGATGAGAAAATACCGGGATGAGGGCAGAAAAAGGGCGAAGGAGTTGCCCATGAAATAGGTTCACCACACGGGGTAAAAATAGGCAGACTGGGATTAGATACCGGTGAGGTCGATTGGCCGATTAGGTACTGCGAATCCCGCTGCCTCAATTTTGGATGGTATGAATATTGTGAGAGTACAGCGCTAGCTTGAACCCATTCCCATCGCCTGTTTCCCAACTATACAATGCATTGTCCCGCGGATCTGTGAAATCACAGTTTCTAAGCTGAGGAATATCCACAGAGCGCGATAGCACCCGGCCCTGTATGAATCCCCATGACGGGTGATGTCAGGGAAACAACCAATTCGACAGGCGCATATTCTTGCCGGATTCGGTCAGCGATCCGCTGTGCCTCTTCAGGAATGTTGCCGTGCATAACCGCCACATGCAGCGGCTTGTTTACATCTAGCTGTTGGAAGAAGCTCTGATAGAGTGCTTCAATTGCTTTGGATCGTGTGCGAGTACGCGCAGCCGCCTTGATTTCCCCCGTGTGATGGTCAACATACAGTTGGGGCTTGAGTTGGAGCGCTGTGCCCACCCACTTGGCCGCCCCGCTGATACGCCCACCTCGATGAAGATATTCGAGTGTATCGACGTAAAGCAGGGTGACTAAGTTTTCCCGAACCCTGTCAGCCGCAGTTAACATAGCGGCAGCGTCTCCCCCTTCTTCGCGCGCATGGGCTGCTGCCAATAACTGCCATCCCAGGCTCATCGAGTTCGCTTTTGAGTCGACAATATGCACCGGAATATCGACCAGGGTTTCGATCTGCTTGGCAGCTTGGTAGGTGCTGCTCATCCCGCTGCTGATGGTGAAAATGATGGCTTCCTGCGCTCCACTTTCTTTAGCCTGATGAACAGCCTGAACAAAAGCGGATGGCGGCGGCTGAGAGGTCGTTGGGTGGACCGGGTCCGAAACAAGACGTTCATAAAACGCAGCCGATTTGATGTCTATCTGATCGCGGAGTTCTTCGGCTCCCCAGACGACCATCAAAGGTACTACGCCGATATGATACTTCTGGAGCTTGGCCTCAGGGAGATCGCTCGTGCTGTCGGTAATCAGTGCAATTTTATAATCGATGGTCATGGGTTGGATCCTTAGGGCGATAGCGCGATATAAGCTCTCAATTAGCTGGCATGGCGATTATCGGGCCGTTTTTTGGGAAACCAGGGGAAAAAAGCCGGCGTGGTATCAATGTATTCCTGGTATTGTGGTTTGGTCTGGGTGAGTGTTTTCTCCAGAAGCGCCACACCTGAAACTCTCAATAGCAGCAGCGTCATGAGAACCGGCGCATAGATAGTCCAGAATCCTCCAGCCGCTAGCGCTCCCAGGTAATACCCCCACCACTGCGCGGCATCGCCAAAGTAATTTGGGTGACGGGTGTAACGCCAGACACCGGTATTGAGAACTTTACCTTTGTTAGCGGGGTTGGCTTTGAAACGCGCCAGTTGAAAATCTCCAACCGCCTCAAAAAAGAAACCGACCATCCAGACGATCACAGCCAGTCCATCCACTATCGTCAGATGATCCGGCGACTCCCCCGCCATGGCAGCCAGCAGCGGGATCGAGATGATCCAGGCCAGCATCCCTTGCAACACAAAAACTTGCCAGAAGCTGCGCCACCACCAACGGCTGCCATGCTGTTCACGCCATTTAACGTAACGAAAATCCTCACCTTTGCCTCGATTCCGCCAACCTAGATAGATCGAGAGCCGCAGACTCCAGACTGCCACCAGGACCAGAAGCAGAATCTTGCGATCCTGGAAGCCATTTTCGGCCAATATAGAGTAAACAAGGGCGGCGATCAGAAACAGAATGCCCCAAAACGGATCGACAATGCTGGCGTTTTTGACTCGCAGACTGACAAGCCAAAGCACCGTATTAAAAGCCAGAATGGATAATCCGGCCAGCAGATAAATCTCAAGTAATGACATGCCTCATGCCCTCCCCATAATACGACACCTAGTTTGGCTGGAGTGTTCCGAAGAAAACCTGCCAGGCCAATAGTGATTTTGCCACCAGCGAGAGCACGATATAGGCTCTTTCGCCGTAGATATAGTCCTGCCAGCGCCCAATTTTCTTGTACTGCAAAATCATATTGACCGCGAAAACATTGAAGAACAGGAACAACGAGGCATAGATGGCATACACGAAGTTGGGGACCTGTTCACCGCTTGTGACTGAACCGACCAGGTAAATACCAATCGCTATCCAGGGCACAATGCCTGCAATTGATCCAAAAATGAAAGCCGTCCAATCGGTCTTCGCGGTGGTTTGATTGTGCAGTTCCATCATCCAGCCAAACAGGATCATCATGGCATTCAGGGCGAAGATAAGCAGCAGCGTGGCGATGTCGTACATACCAAAGAGCATCGCAATCGCCACGATCATCACCGAAGAACTGAAGCTGTACTCGATCCAGCGTGCGTAATTGACGCCCTTTTTCAGGTTACGGACATACCAGTCGTAAATTCCCGGCGCAGAGATCAGGAAATGCGCCAGGGCGGACATGAAAAGAAACGCTGCTACCACTGGGGCCAGCGGCAGATCGAAAGCGGTCTTCAGGTTAGAGACCAGTTTTTCGCTTGTTTCATCATATTTCAGGAATGCGGTGGTGACGGGCAGCCTAAAATTAAGATCGCTCAGAGCCAGCATCAGTAATCCCTGGGCAAAATGAAACAGGCCCATGAACAGGTTGAAGCGGCGCAGATTTGGATAGGTTCTTTCATTGGTTGTGGTCATGTGTAGTTTCCCCCGAATGGATGCGGCTGGTAAACTAACCGAGCCATTTGCCGACTGCAAAACTGACAAGACTTACGGTTACACTTAAGACGGTTCCCCAGGCCAGATCGACCACCGTGACAAGCACAGGCCAATCTTTTACGGTTGCCAGATTAGTGAGGTCATAGGTGGCATACGTGATGAGGCCAAACAATGCCGCGCGCAGCAGGGTTGTTTTGAGTGAATCGTCCTCCAACCCAGGTACAACCACGAACACTAGAATCCCCAAAATGAATAACAGGTAGAAAACTAGCGCCGCGATCCAGTTGGTGTCGGAGGCCAATAGAAAATCGAGATGCTTCCGGTAGAAGGTGCGCGCGACCAGACCAAGCCAGATCATATCAATGACAAAGAAGGCAACGAGTGTAGCAGAATAGAGTTTCAGGTAATAAGCCATCCTTGTTTCCCTTCAACGTTACGGCGGAGCACCCTACTTCAGCATGTGAGCGGCAGTAATGAGGTCAGCAATCTTGGGGTGATCCCCTGCGTGTTTACTGTAGTAGACGTATTGGATGATCCCGTTTTTGTCTATAATGAAAGTGCCGGGCAACATTTTGACATCGCCAATGGCTTCCCCCTGCGAGCTTCCTCGCCTTAATGCTCTTACGCTGGCAACCATAACCGCCGGAGATATAAGCTCGCCGAGTTTCCCTTGTTGGAGGCCGTAGGTTTCGTAGGGCATGGTTGTCTCATTGGTCAGGCACGTAATGCTGGGAGCCAGTTTGCCACAATAACGTTCGGCGTGTTTGGGTTCCCCCATCGCAACACTGATAACTTGCAGCCCGGCGTTTGTGAATTCGTCTTTATGCAGCTCTAACTGAGCCAGCCATTCACGGCAGAATATTCAGCCAAAATGCCGTAAGAAAGTGAGAAGGGTTGGTCCTGTAGACCACAGATCCGCCAGATTGATGGGTTGATTTTTAACGTTGATTAACGTCAGATTTGGAGCGGGCGTCCCAACCGCAAGTCGTGGGTGAATATTTTTTTCGATCATTTTTCCTCCCCTTATGTATTCTATGAGACCAGGCAGCTAACCTGGCCTCATTAATGATTGTATAGGATTCTGGATTACTCCGCTGAGGGCAGGATGACCGCGTCAATGACGTGGATGACACCGTTGCTCGCCAGGATGTCGGTCATGATGATTTGTGCGCCATCCACATAGATACCCTCTTCATCGGCGGTCACGGTGAAGGATGCGCCGTTCAACGTCTCAATCATGAGGCCTTCTTCGCCCGCCTCAGCCAGAGCCGCCGCGACATCGTTCGAGTACAGTGCTTCTTCACCACCCACCACATGGTAGAGCAGGATGCTCGCCAGGTCTTCACTTGCCAACAGATCTTCAGCGGTAATGCCTAATGCTTCCAGCGCGGCGGCAAAGGCGGCATCCGTCGGAGCGAACACGGTGAAGGGACCTTCACCCGCCAGTGCCTCAGCTAACTCAGCCTGCGAAACCGCAGCCAACAGGGTGGTGAATTCGGCACCGTCTTCCATCCCCGCCGCTTCCACAACGATATCGGTGATGCTCTGGCTCGGCGGCATAATCACGCTGTCCACAACGTGGATCACGCCATTCGAGGCTTCGACATCAGGCAGAGCGACCATCGCGTCGTTAATATATACGTTGCCCATGTCCACGCTGACTTTGACGGGGATACTGGCCAAAGTATCAACCAGCACATAATCCGCCTCACCCACCAGTTCGATCACGGCTTCGGCATTGAATTCGCCTTCAACGACGTGGTAAAGCAAGATGTCGGATAGGTTTTCAGCCGCGAGCAGGTCTTCGGCGCTCATCTCGGTCTCTTCGAGCAGCGCGGCAAAGGCATCATCGGTGGGGGCGAACACAGTGTAAGGGCCTTCAGCCTTGAGGGCATCAACGAGTTCAGCTTGCTGCACGGCGGCAACAAGAGTCGTGAAACTGCCGTTGTCAACGGCCACATCAACAATATCTTTCTCATCCTGCGCCATCACAGGAACGGCCAGCGAGAGAAGCAGCACAGTTGCCACAAGGAGAGCGATAGATTTACGCATGTTGTTTTCCCTTTTAGACTAGTCGTTCGCGATTTGTACAGGTATTGTACACGTTTATTGCGCAATACGCCAGATATTTTTCATGAGTATTTGATTAAAGCCTAGTCTTAGGGGAGAAGCAGACGTGCACAGTACTGATGCAGCGTTTTCCCGCTGCAAAGATTAGGCAAGCAACGTTCTCAAGAAACTGCCTGTTAA
>CAYYNB010000148.1:0-15660 GCA_964472565.1 uncultured Anaerolineaceae bacterium
TCGATTCGCTGGTGTCGAACCGGGTCAGTGTGTCGCCGGATCAGCGCTATGTGGCGTGGATCGGTGGGAGCCTGGACACGGGCACCTCAACGCTGAATGTGATCGATCTGGAAACGGGCGAAAACCGCGTGATTCAGCATGAAACCGGGAATGGCGGCGGCAGCGGTTTTGTGGACACGCAGGTGATCACGGGGGTGTACTGGATGAGGGAGTAGTTTACCTCCCGGCCTCCCTGCCGCGCACACGATACCGTTGGCGAATCCTTTGGTCAGGGTCAGATTATAAACGATTAAACATCCGATGAGGATGTCCGGTCGTGGAGCGTAAGGGCAGGTTTGCAAACCTGCCCCTACAAATGCCTACGCATTCGATCTCGCCAACGGTATCGCACACGGAGAAAGAGAAGATGCGGGCGCAGCAAGCAGTTGACACCCATTGGGCAATTCATGAATTGCCCCTACAAACCGGTCCCCTTCTCCAAACCAGTTGGCAGAGGGGGAAGTTAGACAAAAATTGCGGGCGCGGCGGAACGAGTGGGGTGCAACTTTGGGGGCGAATCTGCGTAAAGATCGTCAGTGTAGGGGAATGAAACATGCAACGAAAAAACAAACAACTCACTGAACAAGTCGCGGTATTCAGCGGCGCGTTGTTCCTGTTTGGGCTGTATGCGCTGTTTGCCACACACCTCATTTTTCCCGGAATCCTGTTTTTGCTCTGGCTGATCAGCGTGCCGATCCTATTGGTTGAAGAAGGCTGGATGGGCGTGTGGATCAGCGCGCAGAGCACCCTCTGGCTGCTAGGGCTGGGATTCCTGCTGTGGGCTGGGATTTTGTTTCCGGCGGTGCTGCTGCTGGCGGGGTTCAGCGCGCTGATCGTGGCGGTGGCCCCACCGGATAAAGTGGAACGCCATAAGTTCGCGTGGCCGTTTTCGATGCTGGTCGAACAGCCCGAAAAACAGAAAGCCAAGCGTCACCTGCCGATGCCAGAGCAGGATGAACCAGAAGAATCAGATGAAATTGAGTACTACGAGGAAGCCGGCAGGCGTCAGCAGGCCGGGCGTTCCTAGAGGAGGGACATATGTGCATCAGTAAAGAAAAAGCCGGTGGGATGAGTGGCGGTATCTTTTTGATCGGGATTGGGATCATATTCTGGTTGAATCTTGATTTCTTCCCGTGGATTCTGGTGGTGATTGCGCTGGCGGCGCTGCCGGAAAATGTGGTCCAGGAAAGCTGGTCGGCGGCACTGCAAGAACTGGTGTGGCTGATCGGGTTGGCGGTTCTGTTTGAAACCGGGATGTTTTGGCCGGGTATCCTGATTCTGATCGGGTTGAGCATTATTGCGGGGGCACTTGCCAAACCCGCGATCTTGCAGGATAAACGGAAGCGGGACGAGGAAAAGCCGAAGCGGTTGCATATGGAGTTGTAATGCGCAGGCTGGATGTTTCACCAACCAGCGTGATGAGCGGCATAATCATACTGATCGGAATCGTAATCCTCATAACGGTGGATACGATTCCGTTTTATATGGGGATGCTGTTAGTGTTGGTTGCTGCCGGTATACCCTATGGGATTCAAGCGGCTGGATTATGGGGTGGCGTTCCGTCAGTTGTACTGATCGTGCTGGCAATTGCCAGCATCGTGAAGCGGACTACAGAGGGAGTCGGCCTCATTTTGGCGGTGGGGGTTGGGCTGGTGATTTATAACGGGATGCGGAAGAAATAGAATGGATAAACCGGTGTCCATTTAAGGGATAAATCCCTATTCTCCCGGCCTCATTTTTCCCACGCGCGATACCGTTGGCGACTTCTTTGGTCAGGTTATGAACGATTAAAAATCCGATGAGCATGTCCGATCGTGGCGCGTAAGGGCAGGTTTGCAAACCTGCCCCTACCAATGCCTACACGTTCGATCCCCCCTGTTCGCCAACGGTATCGCACGCGGAGAAAGGGGAGAAGCGGGCGCAGCAAGCAGCGCCCCTACCAATGGTGGGCATTGAGCGCGGGGCGTAGCGCCATACGCCCCGACGAGTGCGGGTTGATCGGTGCTCCGAAAGATGTGACTCAGGCGGGATCGGGCGCGGTGAGTTGTTCCAAACGGTTGAGATAGGCGAGAGCATCCTCACGGGTGGAACCGCACATTTCCTGCAAGGGGCGGAGACGGAGGCAGACCGCAGGGCGATCCGGGTGGCCGAACAGCTTGCAGAGGTTATCGTCTGTCAACTGCACACAACGCACCCCGGCGGGTTTGCCGTTGGGCATGCCGGGGATGGGCGAGGAAATCGACAAGGCAATACAACACGCGCCGCATCCGACGCGGCATTCCATATCACTCAGTTCCATACTTATTCCTTACGGGGCATGATGGGAAGCATAAAATAGAAGCGGCTGCCTTTGCCGTATTCGCTTTCGACGCCGATCTGACCGCCGCTGGCATCGACAATCCGCTTGCAGATGGCAAGACCCAATCCGGTACCGTGTTCGCCCGCCGTCGAACGGGTGCTGGTGCGCTGGAACGCCTGAAACAGGCGGCTCAGTTCTTCGGCCTTGATGCCCTGCCCCTGATCGATGACGGCAAACTCAATGATCTGGCGGGCGCTGGGATGCACTTGCAGGGTGACACGAGTGCCGCCGAAGGAGAACTTGATGGCATTGCTGAGCAGATTATTCAACACCTGCTGAATCCGATCCGGGTCGAAGACCATCAGCGGGATGTTGCGAGCGATTTCGACCCGCAGTTCGATATTTTTTTGCTCCGCCAGCGGACGGATCAGGCGGGCGATCCGGTTAATATATTCATCAATATCCACATCACGCGGACGCAGTTTGAGCTTGCCGGATTCGATCTCGGAGATGTTGAGCAGGTTGTTGAGCATGTTCAACATATCCCCGATGGAGTCCTGCATAGTCAACAGCAGTTCGGCACGCTCGGCGGCAGGGAGATCGGTCTGGCGGAGCAGCAGATTGGTGTAACCCTGGACAACGGTCAGGGGACCGCGCAGGTCGTGGGCCGCGATGCCCATAAACTCATTTTTGAGGTCGTTCAGGCGGGCGGATTCGGATTGGCGGCGGGCTAACTCGCGCTGCAAATTGGTAATTTCGGCGTTGACCTCGATCAGATTGGCATTCACGCGGGCCAGTTCTTCGACATCGTATTCAGCGACAACCAGCAACTGGTCATCCTGGCGATGGACTTCGCCATGCAGCGAGCGGTGCGGCGCGGGCGCAAACGTGAGCCAGCCGTGATAAACAAGGCCAGAGGCGGTTTGCAACTGGGTCAGGGTCTCGAAAGTGGGTACGATAAACGCCGCAGAAGGGTTGGCGCTGCCATCCAAGAGGCGGCGCATACCTTCGTTGATGTAGAGCGCGCGGCCTTGCAGATCGAATAAGCCGAGCGCCACCGCCCGCGACTGCTCGCTAAAGGCGGCGATCACCGAATGCCAACGCTTCAACAGAGTTTCGGTACCATTCATCCCCATTTTGTCCCCCCAGTCAACCGATCCACCGCCTGCCCAGCATCCAGACCCCAAAGATCGGCCTGAACGCGCTGCCACAAATCATTATTTTGGTTAAAAGCCAGACCGCCCACCATGATCACAGGGCGGTAGCTGACAAAATCGGCGCGCAGCGACTCGATGGCACGGCGCACAGACTCGACATGTTCCGGTGTGGTGGCAGGAAGGCCGATCACGTCGGGCTTGAGTTCATCGATCATTTCGAGGACGGACTCAATGGGCGTGTTGGAGCCTAAAAAACGCGTGTTATACCCGGCCATTTGCAGAAAATCGGCCAACATACGCGGGCCGATCTCGTGATAGTTGCCGGACAAACACGCAACCACTGCATGCTGGGTCAGAGGCGAGGGGAGGCTGACGCGCGAATAGATACTCGACAGGACGGATTGAGTCACGGCAGTAGCGAGATGTTCGCGGGCGATAGAAAGCTGACCGGCCTCCCACAGCCGCCCGACCTCATACAGGCTGGGCTGGAAAACCCTGAGATAAATATCGCGCACAGTGGCACCCTGATCCAGAGTGCCAAAGACGAGATGCTGGGCCGCGCCGCGATCTCCTTCGAGAATCAGGCGGGTATAGTGAGTGGCGATCTCCTCGAAGGAAGACATTGGGGTTGGTTCCATGCAACTGCCTATGGATGCGATCATTCGCCTATTATAACGCGGATTGTGAGCGATCAGAGGGTGATCACGACATTCCCCTTTTTGTGCCCGGTGTCCACGTAGCGGTGGGCTTCGACAATTTGATCCAGCGGATAGCAGCGATCAATAACGGGCTTGATGGTTCCAGCCTCCACCAGATCTTTGAGAAAAACCAGTGCTTCCCGTTTATTGACTGAAAATGCAAAGATTATTTTTTTGCGGCCTACCAGAGAAGTCCAGCGTGTCAGGATCGTATTAGCCACCAAGTTCCCCGTCGTCACCAGATAACGTCCGCTATCCTTGAGCGAGCCTTTACACCGGGCAAAAGAGCTTTTGCCTACTGTATCAAAAATAATATCGTAGGTCTGACCGTTTTGAGTGAAATCCTCTTGAGTATAGTCAATCACATGATCGGCCCCCAGTGATTTCACCAGATCGAGATTCCTGGAACTGCATACCCCGGTGACCTCGGTCCCAAAATATCTGGCAAGCTGGACGGCAAAGGTCCCAATACTTCCCGATGCACCATTGATCAGCACCTTTTGACCGCTCTGAATCTGCCCCTTATCCCGCAGGAAAAACAAGGCCGTTGTTGCCCCATCCACAACAGCAGCAGCCTCTTCGTAGGTCAGAGTGGCCGGTTTGAGCGCTAAGCCGTGGTGTTCGGGTATACATTTGTACTCGGCATACGCTCCGGTTCCAAAACCCCGAAAGCCGTAAACCTGATCACCCGGCTTAAATTGATGGACCGCTTTACCAACCGATTCAATTTCCCCAGCGAATTCAGTGCCCAGAATTTGAAATTTTTTACTCGGTTTTCGAAAACCGACGATGAGTCTGCCCAGCAGGGATCTTCCCCCACGCATCGTGAGATCTGAGGGGGTAACGGTGGTCGCATGGATGCGTATCAGGACTTCATGGTCCTGGGGGATCGGCTTTTCAATTGTTTTGAGCTGAAGCACGTCCGGCGGTCCATATTTTTCATAGACAACGGCTCTCATAATATCCTCACCATTCTGGCGGTTCTTCTGTGTGTATTCACTTTTTTCCCCTTATGCGTTGATCGTGATAACGACGTTTCCCTTTTTGTGCCCGGTGTCTACGTAACGGTGAGCCTCGACGATTTGTTCGAAGGGATAGGACCGATCAATGACGGATTTGAGCGTTCCGGCTTCAAGTAATTCTTTGAGGAAAAGCAGATCGTCCAATTTTTCGCTTCCGGCGGAACCATGCGCGCTGACAAAAACGCGATGATCTGGCAGCGCTTTTTTGTTCATCCGCCCCACCGCGTCAAAAATCACGTCCACCGGGCAGCGGGTGACATCTTCGCGGCTGTAATCGATGGCATGATCTGCGCCCAGAGATTTCACCAGTTCGAGATTGGCCGTGCTGCATACCGCGAACACTTCCGCGCCGTAGTGTCTGGCAAGCTGGACAGCAAAGGTTCCGACACTGCCCGACGCGCCGTAGATCATCACTTTTTGGCCGGGCTGGACATTGGCCTGGCGGAGAAAACGCACCGCCGTACCACCGCCAACAGGCACGGCGGCAGCTTCCCCGTAGGTGATGTTGGCGGGTTTGAGGGCCATGATGGTGTCTTCGGGGAAACATTTGTACTCGGCATAACCGCCAAAGCCGGTGGTAAAGGTGGAAGCAAAAATCGCGTCACCCGGCTTAAAACGTGTCACGGCGGCACCTACGGATTCGATTACGCCGGACAGTTCCATACCGAGGATGGCACGGCGCGGACCGCGAATGCCTAAATACAAGCGGGCGGGAAGCCATTGGCCGCGCGGGACGGTGAAACTCCGCATGCGGGTATCGCCGTGCGTGACGGTGGTCGCGTGAACCTTGACCAGAACTTCGTTGGGTTTAGGGACCGGTTTAGGGCGCTCGGCCAGATGCAGGACTTCGGGCGGGCCGTATTTTTCGTAGACAATGGCTTGCATGGTGTTCTCCTTCGCAACGAATGTCATTAGTATACGAGGAAGGTTGGGCGGAAGTTGCATTTGCGCCTGCTTTTTGTTTCTCTATACTAAATTATGGGTAACTTATGATAAGGGGGTAAGAGCATGAAGCTGTTGCGTTATCTGTGGGTGGTGCCGGTGGTACTTTGGGGGATGGTTATCCCCGCACAAGCCCAGTCCAGCGGCACGGTTACGGTCACATTCTCCATTACGGACTTCATTGTGAACGATCTGCAAGAAGACGCGCCGTGGGCGGATCAGGTGGATGAAACTTATGTGATTTACGGACTCCAGGAACTGACGCCAGCGGGTTCTCCGGTTGCCGGGCACAGCATTGTGACCACCTGGCCGTATGCAGGGGCGATGTCCCTGCGGTTATACGATCACCTCTACGCGAGCAGCTTCGCGCCGCTGACATTGGACATTGCCGCCGGGAATAAGGTTCAGGTCGCGTTTGCGATTTATGAGACAGAAGGCGAACTGGCAACGTATATTGAAGGCTTTGAAACCGCGTGCAACTGGGGCGGCGCAGAAGTCGTCGGCCTGCTGGCTCCCCAATATGCAATAGGCGCTGATATTGCGTGTTTTGCCGCGCAATTTTTCGGAGAAGACACCCAATTTCTGCAAAAAACACCCCTGACGCCGCTGATCTACAGCAGCGCGGAGATGAGCAGCGGCGTGAATCAAACCGTTTTGTTTCAATGGACCAGCGGGGTTAACTGGGGAGAATACGAGATTCACTATACGCTGAAGGCCGGAGGAACGGTGCCGCCAGCGGCCAGTTCCGGCAGCAGCGGCGGTAGTGGAACATCGGGCGGCATGATAGCCGTCACGCTGCCGGGTGATTTTGGGGACGAGATTGGATGTGGGAGCGACTGGGACCCGGCGTGCCAACTCACCCGGATGAGCAGTCTGTCCGGCGGCGTCTATACTTTCCAGACGCGGCAGATTCCGAAAGGAACGTGGGAAGTCAAGGTGGCGTTGAATGGCACCTGGGATGAAAACTATGGTGCAAATGGCGTGTCGTACGGCGAGAATATCCGGTTTGTGGTGCCCGCGGACAATAGGCTGATCACCTTCACCTGGAACAGCAGCACCAAGCGGCTGGATTATGAGATCGCGGGCAGCAGCGGAACTTCAGCCTCGGTTGTGCTGGCGGATATGGTTACGGCACGGGATGAGTTCAGCGGAACATTCACATGGGAAACCCATTGGTGGCTGTACAACCGAAAACCACAACTCGCTGACGGTCATGCCCTGCTGCAAGGTAAAAATGAATGGGATTTAGGTATTGGTTTTACGACACCCATTGATGCCGGGGAAGGCGTGCTGTTTTCGTTTAAATACCAGCCGGGAACGATGGGCATTATGCTTTCGCGCAATGATTGGGACAGCCCACAGTACCAGCGGTGGCTTTTCCAGGCGGGGAATAATGACTGGGAAATGTCCACGCTGAAAGGCGCACAAGGGAACGAATCGCAGACCTACAGCCGAGTCACCCTGAAGCCGGGGCAATGGTATTATCTGGTCTTCCGCGTGAATGGGGATGGAAGTTTTGATACCTGGGTGTGGGAACACGGCAATCCTTCCAGTTACAAACTTCAGTATCACGGCGAACCGTACAGTGGGCAGTGGACAGGCAGCGGTTGGGGTTTTCTGTGTGATGTTTATAACGGGTCGATTGAGACAGATTTCTTCTGGAAACTCGACTTTCCAGCGGGATTCATGATGCCGGATGTCCCGCCGCGCATGGAGTAGATGCACCCCTATCCTCCCCGTCTCCAGCCAAACGAGAGAGGGGGAAGTACAGCGCATCAGCCTTCCGATGGAAGGGTTTCGGAACGAGGATCGAGCAGGACGAAGAGGCCCAGCGATCCCATATTGGCGAAGAGCAGCGGGGCCAGGATGGGCGCACCGCGAATAAACCGTTCGGCGACAAAGGTGCCGCGCGTGGTCAGGTTATCATCGATATGCAGCACCGCGCCGACCAGCCCAACCAGGATCAGCAGGAGCATGGACGCCGTGTAGATCAGCAGATCCCAACGGTGCGGGCGGTTGAGATAACCCAGCATAAACGCGACGATGGTCGCAAAAACACCTACCGCCGTCGGGAGCCACAGCCAGTCATTTTCAAAATGAGTGCGAGCGTGGTCCAAAACACTGCTGATGACGGTAGACAAACAGCCCAAACTGACGATGAAAAAGTAGGCGCGCGTTTTGCTGTAGGGCATCTGCAAGGTGCGATTGCCCAACAAGCGCAAACGGCCTGAATCGGGTGGGTCTTCGACATAGGCGGCACTGATCCCCAACAAGCCGGTCAGCGCGAACATGAGCGGCCCCAGAATAGGCGGCCCCCAGACCAGCAGGCGCACGGTGAACTGTTCTTCCGGCGCGGCGTTGGGCAGGGTAGCGCGGATGACATGGAAGTAGGCCCCCAGCAGGCCGACGATGATGCTGCCGAGCAAAACCAGGGTAGCGATCAGAGTCGCCAGCGGGCGCTGTTTGATCGCCACGAGGCCCGCAAAAAGCAGCAGACCCCCGGCAACGGGGCCAAAGATGATCGGAATCCATTCGCGCGGGACAATGGTGCCGCTAATGTTGTGCGCGAGATAGATGTCGATGCCAAGAAAAATCTCATTGATAGCCGCCATGAGCAGCATGATCTGATCCCGCGAGAGCGGAATCCGAATACGCCGCACGATGGGGGCAACGGTTGCCAGGTGATACATGGGTTATCCTCCTGGCTCGGCTGTACCTTCGGGAGCTACCTCAGTTGCAGACGGCACGGGTTCCGTTGTGTCCGGCTCGTCAGGAACTTCGACACCCGCCGCTTCAAGTTTGGCAGCGGCCATCTCTTCGAGTTCGGCCAGATCGGCCAGCACTTCATACGCGCCGTGCCACTGGGTATAGTCGGGGCCTTGCATCCACGCGCCAAACTTGGCGGTGCGGCCCCAGTGGTGCCAGAGTTCAAAGTAGGTGAAATCAATTGGTTCATCAAAGGCGGGCGGGCCAACCAGTTTGGCTTCCTTGAGCGGGGCCATGATCGCATCACTTTCGCGCACCCACTCGTTAATCGCCTCGGTCAGCGCGTCGGCATCGGTGTAGAAGTCTTCGATAAAGTTCTCGTTGTGACATTCCAGACAGACGCCCTGCATACGCACCATGTTGTCCTGCCAGACGGGACGGCGTTCGCTGATGGGCATAAAGAGATACCACGTCAGGCGATCTCCGGCGTCGTGCGTGGTGCCGGTGGAACCAAAGCCGCTGAAGTGGCAGGTGGCACAGGTCGGCGCGGGGAAGTCTTCGACGGTCAGAGTGCCCGGTTCGGCAGTCCAGTGCCAGTTGTCGCCCATCGTCTGGTAGGCGATACCGTGCGGGGATTCCTGGTAGATTTCCCACTGGGGATGGTCGGGACCGATATGGCAGGCGTTGCAGGTTTCGGGTTTGCGCGCCTGTTCGAGGCTGAACTCGTGGCGCAGGTGGCATTTCTGACACTGCCCCACCGAGCCATCGACGGCTGGCGCGCCGACATTATGGCAGCTTTCGCAGGCGAAACGTGTGACGGCTGGCCCTTCGATTTCAAAGAGGGCGTTACGCATCTCGTTCGGCTTGATGGCTGCTTCGGGAATGTTGTTATAAAACTCCAGTTGTTCGGGAGTCAGCCCTTCCAACCCCACCATCGCGGCATACGACGGCATACTGTGGCGGCTGGCGTAAAACTGGCGAACTTCGGCCTCATGGCACTTTTCGCACATGGCGGTGGTGGGCGAACCAAGCACATAAGTGCCTTCGTGTTCCACCGCACCCGGATAGTCACTCTTCACTTCGTGACAGTCTTCACACGCGACTTCGGCAGCCGCCATACTGCTGAAGCCGTACTGCTGGACAATGCCGGGCGTGGTGCGGCGGTGACATTCGACACACTCGTTATCACTGCCCGCCAGCGCATCCACGCGCGCCTCTTCCTGCACATTGTCTCCCACCGCGCGGATCAGCAGAATCAGGCCGAGAACGATGATGACACCGACCAGCCCGATCACAAGAACCCGCGCAGCGGTAAACGATCCTTCACGCATAAAAACCTCCTTTATTTTTTTGAGTAAAAAACAAATGTGAGGTTCCCCCAAAACGAATCCCCTCATCTAGATTGTATACTTATTCGGCGGTAAACATGAGCAGCAGCATAATAACCGGGGTGCGGGCCACGATGCTGTGCGGCATTTGGGGCGGCATGTGTGCCCAGGTGCCCGCGTGGGCTTCGAGATGATCCTGCCCCAGTGTGATGTCGGCATCCCCCTGGACAAAATAGAGCGCGGCGGAATAAACCGAGGTGTGCTCCGAGAGTTCCTGACCGGGCGCAAAACCAAAGACGATCATCTTAAGCTGATCGGTGGTGTAGAGTGTGCGGCTGACAATTGAATCGGGTTGAAGAGCGGGAATAACCGCGGCAAGGTTATCAAAAAAATGATAGTCGGGCATGCATTGTCCTCCTCCGGCTTGATGTCATATTGGGCAGCAGATGACGGTATATAAACAATAGCATAAATATTACGCAAAGCTAAGAAATAAGACCTTGATCTATATCAAGTCGGGGAAGAGTTCCGTTATAATTGAAAATGGTTAAAAAACAGTATATAAGGATCAATCAATGAGTGAGGATTGGCGAATCTGTTTTATGTGCCAGGGACGCAACCCGGCAGATGCTGCGGTCTGTGTCAAATGCGGCGCAATTTTAAACCCGGAAACAGTCCCGGTAGAAGAAGAAGCGAAACGGACAGTCAATACCAGTGTGTTCGCGCTGCCGCCGCAAATGATGCTGTATGCAGCGGGATCGGCCCAGCCGTTTATCATCAATAACCAGCGTGAAATTGTGCTAGGGCGCGCCGTGCCGGGATCGCCAGCACCCACCGTAGATTTGTCGAGTCTGAACGCGCACCTGATGGGCGTTTCGCGGCAGCACGCGACGATCCGAGCACACGGGAACGGCAAATGGACACTGGCGGATATGGGCAGCAGCAACGGTACCTGGCTGAACGGCACGCGGCTCAAACTGGGACAAGTCGAAACCCTGCGCGATGGGGATCAGATCCGGCTGGGGCAACTGGCGATTTTGTTTTTCTCGGCCCCGGTGCATATGCTGTATCTGGGCGAGAACGATTATGCGCCGCTGCGAAGCGGGAAGATCACGCCGGACTATATGAGCCAGCGGCTGCTGCCGTATCTGCGGATGGTGATCCAGGGCCAGCATCTGGTGGATGAAATGCTGGGGCGGCCAATGGCGGAGATCGGGATGCGCAGCCTGACGGTGGTGGTGCCGGATACGATTGTGATCCACCTGGAGAATGCGCTGGAAATTGTGCAGTTTATCCGGGATGTGATGCCGATCTGGTCAAAAGAATATGGCGATGTGCTAAAAACCTATCAGGATGAAGACAGCATTCCGCTGGAGATGATCCAGGATCAAAACCGCATACTGGGGACATGGGTCAAACAGATTGCGCCGCATTTATCGTCAGACGAACAAGCGACGTATACTCATAAATTGACAGTGCCCGTTCATCAAATATTATTTAGTTCATACGCGATTTCTCCGGCTACTTTTGTCTAACGAGGATAAACGCATGAGCGACAAGACAGGGGTTGTGATCATCGGGACAGGCATGGCAGGGCTGATGGCGGCGCAACTGCTGAAGCAAGCGGAAATCCCCACCATCCTGGTCGAAAAAGGCTCATGCGTCGGCGGGCGATTGGCGACCCGCAATGTTGGACAAGGACGCGCCGACAGCGGCGCACAATTTTTCACGGCGCGAACATCCGAGTTCCGGCTGTGGGTTGAGCAGTGGCAGGCGGAAGGGCTGGTTTTTGAATGGTCGCACGGGTGGAGTGATGGGAGTCTGGGGTCCACCCCGCCAGACGGACACCCGCGCTATGCGGTCCAGGGCGGGATGCGGATGCTGGCTGAACAGATGGCAAATGGGTTGGACGTGCGGTTGGATACCCATATCGTCAAACTCGCGCCACAGGCCAAAGGCTGGACGGTTGTGGACGAGGGCGGGAACCAATTCAAATGCAGCGCGGTGTTAGGCACCGCCCCGCTGCCGCAAACCCTGGAATTGCTGGAAAGCAGCGAGATCGCGCTGGCTGCGCCGGATCAAGCCGCGCTGCGCCAAATCGACTATTCACCGAGTCTGGCAGGCATGTTCTGGATCGACGGCGCGGTGAATCTGCCGCCGCCGGGCGCTGTACAGCGATCCAACGCAGCGATCACCTGGATTGCGGATAACCGCCGCAAGGGTATCTCGCCGGATGCGACGATTATTACTGTCCACGCGGGGCCGTCGTACAGCCGCCTGCTGTGGGATCTGCCGGATCGCCAGGTGCTGATCGCGCTCGATTCAGGGCTGCAATTATATAAAGATTACCGGGCGTTGATCGTAGAAAGTCATTTGGAACGCTGGCGCTATGCGGCCCCGTCCAGCACGCACCCGGCGCAGTGCCTGGCGTTGGAAGGATACCCGTCGCTGGTGCTGGCGGGGGATGGATTCGGACAGCCGCGCGTCGAAGGGGCGGCGCTATCGGGGATGTGCGCCGGGGCGACGCTGGTTAATTTGTTGGAGTGAGAGCAGTACTGCCCCTTTCCCCGCGCGCGGCTAACCCACCAGTCGAGGATGAGCGAGGTCATTTGTAAACTATCCGAAGAACCTCACCCCCTCTCCAACCAAGTTGGAAGAGGGGGAAAAGCGGGGGCGGAGAAGCGTAAACAGTTGTTAGTGTTCGTCGTAGTCCCAGCCGCCGCCGATCACCTCGATGCCCCGGCGGTGATTCAGACGAATACGGCCCTCGTTTTCGAGACGCAGTAAATAATATTTGACGGTAGATTCACCAATACTACACGCGTCGGCAATTTCTTTGGCCCAGGGCGAAAGGCCATCGTGCTGGCGCTTATAATGCACAATATAATCAAAAACCTGCTGGCGAATAGTCGGATTGTCGTCGTGCAGACCCTCCCCGCCGGATTGGGCGTCGGTCTCAAAAGCTGCTGGACGCGAGTCCCCACTCGCTGCGTCAACCACATGTTTATCAGTCACGTTTCACCCCCACTTAAATCAGAACGAATGTTCTCCTGTGGAGCAGTATAATGGAGATCGATCAATCCTGTCAATTGGTGTCAGGAGGTCCGAACGCAGTTCTAGCCGGGCGCAAACGGAAAGTTTACAGAAGTACGCCTTTTCATTTTTTCTTTACCCGCCGTATAATGAGCATTTATAGGATTTTGTGGAGCAGCAGGATGTCCGAAGTAAATTTTACGAATCCCAACGATGGCGAAGATATCCCGGTTGAGGAGTTGATCCGGATCACGCGCGAGTTTACGCGGCGGATCACCAACCAGGACCGGCAGCGGTTGGCCATGGATTTACGCGAATCCGGCCACCAACGCAGCATGCAAATCAGCGCACCGCTCACGCTCCAGCAGTTTTTTTCGGGCGAAATCGATCTCGATAATGAACTGGCGCGCCGCTACAGCAACGCCGCGCTGATGTCGCATGTGGGCTTCGAACCGAAGCTGGGGGCACCCGCGCGCCGCCAGGCTACGGCGCTGTTCAACTGCCAGGACGATTCGGTGAGTATGGCGGTGGATGCGCCGATTGGAGACAAAGCCGAGGCCACACTCGAATTTACCTTCACGCTGTACAGCACGCTGTCGATGAGCTTTTTGCTGCCACAATTGGCGATGGCTGACCGGCTGCGGTGGCTGGAACTGATGCGGCGTGAGAATGGGATCGCGTTTTTGTGGACACGAGATCGCTGGGAACAACCCTACCTCATTTTTGTGATCCGCGAATACTTTGCCCGCGTTTATGCGTATTCTCCACAGGGATATGAAGCGGCAATCCGTATGACACCCGATATGGTGACGTCACTGGTGAACTGGCTGGAAGGGCTGTGGTTCCCCGGTGGGCATGCCAAAACCGCCGAAACGGATATTCCTTTTCGGGCAACCCAGATCAAGCGTACGATTGAATTGATGCGCCAGCCGGAGGACGCGCCTAAACCGAGCGCTCACCAGCCGGAGGACATCATGCCAGCGGAACCCGCCGCAGAAGAAGAAAATGACCTGTCGGCAAGCGATCTGGAATGGTAAGTTGGCACAAAAATTCGTATCGCCAAGTTGAGTGCCGTTGGTTACAATAGGCCCGCATTCCGGTTGATACTGACTTTATTAATCTTCCGCTGCGATGAAGTCGCTGTTTGTTGCTGCGCGGCGACATAGAGAGGGAATCATGGATCTTTTCGACAAAACGCGGACGTTTACCCGTGCAAAAGAAGCGATGGAAATGGGATGGTATCCCTATTTTCAGCCGCTGACCGACTCCGAAGGCACTACAGCGGAGTTTAAGGGCAAAGAAGTTGTGATGATCGGGTCGAACAATTATTTGGGATTAACGACACATCCCAAAGTGCGACAGGCGGCGATTGAAGCAATTGAAAAGTTCGGCACGAGCTGCACGGGCAGCCGCTTTTTGAATGGCACGCTGGCGTTTCACCTGGAATTAGATGACCGGCTGGCGAAATTTGTGAACATGGAAGCCGGACTGGTTTTCCCCACCGGCTACCAGACCAACGTAGGGGTGATCTCCGCGCTGGTGCAAAAAGGCGATTATGTGATCATCGACAAGGAAGATCACGCCAGCATCGTAGACGGCTGTCTGATGAGCCGGGGTGAGATGCGCCGCTTCAGCCATAACGATCCCGACAGCCTGGAGACGCTGCTCGCCAAGCTGCCCGAAGATGCCGGGAAGCTCGTGGTGGTGGACGGCGTGTACAGCATGGGCGGTGATATTGCGCCCCTGCCCCAACTGGTCGAAATCTGCAAGCGGCACGGGGCACGAATTATGGTAGATGACGCGCACAGCCTGGGCGTGCTGGCCGATGGGCGGGGAACTGCCGCGCATTTTGGATTGACGGAAGAAGTCGATTTGATTATGGGCACCTTCAGCAAGTCGTTCGCGTCGATTGGCGGGTTTATCGCCGGAAGCGCGGACGTGCTGCATTTTATCCAGCACCATGCCCGCTCGCTGATGTTCAGCGCCAGCCTCCCCGCGCCACAGGTCGCCGCTGTGCTGGCCGCGCTCGATGTGATCGAATCTGAACCGGAACATGTCCGGCGGTTGTGGACCAATGCCGAACATATGCGCGCCGGGCTGAAACAGCTTGGCTACGACACCGGCCCCAGCACCACACCGATTATCCCGCTGCTGATCCGCGACGAATACCGCACCGTGCTGGCGTGGCATGCGCTGGTCGAAGAAGGTGTGTACACCAATCCGGTTGTGCCGCCGGGCGTGCCGCCGAATAACAGTCTGCTGCGGACCAGCTATATGGCGACCCACACCATCGATCAACTGGACAGAGCGCTCCACGCGTTGGAAGTGGTCGGCCACAACCTGGATTTGATCCCCGCAACGGCGACCCTGCACCCCACCCCCCCCTCAAAACCGCCAAACCAATCCCCACCCAAAACCAGGGGAATTTTATTTAAC
>CAYYNB010000149.1:0-15619 GCA_964472565.1 uncultured Anaerolineaceae bacterium
AGGGCGTGCCCCTCATTTAAAGTTGGTGATTGGTCTCCAAGGATTAGTGGATGCCGGTTTCAATGCCCCGTAGGGCGTGCCCCTCATTTAAAGGGCAGATCACCTTCACCCGCTTTTATACCGCTAAATGCCGAAACAGGCCAATTTGATGACGGATTTTTCAGGGTTGCGGGCACAAGTGAAATGGTCGCCAAAACGGTGATCGCGATGACATCCATCCGCCAGAATCATTCGTTTTTTACCCCCTGGATCGCACCAGATCGACCTGGATCGGCAGCCAAGCGCTTGTTGCGGGCCGTATGTGATTTTGCCGCGAGAAAATAGCTCACTGGCCGTGCAAATGCTCCTGCCGTACCATGCCCATCCCCTGCCCGGTCTGGGAGCCGACACCGCTGTAAAATGCAAACGCCGCCAGCACATTTACGAGACGGCTGTACTGGTCTTGATGGGCGGTTACATCCTCACAGAGGGCCATGAAAGCGGTGTCCCGATCCCGTTTGAGCCGGGTGTCGGCGCGCTTCTGAAAGTCCGAATTCTGGCGCAGGATGGAATAGGTCACCACACCATAAAACGCCAGCGCCCGTTTTTTAAGTACTTCAAGCTGCGCGCCGTGAACCTGATAATCGGTCACACTCACCAGATACTCGGCGAAACCTTCCAGATGCGCCGTTTCGGGTTGGAATGGCAGCCCCCGCTTCAGCTTCAGCAGGCGTTCATACAGCAGCTTAAACACCAGTGCCGGTTCCGGAAAGGGGCGATACACCCCGACGCTTTTCAAAAAGGTAGGCGTCATAAAATCCAATGTGAGGACTGTTGCAGGCTGTTTGTTCCAGTGGGTATGAATCAACTCGTCTGCGGTCGTCTGTCCGGCCCAATCGTGGTATGACAGCAGCGCCGTTTCCACGCGCACCAGCCACGGTTGTTCATTGACATTCTCGCGGGGCGGAACGTTGATCGTTTGTCCGGTAAAAAGATCGACCATCAACTGGAGGACATCACAAAGGCGCGCGTCCAGGCCTGTGACCCGAAACCAATAATAGTCACCGCTGCTGTGGAATAAATCGCTCACAGTAAACGGAAGCACCGTATTCATGTTATGAAGTTCGTCCGCAAGAATTGAATATTGAGAATCGGTTGTGAGGCGGCTCAACTGATGGAGCATCTCAAGAAACAGCTTGTAAGCGGCTCGACCCAAAAACTGATCAGATGGCAGCCCACGCGGCGTACGGAATACAAAAACGGCGGAACAGAGATCGTAGGTTGACATGAAAATACCCCTCCCGCAGTAAGTATACAAGGAGGGGATTTTTTCTTTCAAGTGCCTCGGCAGCGGATGCGGTCCGTTACAGGGAATGGTCCGCCACAGTGGTGGGCGACTCGCCGCTGTGGGCGGCAGTTGGACCGCTGCCCGGCACCGCGCCATCCGTCAGTTGCTGCATCTCTTCCAGGACTTGACGCACCCCGGACGGGCATCGAAGCTGTGATACCGTTGGCGCGCTAATGCGCGGTTATCTTTCCAGGCATAAGAAATGAAGATATGAGGCATGGTGCCAATCCGACGCGAATGAGGATGCGCAATATGCTGGTAGTATAAGCTATTACGTGGCTGTATCCAAGTCGGCACAAGGCACAGCGAGCCAAACGCAGAGGGGATACGAGTATTTTTAGGGCAGCACCCGGCGGAAGTCTGGCAAACACGCCGTCACATCCGTCCACCGGGTGCCACTCGTGCTCACCAGCGTCCAGATAAAAAAGCCGCGCATCCAGGGCCGCGCCTCATACACCTGCCTTGTATACTCCAGCCCAGCAGCCATCTGCTCGCAGGTCCAGTGGTCATCCCAACTCCCCGAATAGCCGTCCACATACCCCCATTCGGTCAACCAGATGCCGCCTTCAAAGTCCGCCAGGCTAAAACTGTGTGCCTGCCGCAGCCGGTTGTCAATCAGCACATCCCGCCCGGCGACCCAGGAGTTGTTTACCCAGCTATCGGCACGCAGCGGCACCTCCGGCGGCATGTAACCCGGCTGGTGCAGCGCAATGCCGTGATAACGTAGACTGCCATCCGGCCCGATGCCGCAGGGGTGCGCGTTGGCCCAACGCATGAACCGCAGGATATCGCCCCAGTCGGCCAGATCGGGGTTGCCCGGCGCAAAGCTGTAGGCCAGGATACATTTACCTTCCTGACCCGCGCGTTCGGCCAGCCCCAGCATGAGGTCCGTAAACTGCGCGATGCCACCCGGCGCGCTCACCTCATTGACCACTTCGTAATAATCGAAGCCCTCCGGCCAATACGGGCGGATGCAGTTGTAGTAACCTTGCGGGTCGGACCAGTAGGGGAAGATCGGGCCGTCACTCATCCCCGTGCAGATGATCAGGGGGCGGTACACGCTGACCGCCTCCGCTTGTATCGCCTTGAACTGCTGGGCCAGGGGTGCGGAATCGGTCAGCGTTTTGATGGCATCCCAGGCGCTGGCCGTATCCGCGATGGGGTCCCAGCGGCTGCCGACGAGCACATGCAGCCCGACCAGCGGCGCTTTGACCACCGGCACGGGCGGCTCCAGCCCCTCCGGCCAGCCGGTTACATCGACGCAGATCGCGGACTGGCCCTCCACGCCGTAGACCCACCAGGTCGTGGCTTGCCGGATCGCACTCCACCCGCGCGGATGATGTGCCCATAAGTAGGTGTCCGCTTCTCGGACTTCACTCATCTCAATTACTTCATTCGCGGCCAGTGTGCCGGTTACTTTACTCCCGGACAGGCCCGGTTTGTCTCGGATGTTAATCACCTGGGCGGCTTTGACCGAGCAGACTTTCGGCGGACCATAAGTCACGGGCGGCAGCATGGTCACTTCCATCGTCGGCGTCGGGCTGTCGGGCCGTGTGGCTGTCGCGGTTATGGTTGGGCGAGGTGTATCGATGGGGATCACCGTCGCGGTGGCCGTCGGGAGCGGAATCGTTGTGGGCAGCGCGCTGGTCGGTGTCAGGATAGGATTCATGAGGTTGAGCCGCATTGTCCGTCCGCCCCCAATGGGCACCTCGAACGAATCCGGGGTAACCGGTGTGCCGCCGCGGGCGATGACATCATAGGCCTGCAGCGGCACATCGGACAGGCTGGTGCCGTTCTCGCCCACCGTCGCGCAGGCGGTGAGCAGGACCAGCAGGCCGAGCAGTAGTAAATCCCAGGCGTGTCTCATTGTTTGCCCGGCATTCCATCGCTGGCGGGCAGCTGGTACGGCACGGTTTCGCCCAGCGGCCCAGCGGCATGTTCGTCGCCCGTCACGGGCTGCAGCGGGGCTGCCTGACGAGCCGCGCGGCCATCGGTGAGCAGCTTCAGTTCATCGAGCGCCTTACGCACCCCGGCTTCAATCGCGTCGGGCAGCAGTTGAGCGAGAAAGTCGTTCGGGTCATCGATGAGTGTGGCGGTGGCGGTCACCAGTTCGTTGACCGGCTTGAGCGGCGCGCCGTACTGTGACAGGAAGTCGTCAAAGCGTTTGAAGGCTTGTTCTAACACGCCCTGAAACGGCTCAATGAAAGCGGCCAGTTCGGACTTACGCGCCTGCTGTGCATAGGCCAGCACTGCCAAAGCGACAACAGCCACGAGACCCATGCAGATCAGGGCGAGATTAGGGTTGAGTTGCATTTGATTCATTCTCCTCATTCGATAATTTTTCGGACGATTCAGGTTCTTGGCACGGATCATCTTCCATTCGGTTGGCAGTTCGGCTGACCAGCGGACCGGTTCCCTTGCGTTTAATCTCATCGACCTCGGCGCGCAGCTGCGCGACTTCGGCTTCGAGTTTGCTGCGTTCCGCGACCAGGCTGTCACGCTCGGTTTTGAGGCGTTCGTTTTCGGCCTCCAGCGTCTGGACCCGGTCATTCAGGACGTGGTAGTGGGTCTGTTCGGTGCGCAGGTCATGCTCTAGCTTCTGGAGGGCCTGGTCCTTTTCCTCGAGGGCGCGGCGCAGCGCCTGGATCGCGGTATCCTTCTCCGCAATCGTGTGTTCCAGGGTCGCCAACTGCGCGCCCTGCTGCTGGACAGTCCGTTCCAGGGCGGCGATCTGCCCCTGGGCCGCCGCCAGCAGTTGGGTCTGCGCGGTGCTGGTTTCGAGCGCCACCTGTCTGAACCGTTTGAGTTCGTCGGTCTGAGCAGTGAGCCGCGCTTCGAAGGAGGCGCGTTTGTAACGCTCGGTATCCAGTTCCTTGCGCACCTCACCCAGCAGGACGGTTAATCCGGTGTTGTTGCGCTGCAGGGCCTGGTTGGTTTCGGTCGAGAGTTTGAGGGCCGCCGCCAGCTGCGCGGTGGCTTCCGCCGTGTTTTTGTCGGCTTCGGTTGCATCCTTGTGGGCCTCGGCGGTCGTCTCGCGGTCCTGAAAGCGCAAAAAGGCAAAATAGCCAACCGTGAAGGCAACCGCCAGACTGAAGGCAATCACCAACGGCTCGAAACGATTGAGCAGCGCACTGAGGGTTTCATATTCCACGTTTCACCTCCTTTCGAGGTTCCGCAGCGGTCAGGGGCGCACCCTGAAAACCAAGGTGCCAGAGCAGGCCACCCGTGAGCAGCAGCGGGTAGAGTATTTCCAGGGATAAACCCCCCAGCCGCGCCAGCGGCAGCCAGGTCAGCGGATAGAGGCCGACATACCCCCAGTGGCACTCGACCAGCCACAGCCAGGCGGGGATGAGCAGCACATAGTGGTCGTCGTTGGCATAGGACGCGAGCAGCAGATTCAGGGCCAGCGCCAGCGCCACCAGACCCCGCGTCACGCCATCCCGCAGCGCCAGATGGGCCAGCAGGGCCACCAGCACCAGCGCCACCAGGGCGGTACCCCAGCCCAGGACGTCCCACAGCGAACAGATCGCAAAGCCCGGCCAGGGCGGTGTGGAGACGAGGTGCTGGACATACCGCAGCGGCCAGGTGGGCCCAATCCAAACAGCAGCCACCGCCACTGAGAGCACCGGGAAACTGCTGACGATCACCCAGTCGCGCCAGGGCCAGTGCCGGATCAGGGCAATCGTCAGCAGTAACAGCGGCAGGCTGAGGTTGACGGGTTTTATCAGCATCAACCAGTACGCGGCGGATAAAACAACGGGCCGCTGGTGTTGAAGCGCCCACATCCCCAGGATGACACCGCCGAGCGCGAAAGCATCAACCTGGCCGCGCAGGACATGGTCCAGGACAAACGCGGTGGAGAGCGCCAGCGCCACATAGAGTAAATTCGAGGTGTAGGCGCGGGTGACGGCCAGGAGGGAGATCAGGGTGAAAATCGTTAACGCCGCCTGGCCCGCGCGCAGGGGCAGGCGCGCCAGCGGGGCGAGCAGCAGCATGGTCCAGGGCGCGTTGTAAAACTCGCCGCCGCGCGCGTCATACAGGCGGGTTTCGCCCCGCCAGAGCCGGTTAGCAACCGGGTGGTAGGTCTGAAACCAGTCACTGCCGACCGGCCCGTAGCAGGCCAGCACGACAAACAGGGCGAGTAAAAGGCCGGCAGCCACTAAAACTGAAACAGATGTCTTTTTCACAGCGTGTTCCCTCGCGGTTGAGGTCTACAGCGATTGCACGGCGGGGCCGTACGTCGTCGTGGATTCCGGCTGCGGCGCCAACTCGACCAGCAGCACGAGGTCCGTGATTATCCGGCGGGTGGCCGGCACATACTCGACCAGCACCGGCAGCGCGGTGACGGCGCGCCGGGATTCCGGGACATACTCCACCGTAAGCAGGGTGGTGGTCACTCGCTGGTCGCTCATGGCACCCTCACGCCCACTTCGAGGTTGTTCACGGCGGCAGCGGTCCAGGGGCCACTGCCATCGGGATTGGTGGGGTAGTGGGGGCCGATGAAACCCTGGTAGTTCAGCGTCAGCACCTTCTCGTCTGACCAGTCGGTGACGGCGCCGGATTTAATCCCCACCTGGAGCGTATCCGAATCCGCGACGGTTTCCTTCGCCAGCAGGACCGGCACCACCAGCCGCACGACATCGTTCGCGCCGATGGCGAGGTTCTCCAGGGCATAGAGGTCGACGGCCCCGCTGGTGTCGCTCCAGACATAGGAGGTGTCACCGTCGGGCGCGGCCTCATCGACGAGCAGATAGTTAGCGGTGGTATCTCCATCACTGCCCAGCCACTGCGAACTGGAGCCGTTCCCGCTGGGCCGCAGCGCGACCACCCGGCCATCGCCGCACCAGCCCTGATGGGTATCACCGCTCGTGTCATTGATGGCGACATCATCAAAATACAGGTTACGCGCGCCATACGGCGCATTGTTCCGGCGCAGCCGGAAGGACGCCAGCCCCGTGCCCAGCGCCGTGTTACCCGACCAACTCCCCTCCAGGTGGTTGTTGAGCTGCAGTTCAATCAGGCCGCTGGTGCCGTGCCGGACGTGCAGTTCGGCGACGTACCAGCCGTTCTGGAGGGTGGGGGTGGTGCCGGAGATCACCGAGGTGCCGTTGTATTTCACGGTGAGCGGGGCGTTGTTGGCGATGGAGATCGCCGTGTGAAGCGCGCCGGTACTGCTGTAGAGCGCGATCTGGTCGCTGAAGTTGTCGACAATCTGGTGGTAAAAGGCGACGCGCACGTACACCTCCGACCGCAGGGCGGGGAAGCTGTAGTCGATATACCCGCCGTCGTTGATGAGGAGACTGGCGGCCCCGGAACGCACATAACTCAGGTTAAGATTCCACACCACGCTGGTGGCAAAGGTCCACGCGCCCGCACTGCCCTGCAGTTCAAATCCATCAGTAAACAGCCGTGCCATGTTGCTATCTCCTAGGCATACACCAGATGCAGCACCAGATCCGCGCCCGGGGTGGTGCTGCCAATCTGGTCAATCTGAGTCGTTAAATACTCACCAGCGGCCCAGGTGGTGACCTCCATACTGGTGCTTTCCCCGGTGTGGGCTTCCGCTGGAATCTGAGGCCGGTTCGCCGGGGTGGTAAAGAGGGTGACCTCATTTTTGCGCACGTCGCAGATCAGCGCGGCGCCGGTGGGCGCGGTGTCACATGCCAGAAACACCTTCGAGATCGTCTTCGCCTGTCCGGTCGCGTTGTAAATCCGCAGCGGCGAACGACCCACCGCGAGGGTGCCGGCGAAGTAAAACAGGGCCTGGTGGATCGCGGCGTTCCCGGCGGGCAGCATCGAACTGTCGATCAGGCCGGACGTGTTGAGGCGGACCGGCTTCCCGGCATCGGCGGCCCCGTTACTGGCTGCCTTAAACTGGTTCTGGGCGAAGTATTGAGAGTCGTGGGTATGTCCGCTTTGGCTGTAATTGGCGGCCCACACCCCGCCCAGCGCATCGGCGTTGAGCGCATGGTCCACCACCCCGTCGTCATTGGTGTCGTAGACCGCCTTCAGCATATCGCCGCTGCCGGACGGTGTCGCGTCTTCCAGGGTCTGCACCCGGTCAGCCAGCTGGTCGAGCGCGCCGTCCACGTTACCGGGGTCACCCAGCGCCCACGCCCCGCCGGACACCCCCCAATCCGTCGTGGTCGCCGGGGTGTAGGTCACGGCGGCGGCATCGACCGCACCGCCCGACCCACCGGCGGCCTGTGTCCAAATGGCAGCTCCCGCGCTGGCACTAACACAGACATAGGCTTTATGCGCCAGGGTGTCAAACCACCACGAGCCGAGGCTGTAACCGTCGTCCGCATCGTCGCTCACCCCCGGCGCGGCGCTCGCGGTCAGGTTGTGTTTTCTGCCGGTGAGCAGGTCCAGCCCGCCGCCGGAGCGCCAGGGAGAACAGTCCTCAAAGGTCCACTCGTCGTTGATGGCGGTCTGGCCGGCGCGGAGGCGGACCCCGCACAGCGGGATCCACCCGGCGCAGGGGATCGCCGCCAGGCTGCTGCGGCTCAGCGTCCCCTGGAGGGCGGCGGGGATGCCCCCGGCAGCGCAGGGGGTGGTGGTGGCGGGGTTGAGGCCGACTTTCACCCAGCGCTGCAAGCCGGTCGGCGGCACATACCCGCTCAGGTCCAGCGTACCGCCCGGCCAGTGTCTGGAGATCCCTTCCCAGACATACCACAGCGGTTCGATGTATACCCGCAGGCTGAATTCGCCCGCTTCCCGGTGGGCGTGGACCAGCCCCATCTCCAGCGAGCGGGCCTCGATGCGGTATTCATTGCCCGACCCGCGCCGGTGGGTGTGCTGCCCGACCGCCGCGGGCATACTGCTCGTGCCGAGGAATTCCACGGCACTGCTGTGCAGCCCGAGGATGTGCAGCCGGTCCTGCACCACCTGGCAGCGGACAGGCAGGTCGGGCACGAGCGGCACACTGCCGAAGTTGCAGGCCTGGGTCGGCCAGCGGTGGATACCGCCTTTGACCGGTCGCACCCAGACCAGCGACGAGCTGCTGCCCACCCGGATGGTATAACTGCCGCCCGCCGGGGTATACCCCAGCCGCGCGACAATTTCACTCGAATCTTCGGGGGGCGGGGTCAGGTTCTGAATGGCCTGGGCCAGCTGCTGGTAAACCGTGCTCATCTTATTCCTTCCAGTGCGGGGTCAGGCGCAGCACGCCCGCTTGCCAGGCCGGGGTGGACGGAATGAGACTCCACAGATTGCCGGTCAGGTCGGAGGCGGTGGCCCACTGGTCCTCGGTCAGCATGAGCAAGGTCCCACTGCGGGCCGTCAGATACTCCCAGTTGACCGCCTGGGCCCCGATGTAATACTGGCTGTGGGCTGCGGGCCAGCCGCCCTGCCAGCCCACGAGCGGGATAGCGGGCGGCAGCGGCACCGCCGTCCAGCCGCCGCCGGGGTCGCCGATATACATACGGGTCTGGGTGTCGGCCTCGCTCTCAGATCGCAGGAAGTAAAAGGGCAGACCGGTGTGGGCGTTTTCGACCATATCCGGGCGTGCCCCCAGGCGGTCCTGGCTGGCATCGATGCGCGGGCCCAGCGCGGACCATTCGCTCCAGTTCGTCAGGGCCGGGGTGGTGCAGCGCCAGAGTTTGCCCTCCGCCGCGACATAAAACTCGTCCTGGGCCGCGTTAAAGGACCCGTCCGCCTTAAACATCGGGATGTAGGGTGTCACGCCCCACCACGCGCCCACCGGGGGCACGCTGTCCGCCTGTTCATAACGCGGCTGCCATTCGCCGCCGACCCGCGGATACGGGGTGTTAAACGAGCCACCCCACACCCCCCAGCGGTTGGCATTAAAGGGGTGTTCGCCGCCGAGGTGCGCGGCCACCAGGATGAAGTCGGGATCACTCACACTCACCGCAATCCCGCCGCCGATCCAGTAGACCCCCTCGCCTGGCCCGGCAAAACCGGGGGTGCGGTTGGTGCCGGTGGGCATCTTTAATTTGCAGGAGGCGGTCAGCACCGGCGCTGCCGCCTTATAGTTCTGGATGCGGACCACACTGGCGACCGAATCGGGGAAGACTTCGTTCACGCCCACCACGTAAATCAAGCCGGATTCCGCCGGGGTCAGCGCCAGCGCTGAGGGCCGCCAGTTCGCCGCCGTCCCGCTGCCATTTTTCGCTTCGACCGCGGCTTGCAGCTGGGCCAGTGTCGCGGCAGCCGTCCAGCCGCCGCCGTTTTTCCAGCCGGCGTTGTAATACACGCCCATCTCGCCCGCGATGATCCAGGTGTCCGGGTCCCAGGGGTCCAGGTAGGTGGCGTACACCGGCTGCACCACGCCGCTGTAGCCGCCGGGATGAGCGGGCAGGCCGCTGTGTACCCGCGACCAGGTGGGCGAACCGGCGAGCGACTCTGTGACGAATAACGCCGACGCTTTGCGTTCCGTGTCGGAGGGCGGGGTATGCAGCAGGAGGGCCAGCGCCGCGTGCCCTTTGCCGCTGCCGTACCCCTCGCCGCTGCTGGCACTGCCGCCGGTGGAAGCGCCGGGGTACGTCTCCTCCGGCGGTACATAATCATCCGGCAGGGTGGCCTGGGTTTCAATCGGGATGAGTTCGCCGGGGCTGCCGCTTGTCACGGCCTCCAGCGTCCAGGTGATTTGTTCGGTTGGCAGCCCCACCTCGAAGCCGTGCTGGATCGTCACGTGTTTCACCAGGAATGGTTTGTCGGTCCAGGTTAATCCGCGCGGGTTATCCGCCCCAGCAGAGAGGGTGATGAGTTCGCGCCAGGCCGGTTCAAGAATATCAAAGTCGCCCACGAGAACGAGGGACAGGTCGCCCAGCGGGTTATTCCGCCAGGCCAGCCAGTGCCCGCCGCGCGCGCGGAGCTGGTGCCAGGCGGTGGAAAAGTCCGCCGACAGCACCTGAACCGGCGCGGTTTCCTGGCCCGGCACCGCGCCCGGTGTTTTACCCGGCGCGCGCACGCGGTAAAACGTATTGACCCCGGCGGCATAACTCACGCCGTCCATCTCGACCTGGCCGACACGCGGCACCAGGTCGGTGGTGACCTCCAGCGCCTCTTCCCAGCGCCAGTCGGCAGCGGTGAGGTGGAACACCGTCGCCACAGCCGCGCGACCGGGGAATGAAGAGGCGTCCATCAGGGAGGGGTGCTGGCGCAGATACAGACTGCCGCGCGAGTCGCAGGCGGGCCAGCCGCAGTATTCATTGGCCAGGACCGTGATCTGCTGCCAGACCGAGGTTTTTTGCGCCTTAACCGCACCGTAATCGCTGTTGGCCGCCTGGCCCCAGGGGTCGGTCACGCCGGAGAGGTACACATTCATCAGGTCGAGCGCGGTGGTGTTGTAGCGCAGGAGATGCAGAATCACCCGGTCATCCGTAATGTCCGCCATGTGATACCAGGCGGTGGGCGTGGCGCGCAGCAGGAACAGATCCTGGAAGCCGTCGAGGTGGTCCAGCCACCAGGCCGGACCAGCGGCGGTCAGCCGGAATTCCCCGGCCCCCGCCTGGAGGCGCACCGCTTCCTGGGTGGCCCAGCCCACAAACTGGCTGCGGTACGGGGCGGGGGCGCTGTCGTCGCCAAACCGTGCGGTTTTCCAGTAACAGACCTGGGTGCCTTGCGGCATCCGGCTGGTATCATAACTGCCGTGTTCCCCGGTGAACGTAAATTCCATTTCGCGTCCGGACTGGTGATCCGTCTCGTCGCTGATGGCGGTGGGCACCAGCGGCGGATAGGTCGCGTCATGCGCCCAGATGGGGAACCAGCGCGTCGATGTTTTGTTGTGGTTGTCGGTGACGGTCAGCGCGATGTAACGGAAACCCACCGGGGCGAGCAGTTCAATCCCCGCATCGGTGATCGCATACCCCGCCTGGAGGGTACAGTCCTCAATATTCCAGGCGTAAGCGGTAATGGAACCGCCCGTCTGGGGTGAGGCGCTGCCGCTGCCGTCCAGCCGCACGGCCCGCACCCGCTGCCCGGTGGCGCACCAGCCCGCCGGATCCCCGTCAATATTGGCCAGCGGGCGGTGGTAGAGGTTCTCATCCGTGTAGGCCAGGTCGTAATCCTTGTAGGCGGCAAACGAGTCGTAATAATCCACCGTGCTGGCGGATTTGGACGTGCGCAGCAGGGGCAGGCGCTGCCACAACCGCCGCTCGTTGACCACGACGGCGTACTGGGCGTTTTGAATACCGCACTCCCCCGCCGCACTTTCGCCGATGAAGATGGTGCTGCTGGTGGCGGCTTTGCGCACCCGTGCCGAACCGCTGTAGACCCGCTCGCCGGTGGACCAGTTATCGTAATAAAAATCCACCGTCAGGCCAGGTAACACGTTGGTGTAGTTTCCCAGCGTCACGGTTTCGAAGGTGAATTGATAGACCCCTTTGGTGTCACTGTCGGTGCTGTACGCGGTAATTTCCGCCTCAAAGACCGGCAGGCGCGGACAGACCGAGACATAACGTCCGGTGGGGCCTTGCGGGTACTGGCGTAAAATCGTGAGGTCGCGGTCAGCGAGGGCAGGCATACGGCTCCTTAATCCACACTGAACCAGGCGGTGCCGTCACAGACCACCGTCACGCGTTGGTACGGGGTGCTGAGTACCTGCGTGGCCGCGCCGTCGATGGTGGCCCCAGCGCCGTTGACGGTTACGGTGTTGACGGTGGCATCCACTTTTTTGACGGTGTAGCGTTTGTAAATGGAACTCGCAGCGGCGGGCAGTGAGATGACCAGGTGGTCGGCGGAGGCATCCACCAGCACCACGTCGTAGTCTGCCGTCAGACCGGTGTTGGCCGTGACGGTATGGACCACCTGGGACCCCATCACGGAGACGAGCAGATCCCGCAGGTCCTGGGCGCTGATTGCGCCGTCGGTATTGTCGGCGAGCAGGGTTTGCAGCGCAGATAAAAGGCGTTTGGTATCGGCCATCACTCAGGCTCCAAAATCATACGGACTAAAAGCGCGGCTGAAGGGGGAGTAGAGAATCAAGTCCGAGATGCGCAGCCGGACTTCCGTCCAGGCCCCCTGGGTATACACTTCCTGTTCGTAATCCATCCACTCCAGTGTGCCGTTGTAGATGCGCACCAGGTTCAGGTCTTTGTTGAGGGTTTGGATCGTGACCGGGGCTGTTTGGCCGGGGCAGTAGGTGCTTCGCAGCAGCTGCCGCTCGGCCACCGTGATAGCGGCCAGCAGCAGATCCACATAGGGACGCCCTAGTGGCTTCCAGGAGCGGTCCGCCGCGCGCATGCGTGTTTCATACCCGTGCCATTCGGTCAGCACATCCAGCCGGTAGTTTTCAAACAGCGGCGGTTGGAGTTCCCAGAGGGCCAGCAGACCGGCGGTGTTGTTGTGGCCGGGGGCGAGTTTTTCAAGGGTCGTCATCGACTCACACCTCGTTTCTGCTGGATGGCGGTGGTGATGCGCGGGATGATGCGGGTTTCGAAGAAGGACTGCAGGCGCTGTTCATCCATCATGGCCCCGCCGCCCTGCACCGTGAACTGGAACTGGTAAGTGTCACCGCCCATGGGGAGCTGCTTCAGATTGAAGTCGGTGGGAAACACGCGGTTGTAACCCATAAACAGCACATTTTCCGGGCCGCCGCCATCGCCCACTGTGCCGATGGAGAACGGCTTGGGCGTACCGCCGCGCGCGTATTTTTTCGGCGCGGACATTTCACCGCCGGATGAGCCAGTTAACTGTTTGGCATTACCCGCTGCCGCCGCCAGGCTGTCCAGGTTTTTGACCAGCCGGTCATAGCCCTGTGTGGCGGCGGTTTCGATTTTCCGCATCCCCGCAGCGTGTATCACTTCGAGGTTTTTATAATGGGTCCCGGTAGCGGTCGCGACGTTGGTATTGTGCATGCCCAGCTTGTTCAACTGCTGGGTCAGATGCTGCTGCCGTTCGGTGTCCTCGCGCTGCCAGTCCTCACGCTGCCGTTGGAGCGTCATCCGGCGGTTTTCGGCGGCCAGCGCCTGTTCCTGCTGGTAAGCCTGGCTTTTGGCGGTGCGTTCTTTCTGGTGTTTCTGGCGCAGGTCGTCCAGTTCTTTTTGAGCAGCGGCTAATTTTTCGTCCCGCTGTTCTTTCAGTTCCGTCAGGCGCAGCTGATAATCTTCGTCGCGGCGTTCCTTTTCCTCGGCATACTGCTGGTTTTCATCCTCCGCCTGCTGTTGGGCCGCGCGCACCGCTTCAATCGCGGCGCTGATACTCCGGTCCTCGACGGCCTCGGCCTGCCCGTTTTCCAGACTCTGCTGGATGTCGAGCATTTTGTTTTTGTGGTCGCGTGCCAGCTTCTGCGAGTCACGGTTGTACTCCACCAGGGCTTTGGCTTCCGCCTGGGCCGTTGCAGGACCGATGGCGGCGATTTCTTCGAGAAGCTGGGCCTGGCTGTCGTAGAACTGCTCGTCCAGCGCGGCGAGATCCGCATAGTGTTTAACCAGGCTTTGAGCCTGCTGGCGTTCCCAGTCTTCCTGCTCGCGCAGGGACGTGGTGGTGCGGTTGGCCTCGATTTTTTCAGATTCAGCCGCGTAGTCGGCCTGCAAATCCAGCGCCTTTTGCTGGGCCTCCGCTTCTTCTGCAGCGCGCCGTTTGGTTTCTTCGGCCAGTTCCTGGTAGCGCTCCAGTGCGGCGGCTTCCGCTTCACGCGCGGTTACCGCCTCCCTAACCACCGTATTCAGATAATCTTCCTCATCTGCGAGGGCGGTGAGACCTTCTGCAACCGTCACCAATGCACCCGCGACATCCATCCCCGACGCCTGCATTTGTTGTAATTCCGCCTGGCGCTCTTCCAGCATGGCGCGCTCAATGTCAATTTCCGCCTGCCGCGCCGCCAGCTGCTCAGACGACCATGTCAGACCGCGCTTCGCCGCCGTTTCTTCATTCGCCAGGCGCGCATTCAGCAGACTGACCTGCCAGTCGGTGAACGCCTTCTGCGCCTGAGCTGCATCGTTGGCGGCGACAGCGGCATCCTGATACGCGGCGGTGAGTTGATTGATCTGGCCTGTCAGTTCATGATTCTGCTGATACAGGCCGTCCCGTTCATCTTTTAGTTTTTTGTAGGATGTAATTTCCCCGGTACCAGGGACAAGAATACGCTGATCTTCCAAAAAACCGGCTAACAGCCGCTGGCGCTCCGCTTCGAAGCGCGTGGTTGCCAGCAGTCCTTGCTGATAACTCGTCAGGTTGTCTTCAAGATCGGCTGCCGCCGCAGTCAGCGCCGCGTCGTAGTTGGTTATCGTGCGTTGGTTGGTCTCAAGCCTGGCTTGAATTTCGGCCTGACGGACATCCAGATCGGTGCTGGTGGCACTGGCTAAAAACGTGTAGTAATCCTGCAGCTTCTGGGTGGCATTTTCTGCTGCCTCGGCCAGTTCCTGTTGTTTTTCCCGCTGCGCCTTAAAGGCGGTATTTAAGATAAGCGCGCCTGCGGTCAGGGCCCCCGCGGCCAGGGTTATCCCGCCCACACCCAGCGCCAGTTTTTTGAATCCGCCCGCGGCCTCCGCGAGGTTTTTAATGGCCCCCGGCGCTTCGTCCGTAATCTTTTTTGCTCCTTCGGCCAGGTCAAACAAATCCCCGGCGGCGTTCAACTGGCTGGAGGCCCCCGTTAACCCCACGGCGCCCAATCCCCGGCTGACGCCTGAAATGGCATTGCCCGCCTGGCCGATGCCAAACTTCGAGCGGCTGCTCGCTGCCAGCTGCTGCTGCAGGGCGGCCTCCGTTGCCGACAACTGCTGCTGCGCATCCAGCAGCTGCAGGTACTTGCGGGCCGCCACCTCGGCCCCCTCGCCGGATGCCCGGAGCTGCCGGTCAAGCTGCCGGTACTCGTCGTTGAGGTCCTCGACCACCGCGCGCTGCCGCACGACCTGGGTCGCGAGGTCCTTGAAGGGATCCAGGCGCATATCCTTGGCGATGCCCTTCAGCTCACTCAGGTCCTTTTTGAAGGCGGCGTTCGCGTCCAGCACCTTTTTGACCGAGGGCGTGACGGTGCCCTTCAGCAGCAGGTTCAATTCCAGGTCCTTCTCAGCCATATGCGCTCGCTCTCGTTACTCCCGGCGATTGGTATGCATCAATCCGCCTGTATGCGCCGCTTCCGCTCCGTCTCTTCTACCGCCAGCACCGCGAACAGGGGCAGGTTGTCATAGGCCTCGCGTTCCTGCTTCGCCGCTGCGCGTTCCCGAAGAAACTTCATCAGGTCGTCCCAGCCTTTTTTCGGCCAGGTCAGAATGCTGCCCGGATATGGCGGCATTTGAAAATCGGTGCGAACCCAGGTTTCACCGAGCAGCTTCGCCTGGGGCCAGTTCCAGTAGCCGGGGTCCTCCGGCGGATCTAGTCGCGCGTCGG
>CAYYNB010000150.1:0-4779 GCA_964472565.1 uncultured Anaerolineaceae bacterium
TAGGGAGTTATATTCCAGGACCAGAATACATCAAATCAACACACCCCGCCATAAGGCATCCAGCGCTGGCAGTCTGACCAGATTCCGCATGGGATAACCGCGTACCAGATTGGAGGAGGTCAGATCGCCGGAGGTGGTGAGCGGCAGGCTCAGGTGCCGCCCGTCGGTGTTGAGGCCGTGATTCGGCAGGTTGTCCAGCGCGCGCCACAGATTCATGAGCGGGATGTCATAATCGAGCGCGATCTGTACCACGATCTGATTATACAAAATCGCCTCATCCCACATCTGCGTATTGCCGGGGAAGGTGCTCAGAATGGGGATGATGCCCGCCTGGATGGTCTCATGCACAATGCGCCGCAGATTCAAATTGAATTGATCGGCGGGGGTGAAGAGCAAATCCTGCGCGCCGAACATGATAATCGCCACGGATGGGTTATGCATCCGGTATTCGCAACGCAGCGGGGTTTCACCCGGCTGGCAGGCGATGGGATTGGCGAACAGCGGATCGAGTACCGCCGTTGTCACCAGCCCGTTATAGGCGGCCAGACTGTCATAGGCCAGCGCTTCGCGGAAATGGTCGATCACCGGCTGTAAACTGGCGAAGTTGCCCAGCGTATAATTGCCCCACCCAAAGGGGCTGAGAAAATGTTCGTTGTCTGAGATACAGTCGCCAATTTTGGACACCACATGTGCATTTTTGCCGCGAATCTGGCTCAACCCGAAGATCGCGTGGGCCTGCCCAAAAGCGACGGGAACAATCGGGTAGGCATTCAGATCGACGCTGAGATAGGCAGTCGATGCGGCGGGGGGCACAAAAATCAGCTCATTGCTGATCAATAAACTGCCTACCTGCACATCGGCGGCGAGTTCCAGAAAGCGGCTTTCGACCCAGCCGCGCGTCTGGCCGTCGAGACTGTGGCCCAAAACCCAGGCAGTGTCGGCGCTGCGGGCTTCGAGATAGACCTCGGCATGCGGAGCCAGCACCCCAATAATAGCGCTGCTGCGATCCGAATTACTGTAGACGGTCTGCGCGTAATGCGTCCAGGCTTGCAGCGGCGGGCCGCTTTGCGCCTCACTGTGAAGAAGAGGGGAAAACCAGACAAATACCAGCAGCAGAACTAGCCCTGATCGTCGAACCATACGCCTTCATCCATTTATAACTGTACACATTCAATTCGCCACTTTGCACCGGGGCGGCATTCGACCTGAAACACATAACGCCCATCCGCTTCCACCGCAAAACTTTGTGATCCCCGGCCTGTCACGTCCATCAGCGGGATGATCCTATCCTGTTCGACCTCGGCCAGCCTGATCGTAATGGCGGAACAGTCATACTTCAACCGGTACAAACTGGCGGTCAAATACACAGGCTGATCCATCACCTGATTGCCCCGGCCCTGAAAAGTGAACAATTGGGTGCCCGGATCGTAGCCCAAAATCACCAATTCGCCCTCTTCGCCCAAACTGCGCTTGGCTTTCATGCCCTCGTCATCCAGGATAATCAACCGGGTGCGGCCCATGCGATGCTGAACATAACGATAGGCCAGCCAGACGCCGCCGATTAACAAACCGAGTTCGGCGAAGGCCGCCACCACCATCCAGATTCCTTCGATCCCCTCCTGGGCCAAAGCCATTGCCAACAGGATCAGCAGCGCGGCAGCCGCGAAGCCCAGGGAGGTTATCATTTCAAATACAGATTTATACTTTGCCATAGGGTTCATCCTGAATACGCTAGAACTTTACACAAAATGCGGTCCGATGTAAACTCCGGCCTGCAAGCGTTCTGTGCGATGGCTACTCTAACCGCCCACCACGTATAAAGTTATACAGGCGCTCGGCCTGATAAAAATAGCTAAGAACAAGGAGAAACATATGATGTTCAGGCGTGTAATCTCACGCGGGTTAATCATTATGCTGCTGGCGGCACTGCTCCCGCTGGGAACGGTATCCGGCCAGGGTGGGGACGAACCGCTGACCCCTGCCCCGATCACGAATGATGAAGGCGGCCCGGTATACATCACCGGCAGTGTCAGCTACAGCAATGTCTTCTTTACGGCGGGTGTAGCCGAACCGCTGATCATTACCGAGGACCAGGCCGGATTTGTGGACCGGGATCGCGGCTTTGTGATGCCGCTCGCGTCGCAGATGATGGGCCAGATCACATCAGATTTCTTCACCTCGCCCTTCACCTACAGCCTCGCACTGCCGCTGGAACCACAGGGCACGCTGCGTGATGTGGATCAGGACGGCGGCGAAGATACCGGCATCCAGATTTATGCCATCGCCTACTGGACCAACACCTTTGGCGATTCGTATCTGGAAAAGCGCGACCTGGGCGGCGGCGGCTGGTCAACGGCCTATGCCTCAACCCGTGTTGGCACGGGTGCAGCGGATAACATGGAAATCATCGGCGGCAAACTGCTGATCTACGCGCCCGACGATCAACAGGGTTTTCCGTCCGCTTTCGGCGCGGATGGCTTCCTGTTCACCGAAGACGATCCGATTGTGGGTATCCCACAGGGTTACACGGTGGTCGATCTGGACACCGATCCCTTCACCTTTGACCGTTCGCAGGAACAGACCATCGATCTGATCGAAGGTGAATTTTCGGTGCTGAATGACTTCTCACAGATGTCATACACCGAAGCCTTCGACGCCATGATCGACCTGATGAGCCGCGAATATGCCTTTACCGAACTCAAGGGCATCGATTGGGAAGCCAAAGCCGCCGAGTTCCGCCCCCGTTTTGAACAGGCCGAAGCCGACCAGGACCCGGATGCTTACCGGCTGGCGCTGCGTGACTTCGCGTGGTCGATCCCCGATACACACGTCAGCGGCCCCTTCAATCAGGACCTGTTTTACCAGGAAACCAGCGGCGGGCTGGGTATGGCGATCCGCGATGTGGACGATGGCCGCGTGCTGGTGAATTTCGTGCTGGACGGCGGCCCCGCTGCGGAAGCCGGAATCCAGGAACGCACCGAGATCGTCTCGATCAACGGCACGCCGATCAACGATTTTGTCAGCGCGAATGTGCCCTGGTCCAGCCCGTTCAGCAATGAACAGGACCGCCGTTTGCAGCAGCTTCGCTACGCGATCCGCTTCCCGGTTGATACCGCTGTCGAAGTGACCTACAAGAATCCGGGCGACAGCGAACCGACCACCGCCACGCTGACCACCATCGAAGAGCGCGTCAGCCTGAGCTTCGCGTCGTCGTCGTATGGCCTGACCGGGATCGAACTGCCCGTTGAATTTGAAATTCTGGACAGCGGCTACGGCTACGTGAAAATTTACAGCTTCTTCGACAACGAACGCCTGACCGCTGAACTGTGGGAACGTATGATCCAGACCATGAACGATTACGAAATCCCCGGTCTGATCGTGGATATGCGGCAGAACGGCGGCGGCAGCGGCTTTTTGGCGGACCAGATGGCCGGGTATTTCTTCGATGAGGAAATGATCGTCGGCAATACGGGCTATTACGCCAAAGACATCGATGACTTCTTCTTCGATCCTGAAACCGTTGAACGGATGTACCCGCCGGAAGAGAATCTGCGTTATCAAGGCGCGCTGGTGGTGTTGGTTGGGCCGGGCTGCGCCAGTGCGTGCGAGTTCTTCTCGTATGCCATGACGCTGCAAGATCGCGCTACCGTCGTGGGGCAGTATTCCAGCGCGGGCGCGGGCGGCAGTGTGGACCAGTTCGCCATGCCCGAAGGCGAATACTTCCAGTACACGATTGGCCGTGCGGTGAATGCCGAAGGCGAGATTCACATCGAGGGTACGGGTGTGGTGCCCGATGTAGTGGTCCCCGTGACAGAAGAAACCCTCTTCAGCGAAACCGATCCGGTGTTGGATGCGGCGGTTGCCACGCTGGATGATATGCTTCAGTAATTAATTCCGCGTTGTAGGGGCGATTCATCGTGAATTGCCCCTACTGATTCTCGCCGTGTTTTTGAGCGGATATCCCCCCCACCGGGATGCCAACTGGTGCAATCGTTCATGGATTTCGGAGATTGAACAACAGGGTGCATAGTTGTTTGGAGGAAAATAACGCATGGACTTCTTCGACAGTCTGATACTGATCTGGTTCATTGTGGGACCGAGCCTGTTCATTCTGTCCGGCGGCCTGATCGTCTATCTTCAAGCGTATCCTGAATGGGGGATACGGGGAACGATGCGCGGGTGGCTGATGCTTGCTGCCGGGGTGTTGGCCTTGCTGAGCTATGGGGTGCCCCTTTTGTACGGAGGCGTCCTGGGGCTTGTTGTCCTGCTTCCGTTACAGTTCGTGTCCGGTATCCGATTTCTTCGCACCGGAATTGCTATGAGCTACCGCCGCTCTGTTCGAATCGCCTTGCTGTTGTTGGGAGTGGCAACGATTTTTTTTATGTGTCTCAGTATCTACAACTTGTACTACTTTCTTACTCATTTTGCCGATTAGGCTAGAGAAGTACGCACAATGGCAGAAGCGTTGAAAATTGCAGTTCCTTTTGCTACTCCGCTGTCCTAATTCCTAAACTTGTACTGATCGAGCCAGATGATACATGGATCATGCAACGATCCTTGGTGATATTCACGCGAATTGGGCTGCGCTTGAGGCGGAGTTCCAGGATATGGAAACACGCGGAGCAAACGGAGGGCACGGTACGGCCTCTTAATCCCATCTCAAGCCGGAGAGGGGATTTTTGTGTATAATCTCGCGCAGATTTTTGGTCTTAAAGAGGTGTGGAGAAGATGATGGCAAAAAGCACACGGTGGGTTGGTGGAGGGATGTGAGGGGGGGTG
>CAYYNB010000150.1:4789-15495 GCA_964472565.1 uncultured Anaerolineaceae bacterium
CCGCCCCCCCCCCGCCGCGCCCCCCCGCCCCGCCCCCCCCGCCGTGATCGGCGCGGGCGGATCGTCCGGTGCGCTGGCGGCGCAGGATGCCACGCCAACCCTGCTGCCTGTCGTTGAGCCGGTGCTGGGCGACTTCGATCCGGCGTCCGTCGCAGAGATCGATCTGGCCGAGTATCCTATCGTACCGGAGATCAGCGATCAAGCGCTGGCGCTGTATCGCGCCGGGCTGGACCAGGGCAATAACCCGAACAGCTTCGCCAAAGTGGGCGACTGCATGACCGATAACCCCTTTTTCCTGATCCCGATTGGTGAAGAGAAGTATGATCTGGGCGAGTACGCCGATCTACAGGCGGTGATCGACCAGTTTGCCAGCGCCGATCTGAACGCCTTCGCGCGTAAGAGTCAGGCGGCGGCGGGCGGCTTCAACTCGTCCAGCATCCTCGACAGTCTGTGGGCCAACCCCGAATTCTGTGAAGCGGGCGAGACGCCGCTGGGCTGCGAATTTCGCCTCAGCCAGCCAAGCATCGCGCTGATCATGTTCGGCACGAATGACGTGTATTACCTGGATGAAGCCTCGTTTGATTATTTCGTGCGGGCGATTGTCGCGGAAACCAAGCGTAACAATGTGCTGCCCCTCCTCAGCACGTTCCCGAACCGCCCCGAATTCCCCGAAAAATCGGAACTTTATAACCAGATCGTCGCCAAGATTGCCGAAGATTACGACATCCCGCTGATCAATCTGTGGATGGCGCTCGATCCGCTGCCAAATAAGGGCGTGGATGAAGTCGAAACGACGCATCTCAGTTCGCCCAAAGATGGCCTGGTGTGCCATTTTATCGATGATAATCTGCAAGCGGGGTTCACCGTGCGTAATCTGCTGACACTGCAAACGCTCGATGCGGTGCTGCAAGCGGCAGAAGAATAAAATGTGAATGGTTGGTCGGGGCGATTCGCGGATGAATCGCCCCGACCCGAATCCGGTTACAATAGGGGCAGGATGCGAATAAGGATTAGACGATGACCGCCAAAACGATTACACTGCGCGCCGATCTGGTTGACCGCCTTGAATCCCTGGCCCGGACCGAGGGCCGCACGCTGGATGATGTCTTCGGGGATTTGCTGGAACAATACACCCGCCCCAACTGGGCGCTGGCGATTGCCGAAGGCATGGAAGCACTAGAAAGCGAGTGGTTAGAAGACGACCCTTCTGCCTCGGAGCACAGCCGCCAACACTTCGAGCAGCACAATTACGAGAAGTGGAAACGCACACAGAACCTGGATCAGCGCGACGATGATTAATGTGCTGCTCGATGCAAGTTTTCTGATCGCGCTGGGTTACATACGCGACATCCATCATACAGAAGCGAAACAGTTTGCTGCCCAGCAAGGTATCAGACTGCTGCTTCCTGACGTTGTACTTCCGGAAACGATGTATAATTTACGCCGATTGGGTGGAAGGCGGCTGGCTCTTCACTTTGGAAATTTGTTAGTTGCTCAAGGCCCACCCTTCATCCCACTGACTCTGCCTGACTTCGCCCGTGCGATGGACATCATGCGAACTTATATGGATGCGGATCTCGATTTGGTGGACTGTTGTATAACCGCATTAGCCGAGCGGATGAATATCACCCGAATCTGTACATTTGATCGGCGCGACTTCTCGATAATCCGCCCCAGCCACACCGACTACTTCGAACTCCTACCTTGATACTGCAAACGCTCGATGCGGTGCTGAAAGTGGCAGAAGAATAAAATATTAGGGTGTTTGTAGGGGCCGAATTGCCCCTACCAGAATCATTCACATTGGGAGGAATCAGCAATGGCAGGAACGATGCAGGGCCGCGTCGCGCTGGTGACGGGCGGCAGTTCGGGGATTGGCGATGCGGCGGCATTGGCGTTTGCCCGCGAAGGTGCGCGGGTCGCGGTGGTGAATCGTACGCAAGCAACGGGCGAAAAAGTCGTCCAGGCGATCAAGGATCAGGGCGGCGAGGCGATGTGGATCGGCGCGGACGTGGCGCAGGCGGATCAGGTCGAAGCGATGGTTCAGCGCACGCTGCAAGCCTACGGGCGGCTGGATTACGCCTTCAATAACGGCGGCAGCGGCGGCATGGAGGGGTGGCTGGCCGAAGTGCCCGAAGACGAATTCGACAAAACCATCGCGGGCTATCTCAAAAGTGTGTGGCTGTGCATGAAATACGAAATCCTGGCGATGACCAACGGCGGCAGCATCGTCAACAATTCGTCGGTGGATGGGCTGCGCGCGTACCCGTTCGCCCCGATCTATTCGGCGGCGAAACACGGCGTGATCGGCCTCACCAAGTCGGGCGCGATGCAGTACGCGCAAAAGGGCATTCGGATCAATGCCGTCTGCCCCGGCTGGATTCGCACCCCCGCCACCGAAGGGATTCTGGCGCACAATCCCGACGCCGAACAGGGCATGCTCCAGCATCAACCCATCGGACGCTTGGGCACCGCCAATGAAGTCGCGGAGGCGGTGCTGTGGCTGTGTTCGGACAAAGCCTCGCTGATCGTGGGGGTGGCGTTCCCGGTGGATGGCGGGTATACCATCGTGTAGGATACCCATTTTTCGCGTAATGGTCGGCGGTTGCCGGGGCGATTCATGAATCGCCCCGACCAGAATATCTTGTGAGCGGGAATTACTGTTCGTCGGTGGCTTCGGCAGTGGCGGCTTCGGTTGTCTCCGGCACGGCGACGGCTTTTTCTCCGCACCACTTCCACGCGCCATCCTCTTCGATCACGCGGTACTGTGTGGTGTTCAGATTAAAATCGCGCGTTTCGCCGCCGTAATCCACATGAATATTGCCCTCGCAGCTCACCAGAATCGCGCTGCCCTCTTTGCCCGCCTGCGTACATTTCATGTCTTGCAGTTCCGCCTTGACGGACTTAAACGAATTCGCGTCCTGGTTCGCTTTGGCTTCCTGGGCCTTACACGCCAGGCTGACGAGTTTGGTTGCGTCGTGGGCCACTTTCGCCTTCAGATAATCCTCGACGACTTTGGGGGCGTTGCCTTCGTCTTTCGATTCTTCTTCCGCACAGGCCGCCAGAGCCGCCAGCAGAAGCAGCATAATCAGCATAAAACGGCGCATCAGTACTCCTTATTTGTTTTCAATTTCCTCGTAAGATGTCATTATATATATGAAAGATGCACTTTGGCAGAGTAAATTGGAGGAAAAGCACGATGCGAAGACTCGTTTTAGGATTGATTTTAGCCTTACTGGTAGCCACCAACAGCCCCTTCCGCTCCGCGCCGGGTGTCACCGCGCAAGAGGGCGATCAATGTACCCAGTTCGTCGCTGAAGTCTTAAACGGCGTGCGCGCGGCCTGCACCGATCTCGCTCCCGGCGAAGTCTGCTATGGGTATGCGGGCGTGACGGGCACGTTGGCCGATACCAGCGCGACATTCGGCGCGGCGGGCGATACCGTGACGCTGGATGGACTCGACGGGTTGGCAACGGTCAGCGCGAACCCCGAAGCGGACGAATGGGGCGTCGCCATGCTGATGCTGCCCGCCGGATTAGCCGACGGTGCGGTGACGGCGGCCCTGTTTGGCGAGGCGCAGATGGCGAAGCCGGTGGTCGCAGAAACGACGGATCGCCCCACCCTGACGATCACCAACGGCGGCAATGCGCCGATCAATCTGCGCAACGGCGCGGGCACGACGTACGCGGCGGTGGGCGAACTGCTGCCGGATACCAGCGCGGTAGCCGATGGACGCAACGAACAGGCTGACTGGGTGCGGATTCAGATGCCGGATGGTACCGCCGCCTGGGTGTTTGTCCGCCTGATCGAATGGGAAGGCGATAACAGCGCGATCACGGCGCTCGATGTGCTGGCCCCGGATGATGTCTCCCCGGTGTTTGTGACCAGCGAGCCGTTCCAATCGTTCACGCTGACCACCGGCCCGCGCGCGGAACTATGCGGGGCGGCTCCGTCGGGTCTGCTGCTGCAATATACGGGCGAAAACGCGGCCAGTATCCAGATCAATCAGGTGACGCTCGCCTTCAGTGATGCGACCCTGTTGGTTCACGCCGCCGCGAATGAGTCGCTGGCGGTCATGGTGCTGTCCGGTTCGGTCACGGCAACCACGCGCGGCCAGAGCACCGACGCCGCCGCTGGCGAAGCGATCACGGTTCGCCTGGGCGGGGCCGATGGCCTCTCGCCCGCCGCCGCACCAACTCTTGCGCCCTCGTATGCCTTCGGGGATGTGGTCGATGCGCCCGTGTCACTGCTGCCCGGCACGCTGACCTGTGTGGTCGGGGTCCCGGCGGACGGCGGCACGGTGACGATGCGCGTCGGTCCTGGCGAAGAACGCGGTGTGCTGAATAACATGAATCCTGAAGCCAGCTACAGCGTGATCGGCTGGGCGAATGATCCGAATAACGCGCCCTGGTGGCAGTTGGAAACCGGCGATCAGGATGCGTGGGTGCCACAGGCGGGTGTGGGGATGCTGGGGGACTGCTCCGCTGTGGCGCAGGTCGAACCCCCGCCGCTGACCTTTGCACCGCCCGCCGCCGGAAGTGGGGATACGAGCAGCGCGGGTGATACCGGCGAAGCGGATTTTTCGCCCACTGCGCAAACCGTCTGGCAGATGTACCCCGGCTCCGACAAGATGAGCGGCACCTGCTCCGGCGCACCCGCGATCAACTTCTGTGATCACCTCGCGGCGATCACACCTGCCGAAGGCGGCATCATGTGGCGCGGCATGGAAGCAAAAGCGTATTATCTGATGCGCATCCAGCCGAACGTCTATGCGTATTCTGGCCCGAATGTCCTCGGCACCGGTACGATCAGCATGACGCTGCGCTTCACCAGCGATTCGACAGTGGAAATGGTGCAATCGCTCACACTGAGCAGCGAACCGAACTGCCAGCACACCTATAACTATACCGGGAACAAAAACTGGTAAGGCGCTTCTTGGGTAGGGGCTAAATTGGCCCCTGCCCTTTATCGATGGGGGTAGTGATGCATCAGTTTAGACAATGGATCGTGGGGTTGGGAATCGCAGCGCTGCTGCTCGGCGGCTGCGGTGATGATCAGGACAATGAAAACCAGGATAAGCCGCTCGACGTATCCAAACTCAACGTGATTTCGATCCAGGAACTTGACCTGCTCGCGGGACCAGGACGAACGAGTGCCTACCTTGCGCCGGACGGCGAATCCTTCGCCTATGTCGATGGCACGGCGCTCTGTCTCTATACCATTTCCGGCGAGCAGCAGCGCTGCATTGACCTGGAAGAACTCAACCTGCACCTCGACAATGATCTAACCTTCTGGTCGCCGGACAGCCGCCATCTGATCGTTGCCACCGACTTCTTACGCCAATATCGTGATCCCGACATCTGGGTAGCAGATATGCGGATGGGCACCCTCACCAATCTCACCGATGACAGCTTCGAGGGAAGTCTCCTGATGTACGATAAGGAAGAAGAGCCAGGCTTCATTGATCTGGGCGCGCGCTTCATCAATGAGGGGCAGCGGCTGGCTTTTGTGCGTTATCCGTATAACCGCGAACAGTCTCAGACCGCGACGATTATGAGCATGAAAGTGGACGGCAGCGACCTGAAAGAGATCGGTAAAATCCAGACCGATCAACGCTATTCGATCTTTGCGTTTGACCAGTCGCCAGCGCGCAAGCAGTGGGCCTACAACTACTTTCCAAGTGATCTGGACGATCCGAACATGGGCACGTGGGTAACAGATGCCCAATTCGAGCATCCGCGCAAAGTGGGAGTCTTCGACTATACGCGCGACGACGAAACCATCACCGCCCCAGCCTGGTGGGTGAAGTTCTCCGCTGACGGGCAGTACCTGATGAGCTATTCGGATCAGCTTTTTATACAGTCTTATCCGCCCCCGACCATCACCCCGGAGGGCGAGTATCCACGCTTCGATCCGAAGGCCAGCCCGCTCCGCATCTTCAATGTTAAAGATGGGCAGTCCTTCCTGGCGGACGAGACATATTTTGCGCGGAGCGCGGCGTGGGCACCCGATGGTCATGCTTACGCCTATATCGTGACCGATCAACTGCTGCAAGGCGGGCAAGACGGGCCGGGTCTTTATCTCGCGGCAGGACCGGGCGAACCGGGGCGTTTGGTGCTGCCGGGGATGTTCATTCCCCCTACGAGTATGAACCGCCAGCCGCTGATCTGGGCCAGCAACAATACGATTTTGCTGGGAAGCTTTCCGCCCGAAAAGACAATCATTGTGCAGTTGGGGGAGGGAGCAAGCATCGCATTCACAGCCGACGCAACCACAACGCAGGCTGCTGAATAATATGCACCAATTCAAGCAGTGGATCATCTTACTGGGAAGCATCGGGCTGATGCTGGGCGGGTGCGGACACGACGAGCAAAAAGCGGCAGCGCCACCCCAGCCGCTCGATGTGTCCCAGCTCAACATCATTTCGGTTCAGGAACTGGACCTGCTCACCGGGCCGCTGCGGATCACCGCCTACCTTGCGCCGGACGGCCAGCATTTTGCGTATATCAACGGCGACGGGCTTTGTATTTATACGCTTTCCGGCGAGCGGGAGCACTGTTTTGATTTAGGTGAACGTCTCCTCAAAACATTCGACAGCGAGACGGTGCGCTGGTCGCCCGACAGCCGCTATCTGACGATTGGCATTCACCTGGCCCGCTATCCACGCATCGCCGACATCTGGGTAGCGGATACCACCGCCGGAACGCTGAGCAATCTCACGGAAGAAGAGATCGCCAATGAACCGCGCTGGATCGACTGTGGCGCGCGTTTTGTCGGCAAGAAGCTGGTTTTCATCCGTTATCCGGCTGACGCAGAGGGCGTTCAGGTAGCAGCCGTCATGAGTATCAACCCCGATGGCAGCGCGCTGCAAGAGATCGGCACCCTCACCATCAGCCAGGCGCTTTCCGTTTTGGCGCTTGCCCCTGCCCCCGATCAGAAATCGTGGGCTTTCAACTATCTTCAGGAAGACACCGATGATCCGGATCAGGGCGTATGGCTGGTCAATGCCCGCTTCCAGAATCCGCGCCAGATAGGGGCCATCACTTCAACGCCCTGGTGGATCGAGTTTTCGCCCGATGGTCAGTATCTGATGACCTATGCGGATGAACTGCAAATTTATAAAGTCGAAGATGGGCGGGTGTTTCTGGCAGACCAGCAGTATTTGGTGCGCAGCGGCGCGTGGGCACCGTCGGGGCATGCGCTTGTGTATCTGGTCAACAATAAACGGCTGGGTGAGGAAAACGGCCTCTATCTGTCGGCAGGACCGGGCGAACCGGGGCGCTTGGTGCTGCCGGGCATGTTCCTGCCGCCCACCGCGCGAGGCCGCCAGCCGTTGATGTGGGCGAGCAGCAACACAATTTTATTGGGAAGTGTGCCGCCCGACCAAACGATCATTGTGCAGTTGGGCGAAGGAGAAAGTAACGCAACACTGGAGCAAGATTCATAAAACCAAAGAGGGGAAAATTATGCAGCATTTTAAACGTTGGATAGTGGGATTGGGAATCGTCGTCCTCATGTTGGGCGGCTGCGGTGATGATCCGGACGATAAAGACCAGGACAAGCCGCTGGATGTATCCCAACTGAACGTGGTGGCAGTGCAGGAACTTGATCTGATGGCGGGTCCCATTAACACCAGCGCGTATCTTGCGCCGGATGGCGAACACTTTGTCCATGCGAAGGTCAGCGAATTATGTCTCTATACCATTTCCGGCGAGCAGGAGCGCTGCATCGACCTGGAAGAACCCGAACTGCGGCTTGATAACGATCTAACCTTCTGGTCGCCGGACAGCCGCCATCTGATCGTTAACGTTGACTTTTTGCGCCGATTTCGTGAGCCAGACATCTGGATAGCGGATATGCGCGAAGGCACGCTCACCAATCTCACCGATGACGGCTTCGAAGGCACGCCATTTGATGAAGAGGGAAAAGACGCCTTTACTGATCTGGGCGCGCGTTTTATCAACGGCGGCAAGCAGATCGCTTTCGTGCGGTACGCCGGGGATTATGATCCGGCGAAGGGGGCCAGCATCATGAGCATGAATATCGATGGCAGCGATCTGAAAGAGATCGGCACAATCGCCATCGAGCAGATGTACTCCATTTTTGCCTTCGACCAAGCGCCGAATCGGAAGCAGTGGGCCTACAACTACTTTCCCAATGATCTGGATAATCCGGCCATCGCCACATGGATCACAAACGCGAAATTTGAGCAGCCGCGCAAGGTGGGCGTTTACGAGTACCGGCGGGATGGTGATGTGCTCACGTCTCCGGCGTGGTGGGTCGAGTTTTCAGCAGACGGCGAATACCTGATGACCTATTCCGATCTCGTTTGGGGCCAATACGCGACCCAAACGATTACCGCCGAAGACGGCACCCGCCGCCTGGACCCGCAGATCAGCCCGTTTCGCATCTTCCGCATCAAGGATGGGCAGTCCTTCATGCTAAACGAGCAGTACCTGGTGCGGGGTGCGGCGTGGGCACCGGATGGGCATGCCTTTGCCTATATTGTGACCGATCAACTGCTGGAAGACGGGCCGGGGCTGTACATCTCTGAACGGCCAGGGGAACCGGGACGCCTGGTACTGGCCGGGATGTTCCTGCCGCCCACGACAAGGAACCGCCAACCGCTGACCTGGGCGAACAATAACACGCTGCTGCTGGGCAACTTCCCGCCGGAGAAAATTTACATCGTCAAACTGGGCACCGGGCCAGCCATCACCACGCTGCCAACCACCGAAGCAGACGACTAGGTTAGAAACAGGGGTTGGGGAGGGATCGCAACGCCCGCCCCGGCCCCCTCACCAATGGTGGTGGCAAGGGGGCGTGCGCGCGTTTGTGCCGGGAATGGCACGGGTCGTAAACTTTACAGCGTGGAGCGGGCGAAGTTCAGCGCTTCTTCAACGGTATCAAAAACCTGATAAAACAGCTTGCCGAACGCTTCGCTGGACAGTCCCTCAAGGGCCATTTTATTAAAGAGATAGGGTGAGACAAAAAGCGTGCCGCGATACTTCGGATGGTTGCGCAGTCGTTCCCCTTTGACCCGAATATTTTGCGCCCCCTGGATCATTTCGTCCATGTTATATTTCGCCTTCTGGACAACAATCGCATAACCGGGGCGGTCAAAGCGTTCGACTTCCGCAACAATAGCATCGATCATCAGGTCCATTTGTTCGATGGGGTTGTAAGTCTCGCGTTCCGTGACGATCACAATGGGTTCGGTCCGGGAATGTTCAATTGTGAATTCAGACATTGTTCATCCATACAACATTAACGTCTTTATTCTATTTTAGCAGACCGAAATTAAAACGGCATTAAAAACTATGACCGAAAGTCCCCGGTGTTTTCAAGCCCGCCCTACCCCGCATGCACGCGTCTGATCATCTCGCGCACCCAATGCATCCCGCGCGGCGTGACCTCGTGCCCGGCATCCGGCACAATTTCATACGTCACCGTGTAGCCCATCACTTCCCACTGCTGAATGCTGGAATAGGTGTAATTTTGCAGGCCATCGTTTGCCCCGTACAAAAAAACACACGGGCGCAGATACGTGCCAACGGGCGGAATGATCACCTGGGGCGCGGCCTCCGCGACAATTGCCGATACCTGGGCCGAATAGTTGCTGAAATACTCTGTTGCAAACATCGCCCCGCGCGAGAAGCCATATAAGACCGCCCCTTTAGAACTGACCGGGTAATCTTTGGCTAGCTTATTCAGAATCGCCGTGAGGTTGCTCTGTAGGCCGACATTGATCTGGGTGAAAGTATCGTCATCGTCGTCATAATCGGTAAAGGTCGGCAGGACGATAATCGCGCGTTCTTTCTCCGCAATATCGAAAAAATCCTCGCTCAGAATCGATACCCCATCCCCGCCGTAGCCATGCATCGCCACCACGACGGCCCAGCCGTCCGGCGGCGCATCACCACCGGGGATGATGAGATAATATTCCTGGCCGTTCGCCAGCGTCTGCACATTCTGTTTGAGCCGCCACGTGCGGTACGCCAGCTTATAGCGGGCGAACAGCCCACTGTCCACAAACCAGACTACCATCACCGCGAGCACCAGGGTCGCAACCAGCAGGAGCCAGCGGCTGATCGCTTTCCGCTTCGGATTGGCGGGCGCTTTGGCGACGGCAGCGGGCGCAGCCTGACCGGAGCGGCTCAACAGGGCCTGGACGGCCTGCTGCGGTGGGAGATTCAACACCTGCCCGGCCAGATTCGTGAATACGTCATCCTCGGCCAGCTTCGGATTGAGCGCCAGGGCCTGCATCAGTTCCTTGAGCGTCCGCGTCCGGTCGCCCGCCACATGTGCATCCAGGGCCTGATCAAAGCTGTGTTTGGCGCGGCGTTCCGCCTGGGGGGAGATGTCCGGCGACGGTTGGGGCGAGATGCGTGGCAACGGCTGGACAGATGGCGGTGGCGCAGTTGTTTGACTCCGCTGGATGTACTGCATCGCTTTGAGCGCCAGTTCCCGCAGCTTGGGGTCCGGGTCGGTACAGGACACCCCTTCGAGCGGTTTGAGCGCCGCCGGATTCTGCGAACGGCCCAACACAATAATTGCCTGCCGCCGCACTGCCGGATCGCTGTTGCGGAGTTGACTGAGTGTGAGTTTCTCCACCGTTTTTTCTCTCCTCGTGCCCCGATCTACCAAGCAAATACTATAGGCGTTTTACGACACCCGCGCCAGCACATCGAACGGGTGATGGTGGC
>CAYYNB010000151.1:0-15447 GCA_964472565.1 uncultured Anaerolineaceae bacterium
CAAACGTGGGTTAAAGGGGGGGGAGGGGGTGCCAATTTTCTCCGCGAATTTGATACTCGTTTCACCAGAATAGAACATATATTTGTATTTTTTATATAATTGGTCTTTCTTTTTATTTAGAACAGATGTACAATAATGCCATCGTGAATTTATGGAGGTCACTCTATGGATAGGAAACAGCTACACACTGCCGATAACGCCATTGCAGTGCGGAATCTCCAGAAGTCGTATAAGGACCTCAAAGTCCTGCATGGCATTGATTTTAATGTCAGGCGCGGTTCGATCCTTGCCTTGCTTGGCCCCAATGGAGCCGGTAAAACAACCACTATTCGCATCCTGAGTACGCTCCTGCCTCCCGACGGTGGCGAAGCCTATGTCAATGGATTTGATGTGGTGCAGCAGGCTTGTGAAGTGCGGAGCAGTATCGGCTTAACGGGACAGTTTGCAGCGGTTGATGGTTATCTGACGGGTGAAGAGAATCTGCTCATGCTGGGTCGGCTGTACCGCTTGAGTCACGCCGACACCAAACAGCGCACGCGTGAGTTACTGGAACAATTCGATCTGGTTGACGCCGCACAGCGTCCCGTCAAGACCTATTCCGGCGGCATGAAACGCCGTTTGGACCTCGCCATGAGTCTCATTGCTTCGCCCCCGGTCATCTTTTTGGACGAACCAACAACCGGACTTGATCCGCGTAGTCGTTTGAGTATGTGGGCCTTGATCAAAAATCTGGCAAATAGCGGTACCACCATTCTCCTGACCACGCAGTACATGGACGAAGCTGATTTTTTGGCCGATTGGATTGTGGTCATTGATGAGGGTCGAGTCATTGCCGAGGGTGATGCCAATTCCCTGAAAGCACGGGTTGGTGCGGATCACGTTGATCTAATCATTTCCCGAAACAGCAATTTTTCCCTTGCCCAGCGGGCAGTAGATGGCGCGAAGATTCAGGCCAATCCCGATCAGCGCGTGTTGACTATCGCGGCCAGTCATGGTGTGACAACCGTCAAGCAGATTTTGCAGAGTTTAGAGGATGCCCAGATCGAGGTTGAAAGCCTGTCCATGCGCCGCCCGACGCTCAATGACGTATTTCTCTTCCTGACCGGAAATGGTGCTTCTAACGGCCACCCCAAAACCGAGGAGATGAAAAAATGAGTGAGATTACCTTGCGAGCAACCGTCCAGGCTCAGCCAGAGTGCCGTTCCGATTGGTATTGGCTTGCCTCTGATTCATGGCTCATGGCGAAGCGCAGCGTGATGCATATCATCCGCAGTATGGATCAGGTCCTCTCTTTGATCCTCTTCCCGATCATGTTTATGCTGCTCAACCGCTATGTTTTGGGCGGTGCGATTGACACGGGTAACGTCAGTTACGCGAACTATCTGTTCGCCGGTATTCTGATCCAGACGCTGGCTTTCGGTGCAAACTACACAACGATCAATTTAGCGGTCGATATGAAAGAAGGCATTGTGGATCGCTTTCGATCCCTTCCGATGGCAAGCACCGCCTTAGTCATCGGCCACATTGCCGCCGACCTGGTGCGGAATATCATTTCGGGGATCATCATCATTCTGGCCGGGTTTGCAGTTGGCTTTCGTCCGAATGCCAGTCTGATCGAATGGGTTTATGTCATTGGCTTGGCTCTGTTATTTACCCTGGCGATCTCATGGCTGTCTGCCATTCTGGGGCTTGTTGTCAAAAGCCTTGAAGCTGCCCAGTGGGTAGGTTTCGTCTTGATCTTCCCGCTCACTTTTGTGTCCAGTGCCTTTGTTCCCACCGCAACAATGCCCGACATCCTCCGTACTTTTGCCGAAAACCAGCCCCTGACTCACGCAATCAACGCGATCCGTGCTTGGTTGGTGGGTACGCCGCTCGATGATTCAGCCTGGTTGTCGGTCCTGTGGTCCGTTGGGATGATTGTGATCTCCGTCCCCATTACGGCCTGGCTGTTCAGACGCCACTCAATTCAATAAGCGGGAAGCGGTAGTTTCCTACAGAGCGTACCAAGTCCAGTTCGATGGTACGCTCTTTCCCCAAATATCCCCATCCTGAGAAACCAGCGCCCTCGCCCCATCGTACATAGATTATAGTGATCTGTTTTTCTTATCTGCTGCAATGGGGTATGGCGATGCAATTGGCGACTAAGTTTTATGCACCCCCTGTGCGGTCAGAATGGGTTGTGCGCGCCCAGCTTATAGACGATCTGAATGATGGCTTAAGCCACAAGCTAACGCTTGTGTCTGCCCCGGCAGGTTTTGGCAAAACGTCCCTGATCAGTGCTTGGTTAGCCAGCGTTGCGCTGCCCTGGTGTTGGTTATCATTGGATGAAGGGGATGATGATCTGGTCCGTTTTGTGAGTTACGTTTCGGCGGCTTTGCAGCGGATTCATCCCCGGATTGGCGAATCGCTTGATTCGGCACTTGGTACAGCGAAAATCCCGGCAGTAGAAACGCTGGCAGCGCTGCTGATCAATGATATTGTATCGACCAGGATCGAGCGTTTGATCCTCGTCCTGGATGATTACCAAAAGCTGACAGACCCGCGCATCCACGATTTTGTAACCTTCTTTATCGAACGTAAACCGCCTCAACTGCATATCGTGTTGCTCTGCCGCTGCGATCCGCCGTTTCCTCTTGCCCGTTGGCGTGTGCAGGGCGAACTGAACGAAATCCGGGAGCACGATCTGCGCTTCGAACACAGCGAAACGGCGCAGTATTTAAACAATGCGATGCATTTGAATTTGTCCACCGAGGCCATTACCCTGTTGGAACAACGGACGGAAGGGTGGATCGCCGGGTTACATCTCGCCGCTTTGTCACTCAGAAACTGTACCGATCCACAAAGTTTTATCGAGTCATTTAGTGGTAGTCATCGGCATGTCATCGATTATTTGGCCGAAGAAGTCTGGCAGCGACAGCCGGAGTATATCCGTCTGTTTTTGAGCCAAACTTCTATCCTTGATCACTTATCTGCTTCGCTGTGTGACACGCTTACTGGACAAACCGGCAGCCACTGTATTTTGAAAGAACTGGAACAGGCGAACTTATTTGTGACCCCGTTTGGCGCTGGGCGTGAGTGGTTTCGCTACCACCCCTTATTTGCTGAATTTTTGCAGACCACGCTGGATCAGCAGCATAAGTTAGTGCTGCACCAACGTGCTAGCGGTTGGTATGAACAACACGGCATGTGGGAGCCGGCTATCAATCATGCGTTGTTAGCCGGCGCATTAGATACTGCCGAGCGATTAATCGAAATCGCAGCGGAGAGTCTGATCTATAACGGGAATATGTCAATTGCACGGCGCTGGATCAATGCCCTGCCGGACAACCGGGTTCGAGCGAATTGGCAATTAGCAACCTATATGGGGTGGCTCCTGGTTGTCGATGGCAATATTGACGCTGCCGAGCAGTACGCGGATGAAGCCGAACTGCATCTACCACAGCCATCGAATCGGGGAAAACTGCTGGTGCTGCGGTGTTCCATTGCTATTGGTCGTCAGGATTACGAACTTACACTTCGCCTTGCCACTGAGGCGCTCGCTCTCCTTACTCCCGATCAACTCAACTGGCGTTTGCTTGCGCTCTGGGAGCTGGCCGAAGCACAAGAGCGAACGCGTCCGATTACCAACGCGATAAGCACGTTGTATGAAGCCAACCGTGTCGGGCGAATGATAAGCACCCAGCCGTTTGCCAGCATCATCACGTCGTTTTTAGCGGCGGCGCTCGACAATCATGCGCAGCATCATGATGCGGTTGCTGTCTGCCAGCAGGTAATCAGCGAACGCATCACGCCCGCGTTCAGCCATCTGCTGAGCCGCCTGGGGATGCTCTATTATGAAGCGAATAAGCTGGCCGAAGCCCGTTACTATGTCGAACAGGGCATCACCTTGAGCGAGCGTTTTGATTTCAGCGGCGTGTTATCGTTTTCACAGGGTGTTGCCGCGCTGGTGCGGCATGCTCAGGGTGAGACATCAGCCGCGCTGGACCTGCTGCAACAAGCTCGGCAGTTTGATCTGCCGTTAGGCGATTTATCCTGGTTAGCTGCCGAAGAGGTCAATATCCGGCTGAGCCAGGGCGATCTACCCTATGCTGCGAATTGGGCTGCCGGAATCAGCCTGGACGATGAACCTCACTATTTAAAAGTGGAAACACAGCTTACCTTTGCACGGGTATTGTTGGCTCAGGGCCAGTTATCCGAGGCCGCTCACTGGTTAAGCCGCCTCGAACAATTTATGGTCGAGCGAAGTCTGCTTCGCTGGCTCATCACGGTGCGGATTCTCCAGGCACTGACGGCTGAACGCTTGGGCCAGGAGAGCGAATATCTCGCCTTAGCGGTCAGCAGTGCCGCTCCCCAGGAATATTACCGCGCTTTTCTGGATGAAGACCCGCTTATCTTATCCCTCCTCCCGCGTGTGCGCCGCGTAGCGCCGCTGTTTGTAGATCAACTCCTCCATTTTGCCAATCCCGGCCTGCCCAGGTCGTCACAGCCGTTAGCCGATCCCTTGAGCGAGCGTGAACTGGATGTCTTGCACCTGCTGGCGGCAGGTTTATCGAACCAGGAGATTGCGCAAGAGTTTGTGATTACCACCGGAACCGTGAAGCGGCATGTTCACAGCATCTTGGGCAAAATGGATGTAAGCAGCCGCAATCAGGCCGCAGCGAAGGCCCGTCAGTTGGGGCTGCTGGCATAGCCTGAAATCAGTAATGTATCCTCGAATGTATCCTCCGATAGACGACACATCTTCCGATTCGAACTATCCTGCAATCAGTATCAGAGTGCAATCGGAAGGTTTGAAATGTCGCATACACGCAGAAAGAAAATTATCGGTGACGTGCTGGCTCGCAAGGGCCGCACACTGCTTGTCTCCGCGGCGATTTTTGTCGGCATGGCGGGAACCGTTGCCCTGTTTTCGATGAGTGATGCCCTCATCAGCCAGCTTGAACGGGATATTGATGAAGGCAAACTTGCGATGGCTCAGGTTCAGGTAAATGCGAAGCCCGGCGCGACCTTTGATAACGTCGCCTATCTCAACGATCTCAGCCAGGCTTCCAACAGGGTGGTCGGTGGGGTGGAAGATGAAACCGTGTATTTCAAACTCTCACCCGCCGCTGAGACGTTTGAGGAAGGCACGATCCAGGCTTATGAAGTGCTGGACCAGACGGGTCAGCTAACGAGCGTGTTCGGAGATGAATCACCGGTTGAACCGCTGCGGCTGAAAGCGGGTTCGTTTCCCACCGCAGGAGCCAACGAGGTTGTTGTCGAACAGCGTATGGCCGACAAATATAACCTTGAAGCCGGGGATTCTTTATTCCTGCGGGTGCTCAGTCCCTCGCGGGAACAAAATGGCGCGGCTGGAACAACAGAAAGTTGGACGGTTTCAGGTATTGTGTTTGATGCATATGCGGGTCTGACAGACCCCAAAGCGGCGTTGTATGCACGCGCTGATGATGCCATGTATCTGGTGGGCGTGCCCGGCTATACCGATTTATGGTTTCGCTTCAAGGATTTTCCGACTGCCGAAGATCAGATCGACAGTGTGGTGAACTGGATTGCGACGGAAACGCCCTATACCCCTGTTGGATCGGTGATCGAAGACCCCGCCCAAAGCGGTTTGCTTGAAGGCGCTCAAATGATCGGCAGCATCATGAGTTTTCTGGCGATCACGGCGCTGTTGGTGTCGGGTTTTCTGGTGATTAATGTGATTTCTACAATCGTCATGGAGCAGAAGCGCCAGATCGGGGTGATGAAGGCGTTAGGCGCTACCCGCTTCGATCATCTGGTGATCTATGCGGGTCTTGCACTCGTGTATGGCATCTTGGGCGTTATCCCTGGCGTACTTGTCGGTGTTCCGGCGGGAAATGTGCTGGCCCATGCACTTGCACCGGAGCTTAATACCGTCCTGGAGGGGTTCCAAATCTCTCCATCCGCGATCATATTGGGCATCCTGTTGGGTTTGCTGATTCCGGTGTTGGCCGCGCTGCCGCCTGTTTTTAATGCATCGCGCATCCGAATTCTGGATGCAATAACCGATCTGGGTATCAATGCCGCCTATGGCAAAGGATTGCTGCCCCGCTTGATCAAACGTTTGCCTCTGCCGGTCACGGTGCGCCAGGGTTTGAGCAACCTCACGTTGAAAAAAGCGCGTATGGCCTTCACAGTGATCACACTGGCGTTGGCGGTTGGGGCTTTTATGGGCCTTTTTTCTGCCTTCAGCCAACTGGCGCGAACACTGGATCAATTTCGCGCGAGCTACAATGTCCAGGTCGCGATTATGCCGCTTGAGGCACGTCACCCCGATGAGATTAAGCATCTGATTGCAGCCCATTTCGCTGATACTGTCCAGTCGATTACGCCGGGCTTTCAACTGGAAGTTGAGTTTGAGGGATATATACCCCAGGCGTTCGCCGGATCAACTGGGCAGATTACGGCCTATGGCTATGATCGAAACAATCCAGCCTTTCGGTTTAACCTGCGCGATGGAAGCCTGATTTCATCTGAAAACGTGGCGTCGGGAATTATCCTTTCTACCCGGCTGGCGGACAGCATGCATAAAAACGTTGGGGATCGGGTGACGATGCAGGTACCCGGCGCGCGTGCCGAATTTGAGATCGTGGGGATCGTCGAATTTCCATTCGATCAGGCGTGGATGCAATGGGAAACTCTGGCACAGCTTTCTGGCTATGAAGCCGAAGGCGTGGTCTATCCGCAGATGTATTTCATCAACACGACGGATTCCGCTGCCACTGCGGATAATTTAGACCAGATATTAAGCGAGATCAATGAGGTCTTTGCACTCGCGGGCATCCCCGTGTTATCCATCAACTTCGTACAAATGATTGACGAAGTGACACAGCGCTACACCTCGTTCCAGGTGATCTTCCAGCTTGTGGCCCTTCTGATTGCGCTCGTTGGCGCACTGGGGTTGGTTATCACCCTGTCTATGAGCGTATTTGAACGCCAGAAAGAAATTGGCGTCATGCGTTCGGTTGGCGCAAGTTCGGCAGCAGTAGCCGCCCAGTTTGTAACCGAAGGCATGACAGTCGGCGTCATTGCCTGGATTGGCGGTGTACCGCTGATGCTCGGATTGGAATATGCCCTCATTCAAATCACCGGCTTCGAAGGAGTTCTCCAACTGGAACTGACCCCCTCCGCCATTTTTATCGGACTGGGCGGCGTTCTGTTGCTCACCTTTGCCGCCAGCTTGATACCCGCGCTTTCGGCGGCGCGTAAAACCGTCTCGAATATCTTGCGTTACGCATAAGCATCACGAGGGGAATCCAATGCGGTTCCCCTTTGCGATGTTAACGAGCATAATCCGCAGCGGCGTTGATCATATCATGCAGCAGGACAACATGGGTGGGTGCCGTTGGCGCTGTGAGCAGTGGAAACGTGGTGACGATGAGTGAGCCGCGTCCCCAGGCAACACGTCCCGCCAGCCCCGCTGGTAAGTGGATCCATCCAACAAACAGTCCTGCCAGCATGTCCTCACGATTTAACCCGGTGATCACATGCGTGGGCAGTACGCTTTTCCAGGCAAAATCCAGCAGCGGCCCACCAGGAACGCGCGTGGTACCCGGTCTCACCCAACTGAAAACGCCGACCCAGTCGCCTGTCCAGGGAGTGTGCTGACGAGCCTCAACGCGCACTTCTGGTAATGCAGTTGCACCCGGTTCAGCGAAACAAACGAGAGCTTTCCCGCCTGCTTCCACAAAACGGAGCAGGCTCTCATCTATCCGCGCCGCGATCCGCACGCCGCGCCCCGCATCCAGTTCGTATCCTTGAGCCGCCAGCCATTCGTTCATAATCCCGTCATCGCTCCACACGCGGTACGGGATTGGTGCGTGTTGATAGTCGGCTGGAAATAGCATAATCATTTGTGTATTACGGGTAATCTCATGCCCATCAGCGGTGGTAAGCACGCACAGTACACTGGCAGAAACTGGCTCTGATACGGATGGCGCGGCGAAGCTTACCCCGCCTGCCGAAACGACTTCACCGGGCCGTAAGGTCAGCGGATCAGAGCATCCTTGTATCGGGTATCCTGTTAATGTCCAGCGCAGAATGGCGTTCTGGTAGATTTCCGCTCCATGATGCGCGATACGCAGATCAAACTGGACCTCCTCGCCGGACCAGTAGTCTACCACCTTCCACAACAGCACGATGACCGTATCTGCATTAAAATGCGGCATCATATCCGCAAAGACGCGCGGATTACGTGCCATATCAACCAGCCCGTTGTTTTCCCAATGGAGATCGCTCCACTCGGTGATCACATACCCGGCCAGCGTTGGTTCAGCCCGCATCGTCTCGATTTCGTACTTAAGAGCGCGATATTGCGCCCATTGTGCGGCTTCAGCAAGATTCGACCAATTCCCGAAGACCTTTTCTAGCCCTGCCGCCATAAAGCGATCTTCAGCCCCGTTCGGGGTGACAATCGGAGGGTACCATTCTTCGCCTGTTTGGAACCACCAGGGATCCTGCTGGTGATAACTTTGACGCAGCTTTTCAAGATTCGGCAGGCCCCAATTGCCAAATTCGGACACAATCAGCGGTTCATCCCACGAACGTTTTGTGAAATCATTGAGACTAAACGTAAACTGGGCACGGGAAGCAAAATGATGGATAAAGTCGCGCCAGCGTTCAGTATCCTCCGGCATGGCGGCGTAATAATGAAAATCCTCGATGTCGGTATTGAGATGAAAATTAGGGAAACACGGCGAATTATCCACAATCAGGCGCGTTGGGTCTACCTGTCTGGCCCAGTCGGCTGTTTCCGCCAGCCATTGGCGAGCTGCCAGCAAGCGCGTCAAACCGGGACCCCAATCCTCGTTGACGAGTGTCCAGATGACAATCGAGGGATGATTCCAGTCACGTTGCACCATTCCGAAGAAAGTCTCTTTCACCCGCCGCGCAGCATTGACCGTGAGTTCTTTCCAGCTTGGCACTTCCGCCCAAATCAGGATACCTTCTTCATCGGCGGCTTGCAGATAGCGTGGATCGGGGACTTTGATATGGCAGCGCAGGCAGTTAAGGCCCATTTTTTTCGCAAGACGGACCTGTTCGCGCAAAAAATCAATCGATGGCGGGGTATAAATGCCGTCAGGATAATAATCCTGGTCGAGTGCCCCGCGCAGATAAAAGACGCGCCCATTAAGCCACAGCTTACCATCTCGCGCTTCAAATGTGCGAATACCAAAGCGAACTTCCTGACAATCGAGCACTGTCGAACCCGTGCCCAGCGTGACAATCAGTGTATATAAAGCCGGGTGATCCAGATCCCACCAGATAGGCTCTTCGACATCAAATTCAACCGGACTGTCGAGGCTGGTAATTGCCCTTTCTTTTAGGCTGACAAGTGTCCCCTGTGGCGTGATATATTCAACGTGCAGCCAGCCATCTTGCGGTTGGGCATTGATCTGTATGCAGGCCGCGACATGCCCACTCAATCCCTGCGGTGTCACCTGGATACGGCTGATAGAGTGGGGAGAACGGGCCTCCAACCGCATCGACTGCCATATGCCGCCAATTGGTCCATACCAGCTTTGTTTGCCGCATGGAATTTCAGCAGCGGGAAACTCAGGGAAAGCATCGCCATTTTGCAGGGCTGGATCGATAACCCGGATCAGTATCTCATTTTCAGCGCCGATCCGGATCGCAGCGGTAACATCTAATTCAAAGGGAAGATACCCGCCCTCATGCTGCCCAACACGCTGACCATTGATCCACGCCTCCGTATAATAATCAGCGGCATCAATCTGTAAAAAAATGGATCGATTGTCCCAATCCAGCGGTATCTCGATGCAGCGGCGGTACCAGCCTGCGCCCGCGACCAACCGTAAATCGTCGAACTGGGCCTGCCAGGGACCGGGAACCTGAATGGTACGCCAGGCGTCAAAATCACTGGGCGAAAGGGTGCCCGTCGGATCAATCTGGAAATCCCATGTACCATCTAAACTTAGTTGTTGTCTCAACGGAAATACTCCCAATATAGGCTACCCGCGAAACCGTAATCTTATTTGAATATCTTGCGGGTAATTGCCAAATCGCCTGCCAAAAATATTGATTCCCCTGACATGGTGCGCGTCTTCTTTAATGCCAACCGATATAAAATTATTGGCCTTGAGATTCAACTTTTGCAGCGTAATGTTGGATACTTGAGTCCCATCCACATAAGCCGCCTGTTCGCTTACTTTCCACACTTTCAACAATCCGTACTGTGAATTCCACTCTTCCCCCCCAGTCGGGAGTCAGCGCCCCTCGTTCGCCCCCAAAATCGCCGGGACTGGTCCATGTTCTGATCTCTACTTCATTGATCCACAACGTGATGTCAGAGGGCCAGTCATCGTCGTGCAGCGGCGCTTCGGAACCCGCTTCAAAACTGATTTGGATGCTTTCTGGAATAGCGTGGGGTGGAAGACGGTTAGGGAAACGATATTCAACATAGCCACATCTGAACCATAATAACTGTGCTTGGAGGCGATCAGGATCATAAAAGGTGCCTGGATCATCAAGGCTGCCGATAATGCCGCGTTCGCTGACCAATCCACAGGTTGGAACCACACGACAATTCATCACATAGGCCCCAATGGGCATCGACACATCGAGTGTATTTTCAGAGGGTAGTTCACCTGTCGGCAGCGTGATCACCACTTGATCAAAGAGCCGGACGCAAATCTTTTGTAAGCCTCGGCTGGCAGGTTTTAGTTCTGTGCGGATCAACTGTGCTTTTTTAAGTTGGCTGACATGCAGTGCTGCGGTAGATGCGAGCATATTGAGGGCTTCTGCAATTACGCCCACTGAGAAACTGTAGAATTTCGATTCGCGGCCCAGACGCCAGTCCTTTTAGAAGTTGCTCAATATTATCTGGCGCTTCATCAATCATAAAATTATGTTTTAAAGTATTCGAACCTATTGTAAAGTTGTTTTTTAGGGCTGTCAATCAAAAAGTGCAGGTCTGCGTGTTGCGCATCCTGCACCTGATGACTTGCTAACTGTGTTTGGCAGTGCTTTTATTCGACGCTCACACGGGTAGTGAAAACCCGCTCTGCCGCAGTAACCGGTCCGACGATGTTAAAGGTCCCGCTTAACCGGATATCCGCAGCCGAACTGCCAACACTGACGACGATTTCGCCTGGCTCAACAATCAGTTCCATCTGTCGATTATAGAAAGCCATGATCTGAACCGGGAATTCAAAACGAACGGTTTTTTGTTCGCCGGGATTCAGCGTGATTCGTTTGAAGCCCTTTAGTTCTTGCACAGGCCGTGTCACCGTTGATACAGGGTCCTGCAAATAAAGCTGGACAACCTCATCACCGGGATATGAGCCGACATTTTCCACGTCCAGCGCAACGGTTATAACATCGTGCGCTTGTGCCTCTTGTTTCGAAATCGAGAAATTTTTGTACTCAAACTGCGTGTAACTTAGCCCATGCCCAAACGATAGAAGCGGTTTAGTGCTCAGATCCACATAATTGGTATGCCAGTGCGTCCGTCCCCCAGAGACTTTATGGTTGTAATAGACGGGAATCTGGCCCGATGAGCGTGGAAATGACATCGGTAGTTTTCCGCTGGGGTTGACCTTGCCGAAAAGGATTTGGGCAATAGCCGTACCACCTTCCTGAGCAGGCAGCCATGCATCCATAACGGCTGGAATATGGTCCATTGCCCAGGAGATCGCCAGCGGACGACCACTCAACAACACGAGCACAATCGGTGTGCCTGTTGCATACACAGCTTCCAGCAGTTCCTGCTGGATACCCGGCAGGCCAACATCCGCACGATCAATGGACTCACCGCAGGTTGCCCCTTTTGCCAGCCCTGATTTATCGCCACAAACCATCACTGCGACTTGAGCTTTCCGTGCCGCTTCCACGGCGGCGGCGATTTTTGAGCGATCATCATTCAGTACATCACAACCAGGCTCGTAGGTAACTTTTGTCCGTGACGAAACAAGAGCCTTAATCCCCTGAAGCACAGTGGTCGATGGCACAAAATGCTCTAGGAAGGTGCCGGTTGCCAGCCCAATGCTCTGGTTGGGGTTAGGTGAATCCTGGTCTACTTCTTTAAGGAATAGGCTTTCCATATGAGACGGATAGTGATAATCACCTTGCAGCAAACGGATGCTGTTTGCCCCTGGGCCAATCACGGCGATTGACGTCAGGTCTTCTCGCAGCGGCAGCAGTCCATCATTTTTGAGCAGCACAACCGACTTTTGAGCAATGTATAAAGAGAGATCGCGCTGTTCGGGAGTATTGAAGACGTTGATAACATTTTGGGTATCCACATAGGGATTGTCAAACAACCCCATATCGAACTTCATCTTCAACACACGGCTTACCGCCGCATCGATGAGTTCCATACCAACTTGTCCCGCTTTAAGGGCTTTGCGCAGCGGCTCGCCATAACAGTCTACGCCGGGCAGTTCGACATCAATCCCCGCCTCCAGCCCCATACAGGCAGCTTCCTGCTTATCGGCTGCCACATGATGATAATGCGCAAGCGAATCAATCGTGAAATAGTCTGAAACCAGGACGCCCTGAAAGCCTATTTCGTCGCGCAGCAAATCAACGAGTAATTCTTTTGAACTGCCGCAGGGAATGCCATCCAGTTCGTGATAAGCATTCATCACGGTAGCTACCTGCGCCTCCTGAACAGCGGCCTGGAACGGCATGAGGAACACTTCTCGTAGATCACGTTGGGACACATGAACCGGTCCCCAATTCAAGCCGCCTTCCGGCCAGCCATGTGCCACAAAATGCTTGGCTGTAGCCGCAATCCCCCGGCGCAGATCAGAACCCTGCACCCCTTTGATATAGGCTTTACCCATCTGCGTTACCAGATACGGGTCTTCACCAAATGTCTCTTCCACTCTTCCCCAGCGCGGATCACGAACCACATCCAGGTCAGGAGCCAGCGTTTGATGTGCGCCTACCGCGCGCATCTGGGTGCGAATGACTTCACACATGGCTTCGACCAGTTCTGGTTCCCACGTCGCGGCCAGTCCGATAGCTTGCGGGAAGGTGGTAGCATCTCGTGCCAGATAACCGGCACAGCTTTCCTCATGTACAATTGCCGGAATACCCAGGCGCGTTTGCTCGATTAGGAATTTTTGGACCGCATTCGCGATGGCCGCGCTCTCATTGGGCCAGGGAAGCGCTGTGCCTGCTATCCGTGAAATGTGACCGATCCCCAATGGAATAACTTGCTGGGCTTTAAGCACTGAAAATGATCGGGTCTCGTCAATCAGCGTATTTGCCCATACCCCGACAATCTGTGCTAGTTTTTCGTCCAGGGTCATCTGGTCGAGCAAATTGCGCACCTGATCAGAAATAGATTGATTAGTGTCTTCAGTAATTCCCATAGTTATCTCTACTTATCAAAATAGGCCAGGTTTCAAGGTTGAAACGGTCACATCACTAACCCTTCAATTCGCCACCTGTCAGACCAGTGACAATATATTTCTCTGTAAGAAGATAGAAGGCTACTGCCGGGATGATGAGCAGCATGACATAGGCCATGATCTTGGACCAATCGGTGCCATATTGTCCTTGATACTGCATGATCCCCAATGGCAGAGGCCACTTTTTCTCATCGACCAGAACGAGCAGCGACAGAAAATAATCATTCCATGCCGTGATAACGCTCAATGTGCCAACAGTTGCCAGCGCCGGACGTGCCAGCGGCAGAATAATTCGGGCGAAAAAGCTGATACGGTTACACCCATCCAGGGCCGCTGCATCTTCCAATTCATCAGGAATCGCGTGAAAAAATGTTCGCAGCACGATCACATTCAAGGGCAGCGAAAATGCGACCAGCGGCAGTATAACGCCCCAATATTTGTCAAGTAAATTCAGCGAACGAATCTGGAGAAAAATCGGTAGCGTCGCGATGCCCAGCGGGAAAAGAATTCCCAGTGAAAGGATATTGAATAGTAATTCGCGCCCCTTGAATTCAATCCGGCTGAAAGCAAAAGCCAGCGAGGACGACAGAACCACGTTTAACACGGCCACCCCGATTGTAATAATCAGGCTGTTTCGCGCCGAACGCCAGAAAGAATTGCTTTCCAGGATACTTGTATAGTTTTCCCACTGAACACCTTTGGTTGGTAGGCCAAAGGGCTTCGCGAGAAACTCGCCTGTGGTACGGATACTGCCCATAAACGCAGTAACAATCGGCGCAAAAATGAGGATGCAGATCAGGGTTAAAAGCACATACTTGAGTGCCTGATTAGCGGTTCGTGAAGATAGCAGCTTCGGCCCATGCGATCTGCGTTTAATAAGGGGTTGATTGCCTATTTCCATGTGATTCCTCGGTTAAGCTTTGTTATAGTCTTGTCGCATAGCCATCCGCTGGTATCCCAGCGAAAACACGAGCGTAATCAGGAACAGCGTAATTGCAACAGCGCTGCCATAGCCCAGGTAAAAGGTCTTAATACCGAATTTATACAGGTAGGTTGAAATGATGTGGTTAGCATTGGCCGGGCTGCCCTCACGCGTCAGAATCCAAACCACTGCAAATTGCTGGAAAGACCCCAACACCGAGAGAAAAACGGTTAGTCGAATGGTGCTTGCCATGGACGGCAGTGTGATGAAGCGTAAAACATTCATTTCTGTCGCGCCATCCACACGGGCCGCGTCTTCGAGATCGCGCGATACCCCTTGCAACCCTGCCATATAGATGATCATGTGGAACCCAAAGTATTTCCACGTCAGAACCGCAAACACGGAGTACATGACAAGATTCCCCTCTGGCGCTGCCAGCCAGGTTTGGGGTTCAAAGCCAGGGATAATCTTCCCAAAAAACAGGTTTGCCAACCCGTTGGGCGAGGGATGGAGCACATAGGACCAGATAATCGCCGTAATGACTTCCGAAAAAACGTAAGGCACGAATAAAATAGTACGAAAGATGCCTTTACCACGCAGCGTGCCACGCCCCACGAGCAGTGACAGTCCTAACGCAATCGGCAGTTGGACGCCCACCGACAGAAACGTGATCAGAAAACTATGCTTAAGCGCGCTGCGAAATATCTTTTGGTGGAATAGCCGATCATAGTTATCCAATCCGATATAATTCGTCAGCTCACCAAAGCCGCGCCACTCGTATAAACTGTACTGAGCAGCTTTGCCTATCGGGATCAGAACGAACAGCACAAAAATGAGCATTCCCGGTAATACGAGCAGCCCTACGGTTAGATATTTTTTTATCTCTTCCCGCATCTTATCAGTTTGCTTCTGGTCCCGTAAGAGCGGTTGTATCCCCAAACGTTGGCGGGTAGCAGCCATGACAAAATTCCTTTACCAATTCCTGTGCAATGATCAATACCTGGTGCGTATAAAGCTGCTCAGATCGAGTACCATTCAACTGCCTACTGACAGGCATGAGGCCGTTGGCGTGTTTTAGCCTGCCAACATCGAACCGGAGGCACTATGTTTTCTGAGGGCGGGGAG
>CAYYNB010000152.1:0-12614 GCA_964472565.1 uncultured Anaerolineaceae bacterium
CCCCCCCCCCGTGATCGCCCTTTTGACTGCTAAAAACCGGAATTTGAGGGAGGAATGGGCTGTCTGGCCCGGAAGAAGTTGTCATCTTCTGCCCTTTCGCGTCGTCTGCGCGTCGTGAAGTCGTTATTTCAGGCGCTGGACCGTGCGGCTTTGGGCTAAGACTTTCTCCCTATTTTCTTTACCCCATCTCCCCTTACCTTAGGAAAGGGGAGTCAAACAGGAGTATAGCACGGTTGTTCGATTCTGTCATGGCTTTCACCGGCTAACTTCACTGGTGAACTTGGATGGTTAATAATGCTGGCCTTACCCGCTTTTCTGGACGGCGCGGCGGATGCCATCGGACATCAGATTGACGCCGATGACGAGCAGGGCAATGGCGGCGGCGGGATATTCGAGCGCCCAGGGGGCCAACTGATACTGGCCTTGCCCGCTGTATTCACTCACCATGCGGCCCCAATCGGGGATCGGCGGGCGCACACCAACGCCTAAAAAGCCCAATGAGGCCACCAGAAAGATCGCATAGGAAAAGCGCAGTGACGCTTCCACCACCAGCGCGGGAATCACCGACGGGAAAATCTCGCGGAAGATGATGTAGAACCGCGACTCGCCGCGAGTCTGCGCCGCCTGCACAAATTCCAATGACTTGATTTCGAGGGTCCGGCTGCGCACGACCCGCGCCACGATGGGCACATAAACCAGAGCGATCACCAGCAGCACGCTGTTATCAACCAGCGCGGCCTGAAGGCTGCCTTTTTCAAACTCTACCGCTTTCAGCGTGCCAAGGATCACCAGGGAAATGAGCAGGGCGGGCATCGCCAGCAGTGCATCGATCACCCGCCCGCTGATCTCATCGATCCAGCCGCCCTGATAACCGATGAACAGGCCAACCATGGTCCCCAGCAGCACGGCGATCAGGGTGCCAAAGCCCGCTACGGTGAAGATCGTCCGCGCGCCGAGAATCACCCGGCTGAACACATCGCGGCCTAACACATCGGTCCCAAAAGGAAAATCGCCCAGCGAATAGGAAGCTCGCTCGAAGGGGTGGTGGACGATGCCATCGACAAGCTGGCCGAGCGTGGGATGCTGGCGAACCGGGATATACTGGCCCTCGCTGTCGAAAATATCGTTTTCGTCATAGGGCGCAAGCTGATCACCAAACAGGGCCAGCATCAGAAAAAACAAGACAATAGCAGCCCCCAGCGCTGACTGTGGACTGCGGATGATTTCTTTGAGAAAACGCAGCATCCTGACACGACTCCTGCCTTAAAAGGGACGGGTGGCCCCGCCCCTCTGGTATTCATGTGACACCGGAATATGTCAGGCAATGGTCACATGCTGAAGATTGGTCCGGCCTGCAAAGGGATGGACCTCGACGCCCGTTACATAATCACCCATCACGCCGAACTGCGCAAAGAAGTAGGGGATGATGATGGGGCCGCGTTCAATCATGATCCGCTGAATGGTTTTGTAGGCGTTGACGCGCTCGGTTTCGTCCAATGACGATCCGGCTAATTCGATCAGTTGATCGAGTTCGGGATCGCTGAAATGCGACTCGTTCCACTGCGCGCCCGTTTTGAGATACAAATCCAGGTAGACCTGCGGCACGGGACGCGCTCCCCAGGGGGTAATGCCCAGGTCAACCTCTAACCAGCCGTTATCGGCATAATAAACTGCTTCTTCCTGCGGCTCGATGGTGATGCGAATCCCTGCATCCTGCCATTGGGCGGCGAGCAGTTCGGCCAGCGCGACACGATCCGCCAGATTGGGGACGTAGAGCGTCATATCGAGGCCATCGGGATAACCTGCCTGCGCCAACAGCGCCTTGGCACCTTCGGGATCACGCGGGGGCATGGGCGTTTCTTCGGAATAGTAGGCGGCAAAAACAGGACCAATAGGTGAGTCGCGGCCTACCGCACCATAGCCAAGCTGGATGCGATCAAAAATGGCCTGCCGGTCCGTTGCCATGCGAAACGCCTGCCGAACTTCGACTTTGCTGCCCGGTTCACGATCCGAACGCAGGCGCACGACATCGTGACCGCTGGTCGAAACCGACTGTGATTGGAAGGCGGTATCGCCGCTGAGCGCGAGGAATGTGGCGTTGTCCATACGCAGCACGAGATCGATCTGGCCGCCGCGCAGGGCATTCAGCGCGCCATCGACATTATCAAAATATTCAAATTGCAGCGTTTCGACACCGGGCGCACCGCCCCAATAATCCGCATTGGCGTTCAGGGTGGGGCTGAAGGCACCATCCGGGGTGCGGAATGGTCCCGTGCCGTTGAAGTTTTCGCCGGGATTTTCCGCGCCAGATTTCAGAATGACAGCGTGGTTATCGGTGAGGTTATACAGGAAATCAGGATTAGGGGCGCTGAGTTTAAAAACGACACTATTTCCTTCGCCCGCTTCGATGCTGGCTACATTGGCGTAAAGGTTCGCCGTTGGCGTTTCGGGATCGCTGCGCAGGCGCTCGAAGGTCCATAGAATGTCATCGATGATCAGATCGCTGCCATCGTGGAATTTGACGCCTTCAGCAATCTGTAGGGTGTAGGTGAGTCCGTCATCACTGACCGACCATCCAGTTGCCAGGCGGGGTGTTAGTTCGGATGCGCTGTTGGTATCGATCAAATAGTCGTAAACCGCATTCAGATAGGCAATTTCGACATCGGCTGAGGCGAACAGTGGGTCCAGCGCGACCGGGGAACCTCCCCAGCCAACAACCAGTGTCCCCGACTGGCGGCGGGTGCGGATGGCCGCCTCAACGAGATCAAAATGCTGGGGGAGAGCCAGCGCAGCCAGACCAGCAGCACTGAATTTGAGGAAACTACGGCGAGATAACTGAAGGGATTTCTCAATCATAATCTGACTTCCTCTCTCACTCGAGTTGATAGATTAATTATGACAAAAACATCCGTGCTATACAACGTTTGTTTTATGATTCTGTTAATATGAGATCGGACTAGTAAATTGCACAAACCTGATGCATGAGGGAGAAAAAGCTTGCGTAAATTCCACAATATCTGTAATATTTGCCGCAGCTTTATATTCCTATCGCCCTGAAAATAATCCCCGTTAACTTAAACAGGAAACTGTGATTCTGGAATTTTGCTCGTCCGAGAAACATTCTAGACATGAGTTGCGTATTCTTTTTGGCTTTCGTTGAGCGTCTCGATAAAAAGGAGATAGACGCGATGGCAGACGCCTTCATACAGGTCCGAAATCTGGTTAAAACCTTCGATACCCCCGCCGGGCCGCTCAATGTGTTGCGCGGCATCAATCTTGAGATTCATAAGGGCGACTTTGTTGCCATTGTAGGACCATCAGGCAGTGGAAAAACCACTTTTCTGAATATGCTCACAGGCGTTGACTCACCGACTGCCGGTGAGATTGTGGTGGATGGTGTGCCGATCACGCAGGTTCCCCAACGCAAACTGACGAAGTGGCGCGCCCGCACGATTGGAATTGTTTTCCAGTTTTTCCAATTGCTGCCGACTCTGACTGTGGCCGAAAATGTCATCGCCCCGATGGATTTGTCTGGGGTGTGGAAATCGAAAGAACGCCGCGATGTGGCGATGAAGCTGTTGGATCGCTTCGGAATTGCGGATCAAGCGTATAAAACGCCCGATATGCTCTCCGGTGGGCAGCAGCAGCGCGTGGCAATTGCCCGCGCCCTGGCAAATAATCCGCCGCTGGTGGTGGGCGACGAACCGACGGGCAACCTGGATCGCATGAGCGCGCAAAATGTGTTTAGTCTGTTCCGCGAACTGGCTGAAAAAGGCACTACCGTTTTGATTGTGACACATGACCGCGAGTTGGTAACCCATGTGCCGAAGATTTTCGAACTCACCGACGGCATGATTGGTGAAACGACTCTGGCGGCGGCGGCGGCGCGCCGGACACAGGAACTGCTCGCACTACGAACAAAATCGGCAATTCGAGGAGGTGCTCAATGATTAGAACACGTACACGAAAAATTTTGCGCGATGTGTGGGCGCGTAAAGGCCGCACCGCACTGGTTTCGCTGGCGATCTTCATCGGTGTAACGGGCACGATTGCCCTGTTTTCGATGAGTAATATCCTGGTGGGGCAGCTCACTGAGGATATTCAGGAAGACAAATTATCGATGATGGATCTCTTCCTGGAAACCGATACCACGCGGCAGATTGACAACGCTGAAGTGCTACAGGGCCTTGCGGCGTATCCCGGCGTGACGGTGATTGTCGGTGGTGAAGCCGGATCGACGATTTACTTCAAAGAGCCGGGTGAGGAAGATTTCGAGGATGGTAATATCACCTCGCGCGTGGTGTGGAATGGCGATGCCGAAAACCCGCAAATCGTGGACGTGTTTGACGATTCCCCATTGGAGCCGATCCGCCTGCTGACCGAAGGTGAACGGAACGAGCAGGATGGACGCTGGCCCGAAGTGGGGAAAAATGAGCTGGTGGTCGAACGCCGGATGGCCGATGAATACGATCTGAAGGTCGGCGACAAACTGATCATGCGCGTTCCGAGCGCCTCTCGCGTGGAAGCAACTGCTGGTGTGGTTGGGACAGAAGAAGAGTGGACGATTGTCGGTATTGCCTTCGATCCCTATGCGTTTGTCCCCAAAACCGCTGTTTACACGACGCTCGACAACTCGAATTATCTGACAAGCACCATCGGTTTTTCGACGATTGAGACGCGGTTCCAGGATTATGATCTGGCTGTGGATAACAAGCAGGGTTTCCAGGACTGCTTAACAGGCAGTTGCCCGCCCGGTGTCTCGATTGAATCGGACGGAACCGGTTATATCCCCCGTTTTATCCAGACCGAAAACCCGGCCAGTAACTCGCTGATCCAACAAGCCAAATTGCTGGGTAATCTGCTGGGCTTCCTGGCCTTGGTCGCGCTGGTAGTGTCGGGCTTCCTGGTCATTAACGTGATCTCGTCGCTGGTGGTGGAACAAAAGCGTCAAATCGGCGTGATGAAATCGCTGGGTGCCTCACGTGGTGACGCTTTCTTCATCTATTCGGGTATCGCCTTTATGTACGGCTTGATCGGCGTGATCCCTGGGGTGATTGTGGGGATTCCAGCGGGCAATGCGGCGGCGCATGCACTGTCTACCCAGGTGAATACCGTGTTGGAAGGTTTCAAGACTTCAACCGGATCGATTATTCTCGGTGTGGTGGTTGGTCTGCTCGTCCCGGTGATCGCGTCGCTGCTGCCCGTGTTCAACGGTACACGGGTGCGCATTCTGGAAGCCATCACGGACCTCGGTATTGACGCGAATTACGGCAGCGGCCCGCTGGCAAAGTTGATCAGCAAACTGCCCATTCCGGTCACGGTACGCCAGGGACTGAGCAACGTCAGCATCAAAAAGACGCGGCTGCTCTTCACGGTGATCACGCTGGCGGTTGCGGTGGGCGCATTTATGGGCATTACGGGCATCCTCAACGCGATGACCGAAGGCATCCAGTCCTACATCGACACGTTTAATGTCCAAGTCGGTGTCGCCCCCGTCCAGAACGTGGATCCTCTTTTGTTCGAAACCGCGCTCAAGGAGCAGTTTGGGGAAGACATCAAATCGCTGGAATACGGGTTCTCGGTCCAGGTCGAATTTGATGGCTATGAACCTGAAATCTCGCCGTTTGGCCCTCCTGGTATTCTGGCCTACGGCTATAATGTCGAAAGCTCGAAGGAAAACCGGTCCTTTGAATTCACCATCGATAAAGGTGAAGACCTGACGGTGAAGACGGCGCGCGAAGATAGTCCACGCGGTATCATTTTCTCCAGCGCCCTGGCGACCAATATGAATGTGAAGATTGGTGATATCGTCACGCTGCGCGTACCGGGCAACACCGAAGACCTGAAGATCATCGGTATTTCCGATTTCCTGCTGGATCAGGTGTGGCTGGACTGGGAAACGCTGGCGGATATTGCCAACTATCGCTACGTGCCAACCGATCAGTCACCGACCAGCCAGGCTTTCTTTGCCCAGATTCCCGAAGAATATCTGCCGGCAGTTCAATCGGTGGTGCGTTATGTGAGCAATGTGGATGTGGATGGCCCCGCGAGTGACGCCAATGTGATGGCCCTCGGCCTTGACGCCTCTTCCGAAGTGCTGCCGCAACTGCTGCAATTCTCGTCCGGTGAACTCTTCAGCGCTGAGAATCCCGGCGTGGTGATCAGTAGCTCACTGGAGGCGCAGGGTTACAAAGTCGGGGATGAGATTACGCTCAATTCAACGCTGGTCGAAGATGCTGCCCAAACCTATACCATTGTGGGCGTCTTTGCCGATGTACTGCCGCCGAGCGCCGATGGGCCGGTGGGCTATGTGGGTATTCTGTGGAGCGAACTGGCCTCGCTGGATCAGTTGGAATCCAAGCTGCGGCCCCAGATTTACTTCCTGAACACGCCGGATGATGAAGCAACCGCGGACGATTTGAACGATCTCGCGTCGGATATGAGCGAAAAGATGGTTCAGCAGGGTATGCCAATTTTCTACCTGAACCTTGTCGAACTTACCGACCAGATCAGCCAGGGCTTCATGACGATCCAGGCCGTTTTAAGCGCCGTCGTCGGGTTGATCGCGCTGGTCGGGGCGCTCGGTTTGTTGACCACCCTCTCGATGAGTGTATTCGAACGCCAGAAGGAAATCGGTGTGATGCGTTCTATCGGCGCGAGTTCGCGCATCGTCGCTACCCAATTCCTGACCGAAGGGATCGTGGTGGGTGTGATTGCGTGGCTGTTGGGCATCCCGATTATGATCCTGGTTCAGATGCTGCTGATTGGTATCATTGGCGACGAACTGTTCACATTGGCTATCGAGCCGAACGTGGTCCTGATCGGTTTGATCGGCATGATGGTTATCACGGTGATCGCCAGCCTGTGGCCGTCGCTTGGTGCAGCGCGCAAGACGGTATCCGACATTCTGCGCTATCAATAAACAAAACACTGCGTAGGGGTAATGCATGCATTGCCCTTATATCCGAAATATGGAGAGAGAGACGACGATGGGAAGCGGAAAACCAGTCATCCAACTGCAAAAGGTGGAGAAAATCTACAAAACCAAAGCCGGTCCGCTGCGCGTGCTGAAAGGCGTGGACCTGAGCATCAACGAAGGTGAATTCGTGGCGATTGTCGGCCCGTCCGGGTCGGGCAAATCGACGCTGATCAACATGATCACGGGCATTGACCGCCCGACGAGTGGGGAAGTGCATGTGGCAGGGCAGCGCCTGACCAATCTGAGCGAAAACGCGGTGGCGAAGTGGCGCGGGGCGAATGTGGGGGTGGTGTTCCAGTTTTTCCAACTGCTGCCGACGCTGACCGTGCTGGAAAACGTGATGATGCCGATGAACTATGTCGGCACATACAAGGGCGAGCGCCGCGAGCGGGGGATGAGCCTGCTCGAACTGGTGGACCTGCCCGACGTGGCGCACAAGTACCCCAGCCAGATTTCGGGTGGACAGCAGCAGCGGGCCGCCATCGCCCGCGCCCTGGCGAACGATCCGAAGGTGATCGTGGGCGACGAACCCACCGGCAACCTCGATCTGGTGTCCGCCGGTCTGATGTTCGCCCTGTTCGAAGACCTCGTTTCGCAGGGCAAGACGATTGTCATGGTGACCCATGACCGCGACCTGGCCGGGCAGATTCCACGCGTGGAAGAAGTGCGCGACGGGCAGTTGGTGGCCCAGAGCGAAATCGACCAGCGGTTGGTAGCGAATGCTCAAGAAGAGTAACTGAGTTTGAGGGGCGTATAGCATGAATACGCCCCCATCGTGTTATTGACTATCAAAAGAGGGCCGAATGAACATCACACAGCGTGAAGAAAAGGGCGTCACCATATTTGTGCTGGATGGTCGCGCGGACAATATTGGAGCCAAAGAGTTAGAAACCACACTCCAAGCTGCGGTTCAACAAGGTCATTATAAAATGGTGCTGGATCTGGCGAATCTGCAATACATCAACAGCGCCTCGCTTCGGATTCTGGCCGATGTGCTGACTCAAAACCGCAATAACAAAGGCGATCTGCGTTTGGTTGCGCTTAACCCCAAAGTGGAGCGCGTATTCAAGATCATTGGTTTTGATAAATTCTTCGATGTTTTCAATACTATCGAAGACGCACTCTATAACTTCTAAAGGGTTGAACAGCAGGAGCGAAACCAAACTCCTGCTGTTTAAGCCATTAATACCTGGGCGAGCGAGTGCAGCGTTTGCGTGATGGGATGATCGGGATAACGCAGCACAAAAACGCCTTCGCTTGCCAGGATCATCATTTCGTCCGAGTGGGGGAGCACCGCCGCTACCGGAACATTATAGGTTTGTTCAACCCGCTTTTTGACATCCTCGGTGTTGAACATGGGGGGCACTTTATTCACCACCAGCACCATCTGCGGCACATCCAGTTTTCGCGCCACTTCCACCGTTACGCCGGTTCCCTGGAAATCCTGTTGATCGGGACGCATGATAATCACCAGCGTATCGGAGATCGCAATCGAGAGCAGGGTTTCTTCATTCAGGCCGGGGTGGGTGTCAATGATGAGCACATCCAGTTCAAGTTTTTCAACCAGATCATGGAAGCCGTCATTCAGCATATTGACATCATACCCTTCACGCACCACGCGCGCGATTTCGCCCGCTTTGATGCTGGATGGGACGAGGAAGATTTTCCCGCTGATCGGCTTCTCCGGCTGCAATTCATAGGCTGCTTTTTCGATCTCGCATTTGCCCCACAGGTAATCGTTCAGCGTATACTGGATCGAGTCCAGGGCAAAGCCAAACAGAACATGGATACCGGGCGATTGAATGTCGGTATCTACCACACCGACGCGCTTCCCCTCAGAAGCGATCAGCGTGGCAAGATTAGCTGTCGTGTTGGACTTCCCTGTTCCTCCGCGAAACGAGTGTACGGAAATGATTTTGTACATAAGTTATCTCCACAGATTCACCGTGCGGTGTGGTGTCTGACACATTGGGAGTGCTTTGTAATCTCAACCCCTCTTATTGTGAACGGAGTATGAGTTGGCTGCAAGTTTATATTTTAGCTTAGAAATCAATTCTTTTAACAGTATTTGAGTTGTTTGTTTTGGCGATTTTTCGTCGTGGGCAAGCTCTTTAGTATGTTGCGAATTTTGGTGTATAGTAATGAGGAGAGAGTCTCTTCTGGATTTCTCAATTTTTCAAACAACACTCTTTGCCCCGTGCCGCCGACTTACTATTTATAAGGATATCAGCATGGTCTTGGGCAACAATGATGAAAATCTGGCAAGACTGGCCCAACAGGGTGATCGCCAGGCTTTTCTCGACCTGTATAACCGCTATTTTCAGAAAGTATATAACCGGGTCCAGGGGCGAGTACCGGCGTCCTACGCAGAAGATGTGACCCAGGATATTTTTATCGCTGTGGTGCGTTCGCTGCCTACTTACCAGCAGCGCTCCCAGTTTAGTACATGGCTCTACACGATTGTCAACCGGCAGATTGCGGACTTTTACCGGCAGTATTACCGCAAGGCGGAAAGGCATACGGTTAGCCTGGACCTGATCGAAAATACCATTTCTGACGATCTGTCCGACAGCGGGGATGAGCGCGCGTTGATTCAAAATGCGCTGAACCGTCTGCCCGAACATTATCAGGACTTAATTATGATGCGTTTTGCCGATGGGTTAACTTTTGCCGAAATCGCGGCCCAGCGCGGGCAGTCATTAGAAGCGGTTAAGTCGCTTTACCGTCGTGCGATTCAGGCGGTGCGCGAAAAGATAGGTGTTGTGGAGCATGACTGACGATAACCACCTCGATAACGAACTCGCAAATCTGACCGACCGGATGCTGGCCGGTGAAGATGTCTCAGTTTCGCCGGAACTGGCTGAGCTTTCGGACGTGGTGCGCAACCTGCGCGATGCCATCCAGAAGCCGCCTGCACCCCAGTTCCAGGCACAACTGGCCCAGCGGCTCGACCAGGAATGGGCCATCCGGCAGCCGCATCGGGGCCGATCACGTCTGTTTTTTCGGACAAACCGTGTAACCCAAGTCGCCGCCTTAGCGGCAAGTGTTGTTGTGGTGCTGTTTGTGGTCGCACTGGTCGTGTCGGAACAGCAGGCAGACAAGCCATTAAGCGGCACTGCTACCGGGCCAGTTGCTGGGGTAGCCGTGATCGCGGCGGCGATTATAGGACTTATTCTTTTGATAGGGTTTTGGACCCAGAGAAAATAGAATTTTTACGAAATTTATAAACCCTTTTTCTGCCCCATCTGCGACACAAATAACGACATTGTTCCACTCAATTTTTCCAAGGGAGCAAGGCTATGAAACGCCGTGAAACGATTGCAATGGTGTCTGGTCTGTTGGTTGGTCTGCTGTTAGGGTTGCTTGTGCTCGGAATCAGCCCCGATCTGCGCGAAGAACTCTACGGCACTGCCGCTGAGGACGAGGCGAAATCAACCTCCGGTTCACAGGATGCTAAATCCCAGGTGAATTACTACCTCGTGGAACTGTCAAATGCCCAGGATTGGCTGACCGAAAAGCGTCCCGAACTCGAAGAGGATGAAACGCTTGGAGATGCAGTCACTGAAATTGACAGTCTTACCAAGTCGGCCAATTTCCGCGCGGATGCGCAAAGTGCAAAGGCTTCTATCGATCTGCTGCTGCCGCAGATGGTCGCGACACTGCTCGATACTGAAGTCGCAACTCTGACCCAAGAGGTCAAAAGTGATGTGACGGCTTGCCTGGGAACCAACCGGGATGATCCGTATGCCGAAAACGAGCCGGATATGTATCTCTATCTGACGATCCCTGCTGAGCGTGAAAAATCGGTTGAAGTTCCTGAAACCTGGGAAAAGCTTGACCAGCCTAAAACCAATGATCTGTATTGGCAGTGGCTGGGCTGCTACCCCGAAAAATCGAAAATCGCTCAATAATTCGCCATCAGGTGCCACGGCTGGTCTGGTGGCACCTTCTTCCAGCCAATTCGCAGCCAGGGGAGGTGGCTTAAGCGCAAAAACACAAAATCCAATTCAAACAAGTGGAATGGTAGTCCCCAGTAAGTTTTCCGACTCTGCATTTTTAGAACAAGTTGTATAAAAGAGGAGTATTCCATGCGAGGTAAACGACTAGATCGACAGACCCTCACCATTGGTGGAGTGGTTCTTGCTGTGCTGGTCATTGCCACGTTGATCTTCGGAGACGATATTGGCTTGTATGGTACAACAAGCGAAGAAGAAACCCCCGCTCCGGAGGTCTGTCCTGATGGTTCAGCGAAGGATGGCGTAGGCGATCCGTGTAACCATGACGAGGACGGCGATGGCGTGCCCGATGACCAGGATCAATGTCCGAGCGAAGCTGGTACGGCGAATGGCTGTCCAGACAATGACGGCGATGGCGTGCCCAACAGCGCGGTGGGCTGGCCTGTTTCTCCGAAGGATGGGGTAGGCGATGCCTGGAACCATGACGAAGACGCCGACGGCGTGCCGGATGATCAGGATCAATGTCCGACGGAAGCCGGAACGGCTGCGGGCTGCCCCGATAATGACGGCGACGGCGTTGCCAACAAAGACGATGCCTGCCCTGATTCTCCGAACGATGCCGTAGGCGATGCCTGCAATCACGATGAGGACGCCGACGGCGTGCCGGATGATCAGGACTCGTGCCCGACTGAAGCGGGAACGGCAGCAGGCTGCCCGGACAATGACGGCGATGGTGTTGCCAACAGCGGCGATACCTGCCCCGATTACGCCAATGATGCGGTGGGCGATCCCTGCAATCCCGATGAAGACGGCGACGGCGTGTTGGATGCGGCAGATGCCTGCCCGACTGAAGCCGCCAGTACGGCGAGTGGGTGCCCCGAAGTCGCGCTTGTGCCGACTGAAGAAGTAACCCCGCTCCCTACCGAAGAAGCGGCACTTCCAACTGAAGAAGCTGCGCCACAGGCCACTCAGGAAGTGACCCCCGAAGCGACTCAGGAAGCCGCACCTCTTGCGACCGAAGAACCAACAGTTCAGGCCGCAGTGACGGCGGGCTTTGGTGCTTATATCGCAGCAGATGGAACCGTGCAGTTTACCGACACCAGCACGACGACTGGCGGCGCACAAATTGCATCGTGGGAATGGACCTTTGACGATGGTCAAAGCAGCACTGAACAGAATCCCACCCACCGGTATGCGGCCCCTGGAACATATCAGGTCCGGTTGGTTGTAACCGCGACGGATGGCACCACATCGACGGCCACCGGGGCAGTTAGCATTACTGAATCCCAGGCCGATCCGATGCGCTGCGCGTTCCATATGGAACTGCAAAATGATCGCGTGCCGCTGACGGTGAATTTTGTCAACGACAGCACCAATGTCACCAGCTTTGAATGGGTGTTTGGTGATGGCACTGCGAACAGCACCGAAACCAATCCGGTCCACATCTATGAGGCTGTGGGCACCTACAATATTGCCCTGACCTGCACCGGCGCTCTGGGTACACTCAACGCGACGGGCCGCGTAACGGCAAGCGAAACCTCGGCTGAAACCGGGTTGATCGCGCAGTTCTCGGGGAACCCCGGACGCGGTGTAGCTCCCTTGACCGTATCCTTCACGGATCGCAGCCAGGGTTCAATCGTCAGTTGGGCATGGGAGTTTGGTGATGGTGGAACCAGCAC
>CAYYNB010000152.1:12714-15283 GCA_964472565.1 uncultured Anaerolineaceae bacterium
TTTGGTGATGGTGGAACCAGCACTGAACAAAGCCCCTGCCATGTATATGCAGCGGAAGCGCAGTACAGCGTCACCCTGAGTGTGACGGGCACCAGCGGCGAAACATCGACAGCCACGCGTCTTGTTCCGGTTCAGACCGGGAATGAAGCGCCCATCGCTTCCTTCACCAAGAATAAGACCACTGCGCAGGTTGATCAGAGCATCTCATTCACCGATACCAGCACGGGTATCATCACAACCTGGGCCTGGAATTTTGGCGATGGTGGAACCAGCACCAGCCGTAACCCCTCGCACAAATATACGGCGACTGGAACCTATACCATCACCCTGACGGTAACTGGCCCCGGTGGCTCGTCGCAGGCGCAAAGCCAGACGGTAACAATCACCGAAAAGACGACCAGCACCAGCTTTAGCTGCGGTTTCAGCGGCACCACGAACCCGCTGGATGGTCAGTCGGTTGTCTATACGGTCAACAATCCATCCGCGACAACGGGTTACACCTACAAATGGACGGTGGATGGTGCGGACTATGGCACGGAGCGTTCGATCACTGTGACCTGGGTCGCTGGCAACCATACCATTGTGTTGGTGGTGACACGCGGCAGTGACAGTGTGATCTGCACCAAGTCATCTTCCATCGTGGCCGCCATGCTGCATGTTCGCTTTGACGCGAGCAAATCGACGATTGGTATCGGGCAGGAAGTTTGCTTCACGGATCGTTCGACCAGCACGGGCACGCTTGTCAGTTGGCTGTGGGACTTTGGTGATGGCACAACCAGCACCGAGCAGAATCCCTGCCATGCCTATGAAACAACCGGATCGAAGGCGGTTCGATTGACCGTCACTGATAGTAACGGCAAGTCGGGAACGGCCAAGAAAACCATTTCGGTTGTCGAAAGCCAGACTCTGGCGGCGGATGCTAATCCCGAATCCGGCATTGCCCCACTCAAAGTCACCTTCACCCCCATCTACACCGGGTTGTACAATAACAAATTCGACTGGATTTTCCCCGACGGCAGCCATGCCTATATGGAAAGCCCGTCGTATGTCTTCCAGACACCTGGGGAATATGTCGTTAAGGTCAAAGGCAGCGGCCCGTTGGGAACGCTTGAAGCCACTGTCACCGTGATTGTTGCTGCTGAAACCGATGTCCGCGCGGCCTTTACCCCCAATCCCTGGGGCGGTATCGCGCCAAAGGAAATCTGCTTCACGGATCGCAGTGTGAGCGAAGCCAGCCAGATCGTGTCCTGGGAATGGACGTTTGGCGATGGCGCAACCAGCACCGATCAAAACCCCTGCCATCTGTTTGAACAGGTCGGCAACTATAACGTTACCCTGAAAGTCACCACAGCGGCAACGCTGTCGGCGACAGCCTCGAATTTGATCCACTTGTATCCGGCTACAGGCGGCAGCGCGTCGTTTGGTGTCGAACTTAAGCCGGATCGCGAAGTGTGCTTCACCAGCTACCTGGGCGAAGGCCTGGAAGTGGTGAGTTGGGACTTTGGTGATGGCACGACCAGCACCGAAGCAAATCCCTGTGTCAAATACTCGGCTAACGGCATCTACAATGTGACTTTGTCCTACACGGGCGTGGAAATCCCCGGCACGGTTAGCCGCCAGATTCAAGTGACCACCGTTACCTCGTCCGAACTGCCGACTCTGGTTGTGAACTCCGAATGTCTGACCGATGGTCAAGCGCGCTTCACGATCAGCAACACCGGCGGCGCGATGGCGAATGCCGATACCTACTCGGTAACGGATGAAGATGGCAATGTGCTCGACAGCGGCACCTTCCAGTTGGCGAAGAACGGTTCGAAGGTCATCACCGTGACGGGCAACGGCACGTTGACCCTGACCACCGTCGATACACGCCTCTCGGAGAGCACCGAATGCAAGCCTCCGCTGCTCGGCTGCCAGAAGAACAATCCTGACCGGCTCGACTGCTCCAGCCTGAAGGTTGAGGGCCAGTGCGACAACAATCAAGCCGTGTTTGTTATTACCAATACCGGCGATGCGGGCGACGGCGATATGCGTGCCGCAACCCAGTGGCATCTGTTCCAGGATGGTACTGAGATTGACAACGGCCCCATCCAGCTCAAGGGCGGGGAAACCATGACCCTCACCTTTGACTGGGCAGGCAATCTGAAACTCGTCGCGGATCAGCAGGTCGGCCATCCGGGCAGCAGCGTGCCTCAAACCTCGCTGAGCTGCCGCGCGGCAGAACCTGAACTCGAAGTGGGCGGCCAGTGCCTGGTTGCAACGGGCCAGGTGAGTTTCACCCTGACCAATACGGGCGCGGCTATGCCTGCGGGCGCGGAATACACCATCACCAGCGGCGGCGCAATCCTCGGCTCTGGCACAACCAATGCGTTGGGTAAGAATGAAAGCCAGACCTTCACCGTTGCGGCCCCCGCAGACGGCCAGACCGTTACGTTTAACGCGGCGGGCCTGACGTCTCCTGCTGAGGTTACGAACTGCTTTGCGCTGCCGGAGTTGTCGGTGGCGGGTCAGTGCGCGGCGGATACGGGCGACGTGATCTTCACCCTGACCAACAGCGGCGGCCCGATGA
>CAYYNB010000153.1:0-14964 GCA_964472565.1 uncultured Anaerolineaceae bacterium
CCCTTTGACCCCCTAATTTCGTTCGTTTGAGGGAAAATCGCGCAGGAAAGGTCAGAGAAGATGGCAGGAAGTGGGTTTCTGTGACACAGGCGGCGTCATGAAACTACCCATTTCGCGTTGTGAGTCATCCGTGCCGGATTATGAGTTGGAAAGGTGCGATGAGCCAGATACAGTATAGCACAAATGTTCAAAGCTGTCATCACCATTGAGTGACTAACTTGGATGGTGAACTTCAATGATTAATAATATTAGGGTTACAGTAAAACTCCACCTGGCTTTAAAAAGCGAGTAAAAATAGATCATCTGCACTGAAACTCAAAATTCTGATACAGCAAAAAAGGGCTGTGCTGCCCTTTTGCTGTTACGGTTTGGCGGACGACTTTATGCGCCAGTACTCCCATTGTGTCCCGTGATCATCGGAATGGACACCTGGGGTTGGCGAAGGTGGCAGGCACAATAGTGTTGAGGACGGATATCCACCAGATCGGGGATCGTCTGCGAACACGCGTCCACGGCTTCGCGGCAGCGCGTATGAAAGCGGCACCCAGCAGGCGGGTGCAAGGGACTAGGCGGATCACCCTGAAGGATAATTCGTTCACGTTTCAGTTTGGGATCGGCAATTGGAATAGCCGACATCAAAGCCTGGGTATAGGGGTGCTGTGGATTGCTAAACAGCTCGTCGCGAGGTGCGATCTCCACCACTTTGCCCAAATACATCACCGCGACACGATTGCAGATATGCTCTACTACACTGAGGTCATGCGCAATAAAGAGCAGTGTCAGGTTGAGTTCCTGCTGCAAATCCTTCAGCAGATTTAAGACCTGGGATTGAATGGACACATCCAAAGCCGAAACGGGTTCGTCGCACACAATGAAACTGGGACGCAGCACCAGTGCGCGCGCGATGCCAATGCGCTGCCGCTGCCCACCGGAAAACTCGTGGGGGAAACGGCGCATGTGGTGTTCTTTGAGGCCCACCATTTGAAGCGCTTCAAGGGAACGCTTATGCCGTTCTTTGGGATCACTTACCCCATGCACCCGTAAACCTTCGCCAACAATATCACCGACTTTGCTGCGGGGATCGAGGGAGGAATAGGGGTCCTGAAAGACAAGCTGCATGTCGCGCCGGATGGCTTTCATCTCATTTCGTTTGAGGTCGAAGATGTTCTGCCCCTTAAAATAAACTGCGCCGGAAGTCGCTTCGACTAAACGCAGCAGCGCGCGTCCGGTGGTTGTTTTGCCGCAGCCGGATTCACCGACCAGGCCTAAAATTTCACCCGAATGAATATCGAGATTGACTCCATCAACCGCTTTTACAACGTCAACTGTACGCTTGAGGATACCGGCTTTGACATCAAAATAGACTTTAAGGTCCTGAATCGCCAATAGGTTTTCCATCATGACAGGTCATCCTTTTCGTACAGCCAGCAGCGAACCAGATGCCCTGCTTTGGCTTCGATCATCGCTGGCTCTTCATGCCAGCACTTTTCTAACTGATGTTCGGTGCGGGCGCGACAGCGCGGCGCAAACCGGCAGCCGGACGGCATGTTGATCAGATCGGGCACCATGCCGGGAATGACATCCAGGCGTTCTTTCACCTTGCCCATCACCGGAATAGAAGCGATCAGGCCCTGGGTATAGGGATGCAAAGGTTCTTCAAAAAGCGTTTCAGTGGAGGCTTCTTCAACGGTTGTGCCACAGTACATCACGGTTACGTTGTCGGTCATTTCGGCAACGATACCCATATCGTGGGTGATAAGAATCACCGCCATCTCATGTTCATCGCGCAGTTTGCGAATAAGATCGAGCACCTGGGCCTGAATCGTGACATCTAAGGCGGTAGTCGGTTCGTCCGCGATCAGGAGATCGGGGGCACAGGCCATGCCCATGGCGATCATCACGCGCTGAGCCATGCCGCCCGACATCTGGTGGGGATAGTTGTCAATTCGCTGTTCAGGATCGGGGATGCCCACTTCTTTCAGCAAACTGATCGAGCGCTTGTCTTCATCACGGTGCTTGATCCCTTCGTGAATCCGAAGCACTTCCAGAATTTGATTACCCACCTTAAGCACCGGGTTCAGAGAAGATTTGGGTTCCTGAAAAATCACCGAAATTTGTTTGCCCCGAATCTGGGACATCTCACGGCGCGACTTGTCGAGCAGATTATCGCCTTTAAAGCGAACCTGCCCGGAGACGATTTTGCCCGGTTTATCAACCAGGCGCAGGATCGACATGGCGGTCATACTTTTGCCGCAGCCAGATTCGCCCACGATCCCGCGAATTTCGCCGCGCTTCACGGTGAGATTGACGCCATCAACCGCTTTGACAGTGCCTTCACGGGTAAAAAAATAGGTGCAGAGATCGGTGATCTCCAACAACGGAGGGGGTTCAGTTGCCTGATTTTTAGCTTTCTCGCTCTGTTTTTCGTTTAACATTCGACTACCTTCTAACGATCCAAACGGGGATCGAGCGCGTCACGCAACCCATCACCCAATAAATTAAAGGCCAAGACTGTGATCATAATCGCGATACCAGGGTAAAAAACCAGATGCGGCGCAGTGAGAATCTGGCTGCGCTCCGCACCTAACATTGCGCCCCATTCGGGGGTAGGAGGCTGTGCGCCCAAGCCTAAGAATGAAAGGGCGGCGGCGTCCAGGATAGCGGTGCCGATGCCAAGCGTGGCCTGCACGATCAGCGGGGCTAACGCGTTGGGCAGAATCCGGCGGAACAGAATGCGACTGGGGCGTACGCCTAACACACGATCCGCCGTCACAAAATCTTCTTCACGAACGGCTAACACACCGGATCGGGCAACACGGGCATAGGCCGGGATAAAGACAATTGAGATGGCAAGCAGGGCGTTGATAAGGCCGGGACCAAGCACGGACACCACCGCAATCGCCAGGATGAGGGATGGGAAAGCCAACATCACATCCATAATACGCATGATGATATTATCGATCCAGCCGCCCGCGTAACCCGCAATGGATCCCAGAATGGTGCCAAGAATGACAGCTAAGGTGACAGTCGTCAGGCCGACCATAAGCGAGAGGCGCGTCCCGTAGATAACCCGGCTAAACAGGTCGCGCATGTTACCATCGATGCCCATAATATACTGGTAGTCGGATGTTTTGATGACCGCCAGATCAGCACCGCTAGCGACAAAGACGCCGCCGCCTGAACTTTGCCATGCCGTCGCGCTGATGGGCGCAGCACGTTTGACCGACAGTACTTCTTCACCATTAGCGAGGTCCCAAACACGGATCCTGGTTTCGCTTTGGGTGAAGATACGGGTTGCTTTGGGGCTGCCCGCTAATGACAAAATCGGTTCGCCATGATTCAGTTCGCGGATCAATTTCCCGGTTTTGGCATCCCAGACTAACGCTGTGTTTTCACTGATGGCTAGAATATATTGAACACCGCGAACCGCATCCTCACTCCACACCGCATCGGTTAGTTCATTGCCCTCATAGGTGATCGTCTGGGTATTGCCATAGGGTTGGCCTGCTTCCCAGACGTACAGCTTATTATTGCTCACGGTCAGAATACGGGAGCGGTCTTTGCTGAAACGCGCACTGAGAACCGGGGCATCGTGCTGGATGGGGGTGGTCTCTTCGCCGGAGCGTTTGAGCATCCGCAAGCCGTATTGAGTAGGGGACCAGAGCTGGACATTGTTCCCGCTGGCCGTCATCAGCACTGTGCCATTGATATTCCATCCTGCGCCGACCAGTTCGCCTTCGAGTTTGTTTTGAGCATCAGAGGCGTCAGAGATGACAAAGGCTTCGGCCCAAAGCCCGGTATCCCAGATACGAGCGGTATGCTGATCCGCGCTTAAGAGATACTGCTGGCCTTGCCAATCCAGAAAAGTGACACCACCCGAATGCAGCAGTGGGGCCTCAGTAGAAATACGCTCCCAACTGTTGGCATCCCAAATATACAATTCATCCCCACTGGCCGAAACGACATGATTATCTGTCGGACTCCAGATTGCTGCCGTAACGGGGGCATCATGTTCGAGCACCGCCTGCTTTTGACCATTTTCGGCATTAAAAACCGTTATGATATTCCCACTGGCGGCTAACAGCCGGGTATTCGTGCTGTTGAATGCAATGGTGCTGACCGTCTCCGGCGTGGATACACTTAGAATTTCGTCCCCCACACCCGGGCAGCCTAACAGATGGATGCAGCCGGACATACGGCGAACAATACCTTCCTGGGGATTCTGGCCGAGGTCCAGCACTTTCAGCGGATCATAGGGTGCGAGCAGCGGGGCAGCCAGGGCCACAAAAATGAGGAAGCTCAGAATCGCCAGACCGACAATGGCCGAGGGTTTGCGGATCAGGCGTTCAAACGTTTCACGCCAAAGCCCTTTTGCGGGGCGCTCGGTTGCCGTCTTATCGGAGCCGGCTTCAAGTTCAGAAGTTGTATTTACAGGTAACATGGATCACTACTCAAGTCGAATACGTGGATCGAGATAAGCATAAAGGGTATCCACAATCAAATTTACAAAGACAAAGATGACGGCAATGATCAGTGTGAACGCCTGGATCACGGTATAGTCGCGCCCGGTGATGGACTCGTAAAGAATACGGCCAACGCCTGACAATCCGAACACCGATTCAGTTAACACCGCGCCGCCCATAAGCGAACCAAAAGACAGGCCAATAATGGTTACGACGGGCAGCAGGGCATTCCGAAAACCATGTTTCAGAACCACGCCGATTTCATGAACCCCTTTGGCCCGCGCCGTACGGACATAGTTGAGGCCCAGGACCTCTAACAGACTGGAACGCGTCATACGAGCAATGATGGACAACGGAATGGTTCCCAGCGCGATAGCAGGCAGGATCATATGCTTCACGGCATCTCGAAGGCCGTTCCAGTTGCCAGCTAAGAGCGCATTCAGCACATTCATATTTGAGATAAAAGTCGGCAGCGAAAATGAATCTTTGCTAAAGTCCAGACCCCAGACCTCATAAAAAGGTGTGACGTTGACCATTCCGGCGGTTTCGGAGCCAGATGGCGGCAGCCAGAAGGGCGTACCTTTCAGCACAACGCCAAAGAAATAGGACAACATTAATCCGAGCCAGAAAACCGGCATCGAAACACCAATATTGGCCCACATCATGGTTCCCACATCAATGGCGGAATTGTGATAATAGGCTGACAGAATGCCCAACGGAATGCCGATCAGAACTGCAAACACCATCGCAAAGATGCTGAGTTCGAAGGTGACAGGCAACCGTTCCAAAAGCAATTCGGTAACGGGGCGACCAAACTTAATCGAATTTCCCAGATCACCATGCAGCACATCAACCAGATATATTTTGAACTGAACCGGAATCGACTCGTTCAGTCCAAAGCGCTCATTAAAAGCGTCACAGACTTCATCTGTCGCTTTTTCCCCAAGCTGCGCGCGGCACGGATCGCCGGGCAACAAGCGGGCGAGTGCGAAGGTTACAAACAGAATTCCGAGTAAAACCGGAATTGAGAAAACGAGACGGCGAGCGAGAAAGCCAATCATGTATCGCCTCTATGTAAAACTATAGAACAAACGCTAAAACGGCACTTGAATAAACCATACTTTTTAAAGTGAAGTTTGGTTCAAACCGGATATTTAAAACTGAGGGGGCACTGAGCAGCGCCCCCTGAACAGCTTAAACTTCAGCACTGACTACTCGGCGGCGGGCGGCGGGTTCAGGAAGCCACCAAACAGACCGGGGAAGTAGGTGAAGCTACCATCACGCCCCACGTGCAGCGGATGGGCGGCGTCCCACTGGACGACATAGGTCATCACGACATCGTTCGCATCGAAGCTGGAACCATCGTGGAACTGAACGCCCTGATGCAGATGGAAGGTCCATTCCGTCAGTTCGTCATTAACTTCGTAACTTTCGGCCAGGCCGGGTTCAACATCGGTGCCGCCGATCTTGAAGGACAGCAGCGATTCAAAGATCTGTTCGCAGGCACGCAGGGACTCACCGTCGGTTTCATCGGCGCAGTAGAGGCCAATGGGTTCGGCGTTCTGCATCCAGACCAGGGTATCCTGATCCGGAATCTGCATGACGGCAAAATATTCGTTGCCCAACGGGCTGGCGTGTGCGCCCGTAACGGTAGACTTAAAGGCGGTGGCAGAAGAACCGTGCGCTACCGGGACCATCGGGGCGAGGTCTTTGATCGCCTGGTTCGCCTGAACATACAGGTCCAAACGGGCCAGCGGGTCAGCCAGTGAAGCAGCCTGCTTCAAGGGTTCGGTGATTTCGGGGAATTTGTCACCAAACTGGGCCGAGGAACCTTCGCCAAAGTGATAATCCAGGAAGTTGGTGGCATCGGGATAGTCCGCGCCCCAACCCAGCAGATACATGGGCAGTTCGCCCTGATCGGCGGCGTCGAGGAATGCGCCCGATTCCATCACCACAATGTTCAGGGTGATGCCCAGGTTTTCGGACAACTGCGCCTGGATGTCTTCGGCTACGCGACCGGGTTCGGGCAGGTAGCTGCGGACCACATCGCGGTAGGACAGATCCATTTCAAAGCCATCGGGATAACCCGCTTCGGTCAGCAGCGCACGCGCGGCTTCGGGATCGAAGTCGTACCAGGTCACTTCGGGGGTATAACCGAAGATCGTGGGGGGCATGAACTGGGTGGCGAGAATGGTGCCAGCCGGATAGAAGGTATCAACGATGCGCTGGCGATCCAAGCCCATGGCAATCGCCTGGCGAACCCGCACATCATTCAACGGCTCAAAGGTGTTGTTGAAACCGAGGTAGAAGACGTTGGTGCCAGGGCGATCATACAGGGCCAGATCCGCATTGCCACGAATCTTTTCGTAGTCGGAAGGGGTGGGGTTGTCGATACCATCCACCGTACCGGCTTCGAGTTCGGTCAGGCGGGCAGCGCCTTCGGAGTTCCAGCGGAAGACAACGGTTGGCGTCAGAGCTGCGGTTCCCCAATAGGCATCATTGCGGACCAGGGTCAGGCTCTCACCGCGTTTCCATTCCTGGATCTTGTAGGGGCCGGTGCCAACAGGCTGTTCGATCAGATCGCCACCGCCGCCAGTCGCTTCCAGGTGCTCAGCGCTCTGAATGGAGAAGGACGAGAAGGCCACCTTTGAGGGGAAGGCGGGGTCGGGATAGCACAAAGTAAACTTAACGGTGAATTCATCCACCGCTTCAATCTTCAAAAACTCTCCACCATAATCGCAATTAGGGGCTTCATAGACGATTGGCTCAAAGCCTTGCGCCTTGCTCGGAACAGTGGTCGTGCCCGCGAAGGAGACAGCCAACGTTGCCAGCAGTACGAGCGTCAGAGCCAGATAGTGGAATTTTTTCATCATTTTAATCCCTTCTACTCTCCACGAGACAAAACGAACAAAAGCACTTGCTGTTGCTGGTAAGCAGGTTTTGTTCAATGGTGTCGATGCTTGCTCCTTTCATGTATAGCGCCAGTGAAACACACCAGGTAAGGGGCGAAAATGCGATTGAGTGTGACAGACCTACTAGGCATTGATGTTAGCCCACATTACCAAGTGTTATCAGCATCCTTGTGGTCAGAACCCTGGAGAACCCTGTGGAGTTTGTTTTTTGTGCCGAAAGTATACTCATTTTAGGGTATTCACACAAGCAAAATTGTATTGATTAGCCAATTCACACGCAAAACGTATTACCAATCTTAATCTTTAAATATGATTGTAGTCGATTTTCTGGAATTGTAAAAAGTCCAGAATCGATTTTTCCCGTTGCGATACACTAACGGCACGATGACTCATAGGGATGGAATAGGGAGGGATTGGGGTTCAGGCTGGGCATGCAAAACCGCATGCTCAGCCTGAATCGTGAACCAACGCGATGAACTTTAATCCACGTTGTCGGGAACTTCCTCTTCATTGATTTCTTCGATGTCTTCGAACATACCCGCCAGAGGATCAGGCTGGGATTCTTCATCATCTTTGGGCTTGACTTTCCAGATTTCGGTGGCGCGATCAATGTAGAGCACTCCATCAAGGTGATCGATTTCGTGCTGGAAGACGCGCGCCTGCCAATCGGTCGCCTTGATGCGGATCGGTTTACCGTTGCGATCCTGGCCGCGCACAGTGACGCCCACATTACGCTCGACATTGCCGATGTAACCGGGAATGGAGAGACAAGCTTCGACCCCTTCAACGGTTTCGGAAGAGGCGCGAATGATTTCGGGATTGAGAAGAATATAGAGTTTGCCCGCTTCGCTGCCATATTCTTTTTGGCTCTCTTCGTCGTCGGGCAGGCGAACAACAATCAGGCGGAGCGGCGCGGCAACCTGTGGGGCGGCGAGACCGACTCCGGGGGCGTCCATGAGGGTATCGACCATATCATCGATCAAAAGCTGAAGCTTGGGATCGTTAAAATTCGTGATTTTGTGCGCTTTTTTGCGCAGAACTGGATTGACCGGGGTTACAATTTCGCGAATCGCCATTGACCGTTACAACCTTCCACCAAACGTTTTACTTATTCGATGATAATTGTAACGGATTCGCTGCGCCGCGTAAAGCCAAAAGAAGAAAATGTTTATGTTTAGTTTGTTTATTCTGAGACGGCAAGGGTCAAGCCTGGATGGAAAAGTCCGCGCCGGTTTGCCGAATCCCCCCGCCCCCCCTTTGGATAGGTTTGAGGGGGAATTTGGCGTCGGGAACCCCGTTTCGCGTCGTGAGTGAGTTGGGAAGGTGTGGTACGGTGTGGTAAGGTGTGGTACGGCATAGATACAGGATAGCACGAATGTTCGGGGATTTATAGTATTTCGATGGTGAACTTGAATGACTAACTTGGATGGTTAATAACGTGCAAATTACAAAATTTACGTCTGATCGATGGGGCTAAAAGTCGGGCTTTTTGTCCATTTGGTGTTGAATACAATCGAGAGATAATTAGCGGGTTCGGAGTTGTTAAGGATAGATGCTATGCCCGTCTACGAATATCGATGTACTGATTGTCTTACTGTTTTTGAAGTCCGGCGTTCGATGAGCGCGCCCGAACAAGCAGCGCCATGCCCGAACTGCCAGGGGATGCAAAGCACGCGGGTTTATTCCGCGCCGAACCTGGGCGGCGGCAGTCGCAGTAATGAGAGTTATGGTCACGAACACAGTCATGCGGGCGGCTGCGCAGGCTGTGAATCGGGGAACTGCGGAACGTGCCATCATTAGGAGCGGCACCCCCTCGCCAATCGAATTGACAAGGGGGTGCGCGGCGTTTATGGGGTAAGGCGGTGCATGTCACGCGGGAAAAGCGTGGTTTCGCGGATGTTCTCCACACCTGCCATCTGCCCGATCCAACGTTCCAGCCCAATCGCACAGCCGCCATGCGGAGGCATGCCGTACTTGAACGCCTGGAGATAACTTTCAAAGGGTTCAACCGGCAGTTTTTGCCGTTCGAGGGCGGCGAGATAGTCCTCATAACGATGCAGGCGCTGTCCCCCGGTGACTAATTCCATCCCCCGAAAGAGTAAGTCGAAGCTGTTGGAATATTCCGGGCGGCTGGGATCACCGTGCGTATAAAATGGACGTTTGGACATGGGATAACCGACGACGAACAGAAAATCGGAATTAAATTCCCGGCGCGCCCAATCGCCTAACCAACGTTCATGAGCGGGGGCCAGGTCGGGTTCGCCGCGCGGGTCTTCGTCAGTATGTTTGGCGATCAGTTCCTGAGCTTCGGAAAAATGGATCGATGGGATGGTATCCGGGATGGCGGGCAGCGCTAATTTGAGCAGTCTGATCGCCTCGGCTGCCTGGGCGGTCATGGCGTCGAGCATGCCGCGCAGGACACAGGTCAGCATGTGCATAATGGTGGTGTGGTCCTGAATGAACCCCATTTCCAGGTCCATTGAGACGTATTCATTAAGATGGCGCGTGGTCGAATGGGGTTCGGCCCGGAAGACCGGGCCAACCTCAAAAACGCGCTCAAAAACGCCCACCATGATCTGTTTGTAGAACTGCGGACTCTGGGCGAGATAGGCGGTCTGGCCGAAGTATTTGATGGCAAACACGTTCGCGCCGCTCTCGGTCATCGAGGCGACAATTTTGGGCGTCTGGATTTCGGTGAATCCGTGCTGGCGCAAGGTCGAGCGAAAGCCGTCCATCGCTGCGGAAGAAAGCTGAAACAGCGCGCGCTGGCGCGGGTGGCGCAGCGCAACCGGGGCATAGTCGAGCAGCGTGGGCAACTGAGCCTTCAGATTGGGACGGTACAGATCAACGGGCGGCTCGTCGCTAGCCGGGTTGAGGACGGTAATCATGGGGTCGTGAAGCTCATAACCACCAGGGGCCTGGGGTTCGGCTACGATAAGCCCTTCGACTTCGATCACGGATTCATGATTAAAAGCGGCCAATGCGCCGTTTTCGATAACGACCTGAGCCAAGCCTTTGCCATCACGCAGGATGAGAAAGCCGACGTTACTCAGTTCGCGGATATGGTGCAGCCAGCCCGCCAGCCGCACCCGTTGGCCGACATGATCAGCGAGTTCTGTCGTCCAGATACGATCTAACATGTGACACCTCTCTGTATAAAGACAACCGCCTCTCCGTATGCAGACGAAGAGGCGGGTTCGTGGTGCCACTGCAAGTTTGCCACCCCATAAGGATGGCCTCATGACCCGCTAACGGGGGCAAACCGGCGGGGCTTAGTGGCGCATTCCGGGCACGTTGTTCCCCGCGCTCAGGAGGGTTCTTCACGGGGGAGAAGGCCGCTTTTCCAGCTACCAGCAGCTCTCTGGACTCCTCAAAATTCCGTTACTAGGTCTCCATCAACGCTTTGATTGAACGAGTATAAAACAGAATGAGGGGGCGTGACAAGATGGCAAAATGACTAAATGCCCCAGCCGTATCCTCAAATTTTCGGGGCAGCCCCGACGGACTCCCGTATAGATTAACCAAGCGCTTTGCGCTGAGCGAGTTCGCGCTCCATCTCACGAATGCGGCGGCGAATGCGCCAGCGGTTCCAGGTGCCGACGACGCCGTTAGGCAGCACCATGACGACGATCACAAAGACGGTGCCCAGGAACAACTGCCAGATGTCGGAGACGAGATAGGATTTAGAGTTCATAGCCCAGGCGGTGCCGAGTTCGCCCGCGATCAGGAAACCCAGGATCAGAGACAGCGCAATCACGGCGGCGATATACCACCGCTTGAACCGGGATGCGCTGCGGGTGAGCGCGTCCAGAGAGGGGCGAGTATGGGCGATTTTGAAAATGCGATTTGCCGAGCGCGCGATCTGCTTGCGGATGAACCACAGGACGCCGGACAGAAGCAGCAGGAAAAGCCACTGCCAGATCGTGCCGATGGCAGGCTCCGTGCTGAAAGGATAGAGCACACCCGCCAGCAGGCCAAACAGCGCGGCTGGACCGACGATCACCAGGGCGGCGAGGCTAAGCTGGGCGGTACGTCCGGTAGCGGTGCGGGTGATCCAGGCGCGCATGCGGGACCAAAACAGCCAGAGTACGACCAGAATCAGCACAACCCACAACCACTGCCAGACTGTACCGATACCAAGTTCAGTTTGAAGCGGCAGGCGGATATTCTGGCCGAGGCGGATCGTGTCGTTGAAAAAGTAGTCTTCGCCCAGTTCCAGCCCCAATGACGCCAAGACCGGGCCGGTCAACGTGCCCGCGCCGCCGATCAGCGAATAGAGCAGCGGGGTGACGGTGTAGCTGAGACTCATGTAGTCCGGCGTAACCTGTTTATCGACGCCCCACAGGATGTAGAGAATCCCGCTCAGACTGGCGATGATACCGGCGAACATCATGGTGATCAGCTTGTAGTAAAACGCGTTGTACCCAATCGTACGGGCGCGCTGCTCGTTTTCGCGGATGGCCTGCATCACGCGGCCTGTGGGAGAGTTCAGATAGCGGCGGATGGCGAGGAACACAAACACAAAATAGGCCACCGTCAACTGGTACATGTGCAGGCGGTTGGTCAGGGGCAGACCGTCCTGGGGACGCGGCAGCGAAACCAGATCGGTGGGGATGCGGTTGTCCTGGAAGAGATCGCGCAGGGGCAGACCGTCGCCGCCGCCTGTGATGTCGATCCAGGTGCTGCTGCGGGCCAGTACGACAAAAACTTCGGCCAGGGCCAATGTGAACATGGCAAAGTAGACCCCGCGCAAGCGCAGAGTCACGACACCAGAGAACAGGCTGAGGAAAATGCTGCCGAGGATGGCAATGCCAACCGCCTGATAAAATTTGAGGCCGCCCTCGTCGGGAAGCAGCAGAAAAACGGCCAGCAGCGCCGTGATGAGCAGCACAAAGAGATTACGCACCGGAATATCGGTGAACAGGGCCAGACATAACATGACGAACAATACGATCACCAGTGCTTTGAATTGAAAAGCGCTGTCGTACTCAAACATCATGATAAAGGTCAGGTAGGCCCCCGCGCCGAAAAAGAGCGCATGACCGAACGAGACAATCCCGCTGAAACCGAAGAGTAAATTGTAGCTCATGGTCAGGCAGGCGATCACCAGGGCTTTCGCCATGTTGCTCTGCCAGGTGGCGGATTCGCCCGCGCCGACAAACCGGGTGGGAGTCACTTCGCTGTTGGAAATGTCCGCAATGATATAGGGGAAGCGCCAGAGCAGGAGAAGCACCAGCGCGAAAAACCAGTTTTCGAGCAGCAGCCGCGCGGCGCTTTCAACCAGACTGCGGAGCGTGGGATCGCCAATTTTCGCAATATTTTTGTACACGACGCGCTCGATCATGACGCCTCCCGCCCGAACAAGCCACTCGGCTGGATCAACAACACAACAATCATCAGGATGAGGATGGAGACTTCGGCGAGAACCGGCTCACCAAACCGATTCAGGGAAAGCTGTTCGGTGACGGCGCGCGTCAGGCCGACGATGATGCTGGCGATGGCCGTGCCTTCGTAACTGCCCATGCCACCGATGACCACCACGACAATCGCCAGGGTCAGGTAGCGGCTGCCCATCTGGAGAGTCGCGCCTTCGGTGGGGACAAGGGCCACACCTCCAAGGGCGGCAAGCGCAGAACCGAGCACAAAAACCAGCGTAAAGACCTGCATCACATTGATGCCGAGCGCCTGGACCATTTCGCTGTCCTGCACACCCGCGCGGATGATGATGCCAATGCGCGTTTTGTTGAGCAGCAGGAAAACGCCGATCATCATGAGCAGACCGAGGCCGATGATAAAGAGGCGGTAGACATTCAACTGCTGGCCGAAGAGGGTAAACTGACCGGACAGAAAATCGGGCGGCGAGATGGGCGGCTGGTCGTCGGGATCGGAGATGCGCTTGACGACATCGAGCATAATCGAGCCGAGGCCGAAGGTCAGAACGATCTGAAAAACGGGGCGGCTGTAGAGCGGACGGATCAAGATGGTTTCGATGAGCGCGCCCATCACACTCACGACCAACAAGCCCGCGCCCATCGCGGCGGCAAAACGCAGGCCATTACTCAACTCGTCTAGGGCGTCATAGGTGAAAAAGCCCACATAGGCGGCGATGAGCAAAAACGCGCCCTGCGCAAAATTCAGCACATCGAGCAAACCGAAGATCAGCGAGAGGCCGGAGGCAACCAGGAAAACGAGCATCCCCAGGAAGATGCCCCGGAAAACCGTCTGCCCGGCAAGGTTGTAGCCAAAATCGGCGTAACTGAAGAGCAGAAGAAACGCCAAGTAAAACGCGACTAACAGCCAGGATCGACGGTGCTGGGGGATGAGATTGGCATAGTAGCCGCTCAAGCCGGTTTTGCTGGACGACGGGAAACGGTGATTACAGGTCGGGCAGATCAGGCTGTTCGCCTGAACGGATTGCTCACAGTCCGGGCAGCGCTTGGTGAGCGGGGGGAGACGCCCGATCAGCAGGGCAGGCAGCAGCACGGCGAGGGCTGATCCGGGCAGGCCGATCAGCAGCCCCGGCAGCACGCGCTGATCAAAGGACTGTACAACCGCCTTGATTATCGCGCCCAGGACCAGCGCAACCAGTGCGCCCGCGAGCGCGCCGCTGACCATGTCGCGGCCCTGGCGACGAAAGCCCCACGCGGTTGATCCGCCGCCGAGAAGCGTCAGCACCAGCACGGCCCAGGTTAAAAATTCATTCCACTCCATATTGCCTGTCCCTCTATGCGACGCCCAGATAAGTTTTAATAAGTTCAGGATTCTGAATTAAGTCCGGCATCAGGCCACTGTGAACCGAGATCCCCTCTTCGATGATGACATAACGCTCGGCCAGTTTGCTCGCCACCTGAAAATTCTGCTCGACCAGCAGCACCGTCGTATGGGCGGCAAGCTGGCGGATGGCGGTCATCATCTGCTCGATCAGCACGGGGGCCAGACCTTCGCTCGGTTCGTCGATCAACAACAGGGAATTGTCGGGCACCAGCGCGCGGGCAATGGCTAACATCTGCTGCTGACCGCCGGAGAGCTTGCCGCCCTGCCAGTTGTAAAGGCGCTTGAGGTCGGGAAAAAGCGAAAAGATCAAATCGGCTTTATGATCCAGGTCGCCTTTTTTGCGTTCCGCGATTTTCAGATTTTCGGCAACGGTGAGTTCGCGGAAAATGATACGTTTTTCGGGCACATAACCGATCCCCAGTTGGGCGATTTTGTGGGCGCGGCGGGTGTGGATCGGCTCACCGTTGAACAAAATCTGGCCGGTGAGGGGATGATTCAGGACCATGATCGAGCGCAGTGTGGTTGTTTTGCCCGCGCCGTTGCGCCCCAGCAGCACAGTAATGCAGCCGCGCGGCACCGTCACCGAAACGCCTTCGAGAATGTGAAATTCTCCGATGAAAGTATGGATATTCTGCACATCGAGAATGGGTGTATCGCTCATGAGACGTCTCCCTGACCCAGCCCTGCAAAATCGCCGTACAGTTCGCCCAGATAGGCCTTTTGCACGACTTCATTCTGGGAGATTGCGGCGGGCGTCCCTTCGGCCAGGACTGCGCCCTGGTGCATCACGGTGATCCGGTCCGAGATATTCATCA
>CAYYNB010000154.1:0-14932 GCA_964472565.1 uncultured Anaerolineaceae bacterium
TCCCTGAGGGAAGGGGAGTCAATCCGGATGAATGGGATGATTATTTTCTTGGATCAGCCTTAATCAAAAGCGCTCTGTCTATCGGATAGAGCGCTTTTTTGATCTCTTCCATTTTTTTCTGGCTCGTTATACAATTAAAAAACCATTGTTCTAAAATAGTGAATCGCCAGGGGAATTAATGCAAAGGCATACATGTGATCCAACAGTCGAAATTCATGGGAGCGCGGTGCAGGCATTTACTAAATGTCTGAACAGCCCCAACTTTCAACCGATCTTTAACAAACACGGCCTGGTGCCCATTGATGTTGAAAACTGGTACCAACTGCAAAACCTGCTCGACACACTGGATGAAATCAACGAGCAGACAAGAGGCAATACCGATATGGTTGAAGTCGGCATTGTGGCCTCAAAAGCAAATCCTATCCCGGAAGAGATGTTAAACCTGTCACCGTTTGAGTTTTTTAAGTACTACGAGCAAAACTACCTCTCACGGCATCGCAATGGAGATCCCGGCGCGATACATACCCAGCAGATCGACGAAAACCATATCACGATCACGTTGGACGCGGCGTATCCAGACGACTTGATGTACGGGGTGTTCTATGGATTTGCCAAGCGCCTCTTCCCCAAAGGACATCCTTTCACCATCAAGTATGATGCGACTCAGCCGCGCAAAGAAACCGGCGGCCCGACGACGATTTATCACCTTCAATGGGATTAACCATTAACGAGGCGCTTCGTTGCGAGAAACCAAGCGCCCCGATTTTCAGGTTAATACACGCCCCACAGATACCAACTGGTGCGGCCCGCTGCGGCGAACAGATTCCCGCGGAAGGCTAATCCCGTGATCGATTCGGCGGGACCGGACAGCGCGGCTAACTGTGTCCCATTCCCGGCATTCCAGAGGTAAACGCCGGTGCTGATCAGACCGGCAGCTTCGTCGCCGCCTGCCGTCGCCAACACCGAGGCATCCTGATTAAAGGCGATATACAGCACGGCCTTGCCGGGATGAACCTGGATCGTGTTACGCTCGATCAGCGTAAGCACCGTCCAGATACGCACACGGCCATCTTTGGTCCCCGCCGCGAGCAGCGTTCCATCCGGGCTGAAGGCAAGGCTGGCGGTGCTGTGCGATCCGGCCTGGGGCTCGGGGAAATAAGCGACCTGAGTCGCGGAATTGACCGCCCAGACATAAATGCCATCATTCGGGCTGGTGAAGGCGACCAGCGATCCATCCGGGCTGAGCGTCACATCGGAGACCGGCTTATTGACCGGCAGCGCGGTAAGCTGCGCCCCTGTGACCATATCCCAGATCCAAATCTGGAACACGTTGTCAATCGTGCCAACCAGCGCCGCGCGCTTACCGTCGCCGCTGGACACAAAGCCGCTGGCGAGCACGGGCAGTTCATACCCGACAACCATCGTGGGCGTGACCGGCTGGGGAACGTACTTCGCATTCCAGAACACGAGATAGGATACCTGGGGCTTGCTGGTGTTCATCTCGACGGTGGCGACGGTGATCGTGGACGCGCTGGCAGGACCGCCCGCCGCAAACAGGACGGTGTTGCCGGATGTGCCGAACGTGACCATCAACTCGCCCGTGATAACATGATCATAGACAGGACCGTTACCCGACGAGATCAGCATAATATCGGCAGTCGGTGACGGCGAAAAAATCGCGCTGCGGGCGGCGGTCATCTCGGTTATTGCCATACTCCCGACCAGTTTCATCTGGGCGGCGTTGGCGGTTGTCACCGGGGAGGAACTCATGGGGAGGGTGAGCGCTGCCGTTGTGGGAGCCATGAACGGCGCGCCGCCGATAGGTTCCAGCCAGTATTCCGTACTGTCGCCCTCACCTACCCAGCCGATGGTGGTGGTCCCGGCATTCGACAGATAATTTAACTGCCACCAGGTTCGATCCCCGCAGATGGGGCCGCCGACTACATTAAATGTCCCGCCGGGCAGGAGCAGCCCGACCACCGTCGCGGTGGTGTTGGGCTGGCTGCGCATGTTAACGCTGCCGGTTGTGATCGCCTTGCCCTGCATACCAACCGCCAGCCGCGTGGGGAGCGATCCGGCACAAACCACCTGCCCTACGGTGATATTGGGCGTGCCAATGGGGGCCAGCGTCGGGGTGGGCATCAGCGTCGCGCCGGGCGGCACAGTAGCAGCGGGCGCAGATCCGCCGGGTGTGCAGAGGAACAGAATCTTACCGTCGAACGAGGCCCGATAATTGTATTCTACGCCCTGGTAATTGAGCGAAATGGAGAAGCCATTTGTGACCTGCTGGGTATAGGTCTGACCCGCCAGCGGACAACCGAGGCTGGTATCGGGATAGTTGGATTGGGTCCAGGTCCAGAAAAGCTGCTGTCCCGTTTGAAACGTGAGATTGGTGCCCAGCCGCTTATTCAGATCGGCCAGCGCATTCTGGACGGGCTGGGGAATATCGGTTTGAGCAGCAACGGGAAACACAAAACTGCCAAGCAAAATCACCAACAGAACAAGAGATGCCTTACGCATGAAACCCCCTTCCAGGAGAGAAAGTCTGTGGTGTATTGTGGATGAAGTGCCGCGCGGAGTCAACCAGAAGGGACAGGTTCGCAAACCTGCCCCTACAAAAAAAGATCGATTTAGCGGGGCGGGGTATAGGCCCGCACCGTAAAGTTGGATTCACGCGGAATACGCTCGTCCAGATTCGCCTGCCGTTCGGCAACGGCGGCATGCACGGCGGCTAATCCGCGCGCGTACAGATCATCGGGGATGCGCCACAGATTCGACCACACGCGGCGATCCAGGCGATCTAAAAATTCGCGCAGTGTATGATATTCCGGGAACGTATGGATCAGCGGCTCCGCAACCGGCAGCCAATCGGAGTCTTCGAGAAATGACGAAAACTGCCCGCGCTGAACGCCCACATGCGGGTTTTCGCTGCCGACTTCCGCCGACCAGATATTCCACAGCCAGCGGTAGGGATCGTCGCCGCCCACGTCATGGTTCCGGTAGCCGCTGAGCAGCACCCCGCCCGGACGCAGCACGCGCGCGACTTCGTCCAGCGCCGCCTGCCAGTTTGGAATCAGATGAAAAATATGCACGCCAAGCGCCGCGTCAAAACTGCCGCTGGCAAAGGGCAGGCGCGTGGCATCGCCTTCGGCAACAGCAACCGGTTCGTTTTGCTGCTTGGCGCGCAGCCGCTCCAGCATCGGGCGCGACAGGTCGATCCCGGCGATGGAATGGACATGGGGAGCCAAGGGCAGCGCGATTCGCCCGGTGCCGATGCCGACTTCCAACAGGCGGCTGGCGGCGGTCAGCGCGCCCGCCCGCACGATCACGGCAGCGACATGCTGTTCTTCGCCCGGCGGAAATCCGCGCGTCTCATCGTAATAACCGGCTGCACGATCAAACACAATGGACGGTTGAGACATTGGTCAGGGCCGCCGGTCCAGGCTCAAACGGCTGATAAAATCGTTGATGGAAATCGTCGGCAGCGTGAGGGGTTTAAGATGGCCACGCGCGATCAATTCCATGCTGACCCGTGCAATCGTTTCATTGTCGGGCGCTTCGATGACGTGGATAAAGTCGTATGCGCCCAGCGTAGCATACTGATCGAGCACTTTGACGCCGAGTTTCTCAATGTCCATACTGATTTCACGCAGGCAGGACGGCTGAGAAATCACGCAGCTTGTGCCCTCTTCGGTCAGGGTACTGAGCAGAACATAAACCGGCATAAAATTTTTTCCTTTTCCTCAATATTAATCGGTGGGGGCGTACAGTTCGAGATAGCCACACGCGGTACAGCGCAGACTGTTGACGTAGAACTTGCGCTGCTTGGGATCATCCACCCCCGCGATCCACTGGCCTTGAGGCGGCTCAGTCCAGACCAGTTGGTGGGTGTAAGCGGAGGGCCGGACAATTCCTGCTTCCATATCGCTGCCGCATTTCGGGCATTTGGTGGGTGCTTGCATGACGGATGAGTTCCTTACATTTTCAGGGCTAATTTACAGGTCGGGGCAATGCATGCATTGCCCCAACAGATGCGCAGCGCCGCGATTAGTACGCTTTCGCAAAATAGGCCATTTCGTGCGCATCGCCGCCGCAGATGATGCACTTGCCCGACTTGCCAGGATACGGCTGTTGCAGCGGGAAGTTCCGGCTGGTGGCGCTGGTCGCCTCTTTGACCTTCGCTTCGCAGGCCGCGCCGCCGCAGAACCACGACAGCGCCCATTCGTCCGACTCGATAGTGTTGATAAAGTCGGCGTAGGTGCTGGTGATCTCGTGCAGATGCTCGTTGCGGAATTCCGTCGCCTGCTGCAACAGATTGGCCTGGATCGCGTCAAGGCGTTCGCGGATGGTCGGGATCAAGCCGTCCTGCGAGACAAATTCCTTGCCTTCTTTGCCGGGTTTGTCGCGGCGCGCCAACGCCACGCTGTTTTTCGCCACGTCTTTCGGGCCGATCTCCATGCGCAGCGGGACGCCGCGCATTTCCCAGTCATTGTATTTAAAACCGGGCGACAGATTCTCGCGCTTGTCCACATGCACGCGGATGCCCGCATCCTTGAGCATGGCGTGCAGGCGATCCACCGTTTCCAGCACGGGGCCGCGCTCGTCATCGTTGCGGAAAATCGGCACGATGACCACCTGGATCGGGGCAAGTTGGGGCGGCAGACGCAGGCCCATATCATCGCCGTGTGACATGACGATAGCGCCGACCATGCGCGTGCTGACACCCCACGAGGTGGTCCAGCAGTATTGTAATTCGTTGTTGAGATCGGTGAACTGGATGTCAAAGGCTTTGGCGAAGTTCTGGCCCAGATCGTGACTCGTGCCCGCCTGGAGCGCTTTTTTGTCGCGCATCATGGCCTCGATGCTGTAACTCGCCAGCGCGCCCGCGAAGCGTTCCTGGTTGCTTTTGCGCCCCGGAATCACCGGGATCGCTGCGTCGTTCATAGCAAAATCGGTGTAGACGTCGAGCATCCGCATCGTTTCTTCGAGCGAATCGGAATGCGTCGCGTGGGCGGTGTGGCCTTCCTGCCACAGGAATTCCATCGTGCGCAGGAATAAGCGGGTGCGCAGTTCCCAGCGGACGACATTCGCCCACTGGTTGATCAGCAGCGGCAGATCGCGGTGGGACTGAATCCACTTCTGGAAGGCCCAGCCGATGATCGTTTCGGACGTCGGGCGCACGACCAGCGGCTCTTCCAACACCTTGCCGCCGCCGATGGTCACAACGGCCAGCTCAGGCGAAAAACCTTCGACGTGTTCGGCTTCTTTCTTCAAAAAACTTTCGGGGATAAACAGCGGAAAATAGGCGTTCTGGTGGCCGGTTTCCTTAAAACGGTAATCCAGCCCACCCTTAACGCCTTCCCACAGTTCATAGCCGTAGGGCTTGATAATCATGCAGCCGCGCACGGGCGAATAGTCCGCGAGATCGGCTTTCTGGACCACATCGGTATACCACCGGGAAAAATCTTCGCTCTGGGGAGTAACACCCTGCTGAGACACGAGTAGACGACTCCTTACAAACACGGGATGAAATGACTTGAAGCGGGTATTGTACCGCAACAATCGCCTGAGCAGAAATTTGAGATGGACTAACCCGCTGCAACCCGCCCCCCTCCATCTGCGTAAAGTAGAGCGTAAGCCCTGCGTTAGCGTATCTGAGGAGGAACCGCAGTGAAATATTTAGCCTATGGTGCCGCATGTCTGCTGATCGTCGCGCTCAGCCTGTCGCCGGTGGGCTTCACCCAGGCGCAGGATGAATCCGAGTACGACGGAGTCTGGTTCATGGAAGATTTTTTCATGGTGCTGCACATAAACGGCGATTCAGTTGAAGTCCTCGTCCCTGGGGAGGGTGGATGCAGTACCGCCATGGAACTGGAACTCGATGGAAATAGCATTCTGGAAAACGGCGTTGCAGAATATACACTGGAACTGGATGGCGAAGTTCTGACCTTGTGGCAAGGCGGCAGTGTATTCGCTGAGGCGGAATACGTCGAAACGCTGGAAGAAGCCTGCGCGATCAAGCCGTTTGAGGTGTCCATCGAGACGATTACCTCGGTGGCCGATCTGGACACCCTCGCCAGCGAAATTTTCGCCCAGACCACCCTGCCCGGTATGGCGGTGGCGGTTGTCGGGCCGCAGGGTGTCATCTGGAGCGGCGGTTATGGGTATGCCAATGTTGAAGAAAAACTGCCCGTTACGCCCGACACCCCGTTTATGCTCGCCTCTGTCACCAAAGTTTTTACGGGCACTGTGCTGATGATGGCGAGGGAAGAAAAGCAAATCGCTCTCGATGCCGAGGTGAACAACTGGCTGCCCTTCCCGGTGGATAATCCCAAAACCGAAGGCGAAGTGATCACGCTGCGCAACCTCGCCGCGCATACCTCCGGTCTGCTCGACAACTGGGACTATTATCTGAACGTGTATAGCACGGGCGATTCCCCGATTGCGCTTGGTGACTTTTTGCAGGGCTATCTCACGCCGGGCGGCGAATGGTACGACGCGGACAAAAACTTCGGCGACTGGATGCCCGGTGAAGTTATGCAGTACAGCAACGTCGGCGCGGCGCTGGCGGGTTATCTGTGTGAAATGTTCACCGGCACGCCGCTGGATGATTATGCCGATGCGCACCTGTTCGGGCCGCTGGGTATGACCAACACGCACTGGCACCTGGCCGACTTCCCCGATACCAGCCTGATCGCCGTGCCCTACTCATCGGATGGCACCGCCCTGGAACACTACGGTTATCCGACCTGGCCGGATGGTCAACTGCGGTCCAGCGCCAATGACCTGGGGCGCTTTTTAGCCGCGTATCTGAACAACGGCGAATTTGAAGGCGTGCGCATTTTGCAGCCGGAAACCATCGACATCATGCTGCAAACGCAGTTCCCGAATGCTGATCCCAACCAGGGCTTTTTCTGGGCGCTCGGTGATGAACCGGGGATCGCCGGGCACAGCGGCGGTGATGAGGGGGTGGCGACCAATATCATAATCAACCGGACACTGGGCATCGGCGTGATCCTGCTGACCAACAGTGATTCAGCCGAGATGGGCCGGGTATGGGAGGCGCTCGTCGGGCCAATTTTTGAAAGCGCCGAGGTACTAACCGCCGAATAAAACCGCATAAAAAACCGCCGGGGTCATGGTGCCCCGGCTTATTTTTGGAGATACGCCCGGAACGCCGCCTGATAAGCCTCGGCAAGCTGCGGGGCATACGCGGGCAAAAACGACAGCCCCACCTGCATTTCCGATTGTTCGCGCAAAAACGCATCCCGCGTGGCAATATCCCACGCATCCCACGCCTCGCGGAAAGACGGGCGATCATACAGCGGGCCTAACACGTCGTCCGTCACCTGCGCTTCTAACATTTCCAGCGTGCCGCCTTTGAGCATCTGCTTGACCTGAAGATAGGCCGGGACAAAAATATCATGCGTGATCGACCCCAGATCACCCAGATCGTACCCCAGCGTATGAAAAAAAGAGCGGAATTCCTGATCAGTCCACAGTGAATCAAGAATGGCGCTGGCCGCTTTACAATAGACACACATACTCTCTTCCCCTCGTACGCGCGCGACTTCAGGATTAAGCTTAGTTTATGTAGAATCCCCTAAAGAGGCCACATCGCCTAACCGCAGCGGGACCTGCGGCGGCGCGGCCCACCAGGCCGCCAACGCCGGGACCACCTGCTCGACCGTATCGACCAGCGTCAGCCAGCGCAGATCGTTCGGGCTGATCGCGGCGTACTGGGCAAAAACCTCAATCACGCTGCGCCACATCGGGCCGACCAGCACAAACGGGCGCGCCGATAGTTCCCCGACTTGCAGCAGGCTCCACACCAGTGAAATTTCGCTGAGGGTGCCCACCCCGCCGCGCAGCACCACAAAGGCGTCCGGTTTTTGCACCAGGAAAAGCAGCCGTTCGTGCAGCGTCTCAAACGCGATTTCCTCGCGCACAAACCCATTCACCCGCAACCCGCGCGATTCAAAAAAGGCGATGGAGGTCCCCACCACATGCCCCCCCATCTCGCATGCGCCCTGGCTGCACGCTTCCATCACGCCGCTGTAGCCGCCCGACACCACGACATATCCCGCCTGGGCCAACTGCTGCCCCAGCGTATACGCGATCTTCCAATCTTCAGTATCCGGCGTGACGCCCGCGCTGCCAAATACGGCCACCATGCGGGCATTCTGAGTCAACTTTTCTTCCATGCAGGTCATTTCCTTTTTACGAAACTAACGGCCTCAGTTCCGCCGCCAACATATCCTTGAGTTTATGAATGCGATCATAAATTAATACGCGCTGGCTGCGCACATCAAAGGGCAGCGGGGTTTCTTTATGCGCGATCAGCACAGTGGGCGTCCCGGCGCACCACGCATAGCCCACTTCCAGGTACACATTCGGATTCGATCCATCCAGCAGCGCGATCATCAGTTTCGCCGAGCGAATCCGCTCAAACATGCGCTCCATAATATCCCCGGTGAAGGTGTCCAGGTCCATCCGTTCGCACAAAAAGCCCGCCTCTTTCACCGAGGGCTGAATCGCCAGATAAAACTGATCATCATAGTCTTCTTTGAAGGGCATCGCCACGAAAATATGCGGCGTGCTTTTATCCGCTTCGGGCTGGCGAAATTCCGGCTCGAAAGACTCCGGGCCAGACATGACGGCGCTGGGCTGTTTCCTCGATACACCCGATGGTAAAAACTGTTGTAATGCATCTTTCAACCGCAGCGCCCGTTTTTCATTCCGCTCCACAAACGTAATGCGTTTTAATGTCGATGGATAATGACCGGCTTCATAAGCATCACTGATGCCTAACAACAAGGAACGAAATGCCTCAATTTCATCCAGCCCTAACGCCGTCTGCACGCCGTGAACAGTCGTTGCAAGGTGGCTTATTTCCAGTTTTTCCCGCCACAGCGCTTCCAGAAAAAGCGTCCCCAGGTCGCGCAGTTGGGCATAATGCAGTTCAAAAACGGACGGCGTGCCAATCATCAGAATCGTTCCGGCTCTGGAAATTTTATCCCCCGGCCACAGCCGGTATTGCCCTGCTGCCAGAAAAGATCGTGAGGCTTGAAGCAGCCCGCCATCTTTTAGCTTGCGGCGCACCACCGCATCCAATCCGCCCGAACTGGACGCATCTTTGACCGCTAAAACATCCGCGTCAAATTGGAGAGCATCACCCTGAACCACGTCTATCAAAACTTCAGAATACGTCATGTTGCTTCCTCCTATCCCCCGGCCAACCGGTGGAGTTCCGCTTTCAGCATTTCCTTCATCCGGTAAATTTTGTCATAGAGCAGCACGCGGTGCCCCTGCACATCAAACGGCAGCGCTTCATCCTGCCGCGCCAGCAGAATCGTCTGCGTTTTGACGCCCCAGGCATAGCCCACTTCCAGGTAGACATTCGGGTTGCAGCCATCCAACAGCGCCACCATCAGTTTTGCCGTGCGAATCCGGTCCAACATGCGTTCGACAATATCCCCGGTGAAGGCGTCGAGGTCCATCCGTTCGCACAGCAGGCCCATTTCCTTGATCGCGGGCTGAATCGCCAGGTAGTACTGATCGTCGTAGTCGTCGCGAAACGGCATCGCCACAAACACATGCGGGGTTTCTTCGTCCGCTTCAGGCTGGCGGAAGGCTTCGTCAAACGACTGCTGCCCGGCCATGATCGCCAGCGTCCCGGTTTCGCGTTTGCGGGCGGCTGCGGGCGCTTCGATGGGCAAAAACTGGGGCAGCGCTTCCTGCATCAGCCGGACGCGGTTTTCATCTTTTTCCACAAACACGATCCGCTTCAGGCTGGGCGGATACGTCCGCGCGTCGTAGGCATCCGACAGGCCCAGCAGCAGCGAACGGAACGCTTCGATCTCGTCCAGCCCGGCCCCGGTACGGACGCCGTGCGCCGTCGTAACCATCGTTTTGACGGGTATTTTTTCCCGCCACAGGGCTTCCAAAAAACGGCGGCCCAGATCGCGTAGTTGGGGGTAGCGCAGGCTGAAGGGCGGCGGCGCGCCGAGCATCAGAATATACTCCACTCTGGCGATCCCCTTCCCGGACCACATGCGGTAATCATCCTCCGACGGCAGCATCGTGGCATCTTCTTTGAGATATTTCCGCACCTGCGCGCCTAAGCCCCCCGAACGCGGCGAATATTTGACCGCCAGCACATCGGCCTCATACTCCAGTGCATCGCCTTCGACCACTTCCACCATAAACCCCAGCCTGAACTGGCCGCTGTCGTTCATCATGACTCCTTGTCCCAGGTCCGCCCATAATTCTGATCGAGCTTGTTCAGAATCGCCGCTTCCAGGTCGATCCCGCTGACGCTCGCCAATTGCAGCAGATACAGCGCGACATCGGCCAGTTCGCCCGCCAGCGCCGCCGGATTCGTAATTTCGTCGCGCCACTGAAAATGTTCTAAGATTTCCGCAGCCTCGATGCTGATCGAGATGGCAATATTACGCGGGGTTTGGGGCCGCAGCGTGCCCGCCTCGTACCAGCCTTTGGCGCGGACAAAAGCATGCATGTGTTGTGTCAATTCGGATAGGTCCATAACCGTTCCTATTCTGAGCAGAATGTGTTTATTATAGCACCGGGAATTGAGTCGGTGAGTGACAATCGGGAAGGGAAACCATCATGAAGAAACAAATCATCCTGCTGATCGTGTTCCTGCTAGCGAGTGTGACCGCCTGTGGCGACAGCGATACGGATCAGAAAGCCGCACCGACGCGCACCGTCCAGCCGATTACGCCCGTTGCCGAACTGCCACAGGTGATCAGCGAGGCCGGGCTGACGCTGCGCCTGCCCGATGGTTGGGTAGCCGATCTCTCGATGGCGCAGAACCAGTTGATCGCGTTTTACAATTCCCAGAGCCTGATGGATCAGTTAGGCAGCATCGGCACGGCGATTAACAATGTGTTCAACAATATTCAGCAGTCGCTGGAAAACCCGAATGCCACCCCGGATCCCACCTCCGAAGGTGATCCGCTGGCCGGGCAGAATGATGTCGTGCTGGGCATTGTGATGATCGTACCCAGCGATGTCGAAGATTCCGCCCGCACGCCGGAAGAACTGCTGCGCACAACCTTCAGCACGCCCGGTACCGGGTTTGCGGTGGGTGACATCACCCCGATCACCAGCGGCGGGTATCCCGGTGCGCACACCACCATTCATTCCACTGGCGGCGCACATCCCATGACTGCCGTCGTGAATCTGGTGGATCATGGCGCGCATTATGTCCTGAGCATGATGTTTGCCTATCAGGACGACTACGAGCGCTACCGCCCGACCTTCGAAGCGATCCAGAACTCGATTCAAGTCCAGTCGGACGCCGTGTTCCCAGAAAGTACGCCCGAAGTAGTCCCGCTGTTTGGAGACACCCCTGAGCCGTCCTGACCCCTCAATAGTTTCTCTTGACGTTAGAAGTATTTTTTAATAAAATGCACATGCGAGATGGTATCAATTAGGATGGGAAACGATTCAAGTTGGCTACTTGTGATTCTTGTGGAAGTTTCCAGACTCCGCGCCAGCAGCTTCAATCCGAAGTGATCGCACGCTGGCTCGAAACCGAATGGATTTCCAAACACAGCGATCAGGTGTGGCTCACGCTGAGCGAGTCCACCGCATGCATCTATGAGATCGCGCTGCGCCGCTTTGATCAAAGCAAAGTTCTGCCCGGCGATTTTACTTTTACCGGTTATTCGCCGCTGCCGACTGCCGATTTTGTCGTCATCAACGAATACAACAACGAGGGAGAACTGACCTGGCACACGGGCGCTTATCTGTACCACTTCCAGTCGGGCGCGGTTCAGATCGAAGTGCTGCTGGTGGCGGCCTACTACAACGATATGCGCGAAACGGTGTGTCTGGCGTGCATCCCCGAGTCGTTTTTGCCCACCTGGACCGCTTTCGCCAACGAATGTGAACGGCTGTCGAATTCGTATGAGCCGGACAGCAAGGTTCAGATCATCGGCGGGCGCTCGGATTCGTTCGTCCCGACGGTGGACTGGTCCGATGTCATTCTGCCCGACGATCTGAAACACGAGCTGATGAACGATGTCGAGTCGTTTTTCTCGAAGGGGATCGACATCTACAAGCGGCTCAAACTCAAGCCCTTCCGCAAGCTGCTGCTGGCGGGCATCCCTGGCACGGGGAAAACCATGCTCTGCTCGGCGCTGGCAAAATGGGCGCTGGACAAGGATTTTCTGGTGATCTACGTCTCGTCCGCGGATCGTTATGGCGCGGAATTCTGGAAGATCGAAAGCGCGCTGGCAACCGCCTCACGTTCCAAGCTCCCGGCGCTGATTCTGCTCGAAGAACTGGACGCCTACCTGCACGATGAGGACGACAAGGCGCTGGTCCTGAATGTGCTGGATGGCGCGGAATCACGCGAGAACGACGCGGGCACGCTGCTGATCGCCACGACCAACTATCCTGAAGCGATTGACGAGCGCATCCTCAAGCGTCCGGGGCGGCTGGACCGCGTGTTCATCATCCCCGAAACGCGCGATTTGGAAGGCGCGGAGAAGATGCTGCGTTACTACCTGGGCGACCTGTGGCAGCACGAACACCGCCGCGTAGCTGCCGAACTCGTCGGTTATCCCGGTGCGTTTATCCGCGAAGTCGCCATCTATGCTATGACGCAGATGGCCTTTGCCGGGCTGGACGAACTGCCGCTCGATTTTCTGGAGCAGTCGTTCAACCGCCTGCTGGATCAGATCACCGCGAAGGACGATTTTCTGACCAAGCAGCACCGCAACGGCTTCGGCTTTGTGGTCAAAAGCAACCAGTAACCACCATGAGAGCGCTTGCGGGCGCTCTTCTTTTTTTCCCATCTCGACTATAATTTTCGCCACATACCATTTTTTGCAATGGGGGTTTTTGATTGATGAAACGCTTGCTTTTAAGTTTATTCATTTTGATCGCACTCAGCGTGTCGGCCTGTGGCGATGACAGCGACGACAAAGGTAAAGACGATAAAAAGGAGACGAAGTTACCCCAAGCGGTATCCATCCTGGATGGCGGGCTGGAATTCCACCTGCCGGACGGCTGGAAAACCGCGCCAATCGAAGGCATGAGCGGCGGCACCGTCTTTTATAACGATCCGCGCCTCAGCGAACTCGATCCGAATGAGTTGCAGGAAACGATCTCGGTCACATTCGGGGATACCGTCGAACTGGATACGTCTGATCTGCCCGTCAAGGAAAATCTGGTCATGGGGCTTGTCGGGGTAACGCCCTATGACGAGGAAATGAGCAGCAAATCGCCCCAAGAAATCGTTGAAGCCGTCTTTTCGCAGGCCGGTTACAGCCTCGGCTCAAAAGACATCACCACCTTCGACAACGGCGCGTATGCCTACTATCGACCCACCGGCAGCGATATGCACGGGATCGCGGGCATCGTCAAAGAGGGAGACAGCATCGGCGTCGCCCTGATCACCACCGACAAACTGAGCGAAAATGAGGGCACGCTGGCCGACATTGTGCGCTCAATCCGCATCAATCCGAGCAAAGTCCCGACTTCAACACCCTATGCAGAACCAACCCGGTTTATTCCCACTCAAGCACCCGTCGAAACCGTGATCGTCATCGTGACGGATACCCCCGACTTCGTGGTTACTCCGTTTGAGACGCCGGTCACACCCTGCACCTACGCTGTTCAACCAGGGGATACGCTGGCATCCATCGCTATCCAACATAATATTTCGATGGAAGACTTGATCGAATTGAATGACATCACCGAAGACACAACCATGCTCGAAATCGGCCAGGAACTGCAACTGCCGATCCCCGGCTGCGTGGAATAATATCACGGGGCGGATCGTGAGATTCGCCCTATTTTTTGCGTCCGAACAAATGGAAAAAGCGGGCCAGCAGATAATAGGGGTATTGGTCGCTCAGTTCGATCTCTAACCGTTCGAGTTGGGCGTAAAACGCGGGATCGGCTTTTTTCTCGTTATCATAAATATAGTCACTCACGCAGCGAATCCCATAATGCCCGCAGAGGTCATAGCCTGCCGCCTGAAGCATCTCGATCACGTCCTGCGCCGCGTAACGCTGTGTCACCGTACCGAAGCCGGGATGCGGGCTGGATCGGGCATCAATCGCCTGGGCTGCCCCTTCCAAATCCAGATGCAGCAGCGCCGCCGTCATCGCGTCCGAATAGCGGTTCACACTCGCCAGCGACAGCAGCCCGCCCGCTTTCAGCGGCACACTGATCGCCTGGATCGCGCGGCGCGGATCATCCACATATTGCAGCACGTTATGGAACAGCACACAGTCAAACATGGGTTCAGGAAACAACGTGGGCAAATCCAGCAGATCCGCCTGTTGCAGCGTAATCTGACCATCCAGGCCCACACGGTCAATCGTGCGCCGCGCGTCGTCCAGCATCTCGCCCGAAAAATCGACCAGCGTCACCGGATAACCCTGCTGCGCCAGCGTTATCGCATCTTCGCCGCTGCCGCCGCCCACGTCCAGAATCCGCAGCGGGGCCGGGCCAAGCTGCCGCCGCAGATTGACCTGATACAGCGTATACCGTAGGCGGTTCCAGGGCTGCTGCGAAATCTGCCGCCAGAATTCCATCCCGCTGTCGAACTGCTGCGCCGAAGTCATAAACTAGCCTTCATCGGGGAAAATATCGCGCACCGCCAACCGGAAACCGGGTAAGACCGTCCCGCCGTCGATCACACCGTCGATCCCCACCATCAACGGAGCCTGATCCGGCGCGTAAATCTCGACGTGTTTTCGTTCGGGATTAACCAACCAGACCGTCGTTCCCGCCCGCAGATAATTCACGATTTTGATGCGCATCTCCACCGGATCATCCGACGGTGACAGCACTTCGACGGCTAAATCGGGGGGATTCGGCGTATACGCTTCATGCGAGGATTGAGGCTGTCTGGCAAACGAGATAAATCCGGCATCGGGGATATACCGCT
>CAYYNB010000155.1:0-14769 GCA_964472565.1 uncultured Anaerolineaceae bacterium
CGCGCCGGGTGCTGGAAGCTGATCCCTTCGCGCTCGACCACGTTCACGCCCATCGCCGCCGAGTCCAGCAGCAGATCGACCACATGATCATCGAGCAGGTTGACTTCATCGACATACAAAATACCCCGGTTGGCCGCCGCCAACACACCGGGATCAAACTGCCGTTCACCCTTCTGGATCGCTTTTTCGATGTCGAGCGTTCCCACCACGCGATCTTCCGTCGCGCTGACCGGCAGATCGACCAGGCGTGTCCGCCGCATTTTCACGGGCAGCGACTCGCCGCGTGCCACGCGTTCGCGGCACTCGTCGCAGAAGCGTTCGGGCTGCATCGGATCGCATCCAAAGCGGCAGTCCGCCACCACTTGAATCTGGGGCAGCAGCGCAGCCAACGCCCGCGCCGCCGTCGATTTCGCTGTACCGCGTTCACCGCGAATCAACACGCCGCCAATGCTGGGATTAACGGCATTCAAAATCAGGGCGCGCTTCATGCGCTCCTGGCCGACAATTGCTGTGAAAGGGAAGACCGCTTGTCGCACGTTTTGCCTCGAATTTGGTCTGTCTGTTCTAGTCCGAAAATGTATTATAACGCAGTCCGAAACGTCTTGGCATGGTCACTTGGTATAGATTGGTTCTCATCCATCTTTCGCGTGGCGCATCTGGCGCACCTTGCGCTGCATAAAACTCGCCACCCGGTTGACGGCGTTTTCTTCTCCCACGATCACTAAGCGATCACGCGGTACTTGCACAATGCCCACCACATCCGGTTCCAGGGCTTCAATAAATGCCGTCCATCCATCTCCGGTAACAGACAGCATTTCCGTCTCGCTGCCGCCCATCTGTACCAGATAATCGATGATGCGGAAGCGCGGCAAATAGCGCAGTTCGATTTCAACTCGCACTCAGTTATACTCCTCCTGTGACCGATTCTAACGAATTATGCCCCAAATGGTTGCTTGTTCACGGGCCAGCGTGTATAATGCCAGCGCACTTGGCGAGTACCGGAGACACACTATGGAGTCCACAAACCCAACCCTCGGTGACGAGATGGAAGTTCCCGCAACCGAGCAAACTATAGCCGAAACAGCAGTTGATGCTGAGATCTCGGCGGAACCAACTGTATTCGAGGCGCAGCAATCTGTTGTGGCCGACGAGGATATTCCTCCTGCGGTTGATCCGTCCGAAATCGAAGAAGATCAATCCGATGAGGAAGAAGCTCCTGCTGGAGCCGAACCGCCGCGTTTCCGTCGCGGCACTATTGTCGAAGGCGTGGTGCTGGCGACCAGCCCCACTGAAGTCCTGATCGACCTGGGCGACAACATTTCTGGCGTCGTTGCCAGCCGCGAATTAGAGCGGATGGACCGCGATGCTCTCGAAATGCTCACCGTGGGCAGCACCGTGACCGCCTACGTTCTCAAGGCCAAAGGCCCTGATGATCATCCTGTGTTGTCGTTGGCTCGCGCTGAAGAAGAGAATAACTGGAAACTGGCCGAAACCTATCACCAGAACCAGCAGGTCTACTACAGCAAAGTGGCCGGCTATAACAAGGGTGGACTCATCGTGCGCTTCGGCAAAGTGCGCGGTTTTGTGCCCGCCAGCCAGATCGGACGCGAACGCCAGCAGCGTGCCCAGGGCGAAAGCCCCGAAGAAAAATGGGGACGTATGGTTGGGGACGATGTCGCGGTGAAAGTGGTCGAAATTGACCGCGCCCGCAACCGCCTGATCCTGTCTGAACGTGCCGCAGCCCGTGAATGGCGCGAACAGCAGAAATCCCGCCTGCTCGACGATTTGCAGGTTGGTGATGTCCGCACGGGCCGCGTGATCAGCGTGGCCGATTTTGGCGCATTCGTAGACCTGGGCGGCGCTGACGGACTGGTGCATCTCACCGAAATGTCCTGGAAGCACATCACGCACCCGCGCGAAGTGCTCGAAGTGGGGCAAGAGGTCGAGGTCCAGGTGATCAGCATTGATCGGGACCGCAAGCGCATCGGCTTGAGCATGAAGCGCAAAGAGGACGATCCCTGGCAGCGCGTGGTGCAAGGCTACCGCGTCGGCCAGCTCGTTCAGGCCACCGTCACCAAGCTGACCAAGTTTGGCGCGTTTGCCCGTCTGGTCGATGCCCCGGAGATCGAGGGCCTGATCCATATTTCCGAACTGGCCGATTACCGCGTGAATCACCCGCGTGAAGTCGTGCTGGTGGGCGATGTGCTGACTCTGCGCATTGTCAAAATCGACGCCGATCAGCGCCGCTTAGGGCTGTCGCTGCGCCAGGTGGACTCGGCCAAATATATGGACCAGGACTGGCAGGCGCTCGGTGATGAAATCGGTGAGGGCGACGAAAGCGCTGCCTCGGATACCGAGAGCGCGGAATAACGTTACCGATATTCTGATGAAATCTATATGGTCCTATCCCTTGCGGGATGGGACCTTTTTTGGCATACTTACCAAGTAAATTGATCTTTTATCAATGGTCGTGAACCGATCCATCCACCTTCCACATTAACACCGCATTAGAAATTGCTCGTTTATGAGTTTTTGATTTAAATCACTGGTGAAAAAGTAAAAGTATACTTTAAAATAAAGTCAGATAGCCGTTCGTAATTCGGCCAATGGCACCTCACCATTACCGTAATTGCACCCGATCTTGTGTATCAAAGCGCGGGACGGGAATGAGGAGAGCTTAAATGTCTAACAAAATGGAGCGCTTTACTCAGCGCGCCCGGCGTGTGTTAAGCCTGGCCCAGGAAGAGGCCGAGCGGATGCAGCATAGTCACATCGGTACCGAGCATCTGCTTCTGGGTTTGATGCGCGAAGAGGGTGGTGTGGCTGGCCGTGTGTTGCGAGAGTTGGGGCTGCGACCCAACCAAGTCGAGCATTTAGTTGAAAAATTAACCAGTGGCAGCAAGCGCCCTGGCGTTACCCGCATGGATCTCTCGCCTGCGACCAAGCGTGTGCTTGAGTTGGCAGTCGATGAGGCCCGCCGGATGGGCCATCATTACATTGGCACCGAGCATTTGCTGTTAGGATTGGTTCGCCATACCGAAGGCGTGGCGATGGATGTCTTGCGTGAGCTGAAAGTCAGCCCGGATGAAATTCGCCGCCAGACGCGCCGCGTGCTGCAAGAAAATCCCTTGCAGTCGCCGCGCCGCCCAACTGAAAATCCGCCTCAGGAACAAGCACCGCAGTCGCGCCCCAGCCGCGCCGGGGTGAAAACCCCGATGGTGGATCAGTTAGCCACCGATCTCACCGCGCTGGCCGAAGAGGGCAAGCTCGATCCGGTCATTGGCCGCCAGATGGAAATTGAACGCGTGATCCAAATTCTGAGCCGTCGTCAGAAGAACAACCCGGCGCTCATCGGTGAACCCGGTGTGGGGAAAACCGCCATTGTCGAAGGGTTGGCCCAGCGTATCGTCAACCGCGACGCCCCGGCTCCGCTGCTGGGCAAGCGTGTCTTGCAGTTGGATGTGGGTTCGCTGGTTGCTGGTACGATGTATCGCGGCCAGTTCGAAGAACGGCTGAAGCGTGTGATCGAAGAATTGAAATCATCTGACAGCATCTTGTTTATCGATGAAGTTCACATGCTGGTGGGCGCAGGATCGGCGGGCAGCAGTGTAGACGCCGCCAATATCCTGAAACCCGCGCTGGCACGGGGTGAACTGCAATGCATCGGCGCAACCACGCTCGATGAATACCGCCGCCATATCGAAAGTGACGCGGCGCTGGAACGTCGTTTCCAGAAGGTGATGGTCGAAGAGCCAACCGTTGAAGAGACGATTGATATTCTCTACGGCATTCGTGAGCCGTATGAGGAGCATCATAACCTTGAAATTACGAATGAGGCGATTGAAGCCGCCGCTGTCCTGTCGTCGCGTTACGTGCATGACCGCTTCCTGCCCGACAAAGCCATCGACTTGATCGATGAAGGGTCCAGCCGCGTCCGCATGTATAAATCGCCGGAGTCGTCCCGTGTCAAACGGATCGAAGGCGAACTGAGCGCCGTACGCGAAGACCTGGAAGTCATGCGTGAAGACCTGACCGATCCCGAACGCGAGAGTATGGATCACCGCGTCCAGGAACTCGAAGCCGAACTGGATACCTACCGCACCCACTGGAATCCTGAAACCAACCGCGCCCGACTCACTGCTGAAGATGTGGCCGAAGTGGTCGGCATGTGGACCGGCATCCCGGTAACGACGATTGCCCAGGAAGAATCCGAACGCCTGCTGCACATGGAAGAAGAACTCCACAAGAAGATTGTGGGCCAGCACGAGGCGATTGAAGCGATCAGTAAAGCGGTTCGCCGCGCGCGGGCCGGGTTGAAAGACCCACGCCGCCCCATCGGATCGTTTATCTTTCTCGGCCCGACGGGCGTTGGTAAGACGGAACTCACCAAGTCGTTGGCCGAATTTATGTTTGGCAGCGAAGATGCGCTGATCCAGCTCGACATGAGCGAGTTTATGGAACGGCACACCGTCGCCCGGCTGACCGGTGCGCCGCCGGGTTATGTCGGTTACGAAGACGCGGGCCAGCTTACCGAAGCGATCCGCCGCCGTCCCTACAGCATTGTGGTCTTTGATGAGATCGAAAAGGCGCACCCCGAAGCGTTTAATATGCTGCTCCAGATCATGGAGGAGGGGCATCTGTCCGACGCACGAGGCCGCCGCGTGAACTTCCGCAACGCGATCATCATCATGACCAGCAACATCGGCGCAGAACAGATCAAACGCGGCACCACACTCGGCTTCGGTCTGCCGGTTGGTGATGCGGAACACGCCGAACAGCAGGACTACAGCGAGATGAAGAAAGCGGTGATGGAAAGTTTGCGCCGCGCCTTCCGCCCGGAGTTTCTGAATCGTGTCGATGCGACTATCGTCTTCCGCGCGCTGAGCAAAGAAGAGATCGCGGCTATCGTGGACCTCGAACTGAAGAAGGTCAATGATCGATTGGCTGATCGCGCCATGACCCTGCACGCCAGTGACGCTGCGCGTAATTATCTGGCTGAGAAGGGGTATGATCCCGATTATGGTGCGCGGCCTCTGCGCCGTTTGATTACCAATCTGGTCGAAGATCGGCTCTCGGATGTGATTTTGGCGGGCAGCATCAAGCTGGGCAGCACCGTCATGGTGGACTACGATCCGGAAAAAGAGGAACTGACGTTTTCCGAGATGAAGCCTAAAGAAGAGATGGGCGAAGGTCAACTCGGCGAACCGGCCTGACATCCAAATGAATTTCAAACGAACAAACGGCTGTCCCAGGGATGGCCGTTTGTTTTTTATAACCATGTTAAGCTGATCTCATCAGCATGCTTTTCTTACTTTCTTAATATAATTAACTATAGACTTTCATTGAGAAAGGAAGTAGGGGAATGGTTCAATCGGTGCTGATCGTAGATGATGATCGTGAACTGCGGACAATTTATCGGACCATCTTAGAACGGGCAGGTTTTACGGTTTACGAGGCTGGAAACGGAGCCGATGCGCTTAAGTTTCTGGTGAACCAGACTCCCGATGCCCTGGTGATCGATATGTTAATGCCCTTGCTCAGTGGTGAGGCCGTGATCCAGCGCGTCCGCCAGATGCCTGCTCTCAATAAGATGAAGCTTATTGTGCTGACCGCTTATCCCCGTTTCCGCGAGAGCGCCCAGCAGTACGAGGCGGATCAGTTTCTGGTGAAGCCCATCAAACCCGATGACCTGATTAATGCCATCCGCGCCGCTGCTCCCGATCCCGCTGTCGATGAAACCGAATGGCGCGATCCCGAAGCCTAGTCTCCCGGCGGATGCTGCGCTACAATCGCAGGGTAAATATCGTCAGGGAGACGGTTAGTGATGAACCGCATTTTTAGAATTTTGATCTACGGTGTCGTATGTGCGGCCCTGTTGTCCGCATGCAGCAAAGAAGAATCTCCATCCCCCCAAAAAACAGCTCCGGCCCAGGATCACCTGGAAGCGGTGGTGGCGGTCGAGCGTGCCACCGTTTTTTCTGCGCCAGATCGGAATGCTGCGCCGCTCACCTATCTCTATGAGCGCGAAAAAGTGACGGTGACGGGCAAAACGGCTGACGAAGCCTTTTTGCTGTTGATGATCGAAGATCAGCCGGGCTGGATTTTGACCGCGCAGGTCGATACACAGGGCAGCAGTTTAGCAGGTCTTCGGGTGACAGACGCGCAGGGCGCGGTTGCTCTCGCCGTGACACCTTCTGCTGCGCCCGTCGCAACCTCTGAGCCGAGCGCCATTCCCACTCTCGATCCGAATGCGGGTCCGACGCGGGTACCACTGCCAACCCGTACCCCGCTGCCGACGCTGACACCCACCGATCCGGGCGCTCCTGACAGTATGCCGCCTGTGGTGACGGATGTATCTACCCTGTCTGCCAACACCATTCCCACTGTCGCCTCGATTCGCCCCGGCGGGCCGCCGCCGCTGACGATCACGCTGCCGGAAGGGTGGCAGTCGGTAGACATTCTGGTGCCTTTTCGCACGCAGGACACGCTGCGCGATCTGCCGATGTCCATCTACAGCGGGCCGCTGCCGGGTGGTGTGACGGGCTACATCTATCTCTTCTGGGGCTTTCCCAACATTATAGTCGATGGCGAATATAACCTCTACGCCGACGGTGTCCAGCTTTTGCGCGGCTCCTTTGTCGATTCGTCGTGCAATCTCGGCGTGTACAACCAGAACACGTTTTATGTCGGCGGGCAGGAAGCAACGGGTGCCTATTACACGGCGGACGGCTGCGAAGGCGAAACCGATACCGCCGGATGGTTTGTGTCGCTGCGGGTCTATGATGGCAGTTATGCATTTTTTACGGCGGTTGAACCGTTAAGCGAACTGCCTAATCAGCTCACCAACCTGCAAGCCATTCTGGACACGGTGCAGTTCGTGCCGCCGGAAGGGCAGTAGCGTTTTATGATCGAGCCTTGCCCGACTCCGACGACTGCCGTTATACTTCTTCCGCTGTTCAGTGGAAATGGAGTATGAAGTGAGCGGGCGTTTGGATCATCTGTTGGTCATTGATGTCGAGTCCACGTGTTGGGAAGGAGACGCACCAGAAGGCCAGGTACACGAAATCATCGAAATCGGGGTTTGTGTGCTTGATATTAATTCTGGTGAACGGCTGACACAACAGAGCATCCTTGTTAAACCGGAGCGCTCATTGGTCAGCGCTTTTTGCACAGATTTGACGACCCTGACCCAATCCCAGGTGGATCAGGGCATTTCCTTTGAGCGGGCCTGCCGGGTGCTGCGCCGCAAATACAGCGCGCCCAACCGGGTGTGGGCCAGTTATGGCGACTATGATCGCCGTCAGTTTGAAATCCAGTGTGCCATGTCGGGCATCGAATATCCATTTGGCCCCAGCCATATCAATATCAAAAACCTATTTGCCATTGTGTATGGTCTGCGGCGTGAAGTCGGGCTGGTTCAAGCGCTGAAGACGCTCGATCTGCCCCTTGAAGGCACCCATCATCGAGGAGTGGACGATGCGTGGAATACCGCCGCCATCCTGTCCCGGCTTCTGATGGAGCGGCGCGCGACACTGGTACCCGAAGGTTAGTTTAACGGGGGTTACTGTTTTGAAACGAGTTCTGATTGTCATCTTTGTGCTGGGTCTTGTTTTTGGCACACCTGCCAGCGCGCAGACGAGCCGTGCTACCATCAGGTATGATTTCCAGTGGATTCGCCAGGGCGAAGTCGGGCTGGTGCGCGTTAACGGCACCGACATCACCGAGGTTCGCGCGGTTTTTCAGCAGCGCGTCTATAACTTTTACCCGGACAATGGCGAATTTATCGGGCTGATTTCGGCTGATATGGCCGAACCGGTGGCTACCTATACCTTGCAGGTCTGGATCAATTACACCGATGGCACTGCCGAGCGGATTGATCAGGATATTGAGGTCAATTACGGCGAGTTTGGCACGTACGAGGTGACGATTTCCGGTTCGCTGATGAACTTGCTTGAACCGAGCGTAAACGAAGCCGAAAACAACAAACTGGCGAACATTCTGGAACGTTTTACGCCCGAACGCTACTGGACGGGCGGTTTCATCGTACCAAGTAATCAGGAAATGATCGGACCCTTTGGTACCAATCGTCTGTACAACGGCACCTATTGGTACCAGCACAGCGGCATGGATTATAAAATGGGCACGGGGTCGCCCGTCATTGTGTGTGCCAGCGGGCGCGTCGTGCTGTCGCAGATGATGTCGATTCGCGGCGGCTACGTGCTGATCGATCATGGCTGGGGTGTCTACAGCGGCTATGCCCATATGTCCGAACGGTTTGTGGTGCCGGGCCAGTGGGTTCGCCAGGGTGACACGATAGGGCTGTCCGGTAGCAATGGCCGCAGCAGCGGCGCGCATTTACACTGGGAAATTGCGGTTGGCGGCACCTTTGTGAATCCGGAAAAATTTCAGGCATTGGGGTTAGACGTAACCGAATAGAAGCCTGATCCCAGGAGAAATCGTTGTGCGTGATATACGTGAATTCCTGATCGGCCCGCCGCTGCCTACCCACAAGCTTGCGGAAGAACGGCTGAATAAGGTGCGGGCGTTAGCCGCTTTTTCGCCCGATGCGTTGTCCTCCATCGCCTATGCCAACCAGGAAATTTTCCTGGGTTTGGTGGTGGCTGGCTCCGCCGGACTGGTTTTTTCCTGGCCGATTGGGGTCGCGATTGCGGCCTTATTGGGGATGGTTGCGCTCTCCTATTCCCAGACTCTGCGTGCCTATCCCAGCGGCGGCGGCTCGTATGTGGTGGCCCGCGAGAATCTGGGGCGCTGGTTTGGCCTCATCACGGCGGCGGCCCTGCTCATTGATTATACGCTGACCTCGGCGGTCAGCCTGACAGCAGGCGTTGCGGCCATTTCGTCAGCCTTCCCCGAATTATGGCCCTACCGGGTCGGAATCGCCCTGCTGTTTCTCGCCATGATCACCGTCGCCAATCTGCGCGGCCTGCGCGAGTCTGGCACCCTTATGGCGATTCCGGTGTACCTCTTTCTGTTTTCCTATCTGGGAATGCTGCTTGTTGGCCTCATCCGCGCCATTCTGGGTGATCCGAACTCCTTTTCAGAGACAGCCCCGCGCGCCCAGGAAAGCGTGACGACCTTTCTTATTCTGCATAGTTTCGCGTCCGGCTGTACCGCCTTGACCGGGATCGAGGCTATCAGCAACGGAGTGCCCTCTTTTAAGCCGCCCGAAGCCAAAAACGCCAACCAGACCATGATCGTGATGGCGCTGTTGATGGGGACGCTGTTTTTGGGCAGTATCGGCCTGACACAGTATTTTGCCGTTGTCGCGCGGGAAAATGAAACGATTCTCTCTGCTCTTGCACGCGAAGTTCTGGGAACCAACTTTTTGTATTATATTGTCCAGACCGCAACCCTTTTGATTCTGGTCGTCGCCGCCAATACAAGTTTTGCCGGATTTCCACGCCTGGCTTCGATTCTGGCCCGGGATGGTTATGTCCCCCGCCAGCTTTCGTTCCTGGGAGATCGCTTAGTTTTTTCGAATGGCATGACCCTGTTGGCCGGGTTGAGTGGGGTGCTGATCGTGGTTTTTCAGGGCGACTCCCACGCCTTGATCCCACTTTTTGCGGTGGGGGTTTTTATCGCCTTCACCTTTTCCCAGGCGGGCATGGTCATTCACTGGTGGCGCGAACGAGGCCGCCACTGGCAGATCAAAGCGCTGATTAACGGGACAGGGGCCATTGCCACCACCGTGACGTTGTTTGTTGTGGCCATCAGCAAATTTTTGGATGGTGCGTGGCTTGTCCTGTTTCTGATTCCAATTCTGGTTTACATCTTCCGTTCCATTAAACTGCATTACCGGCATGTCGCCAGCGAATTGAGTTTGCGCGCGGCTCAACCTTCTACGGCGGCGATCTCTGCCCCGCGCATTGTGCTGCCGATTTCCGGTGTACATCGTGGGGTGGTCGAGGCGTTGAATTATGCGTGTTCGATCTCCGATAAGGTGACAGCCGTTTATGTTGAAGTCGAACCGGGAGCCAGCCAGCGTGTCAAAGCGGATTGGGAGATATGGGGCCGGGGTGTGCCGTTGGTTGTGGTTCCATCCGAATACCGCTCGATTGTCCGGCCTATTTTAGACTTTCTGGATCGCGCCGACAGCGAAGCCAAAGATGGACAGGCCGCCAGTATTATTTTGCCCGAATTCGTCCCGATCTATTGGTGGCATAATTTGCTGCACAACCAGACAGCGTGGATGCTGAAATTGGCACTGCTTTATGGTCGCCGGCGCACGGGGCAGGGACGGATTATTATTGATGTACCACACTATTTACGCCAATGAATAAACAACCCTGGAAAATTCTCTCGAAAAAGCTCTTGCTCGACTGCTGGCCCTGGCTGCGGATCAGCAGCGAGCATGTGCGGCTGCCTAACGGCGTTGAAATCCCCGATTTTTACCGGATCGACATGCCGGAATGGGCGCAGGTTTTCGCGCTCGATGCTGATCGCCGCGTGGTGATGGTCGAGCATTACAAACACGGCGCGGGCATGGTGTCGCTCGAACTGCCCGCCGGGTATCTCAACGGTGACGAAGCGCCCGACGTTGGCGCGCGGCGCGAACTGCTTGAAGAAACCGGCCTGGAAGCGCTTGAACTGGAGTTTTTAGGCCGCTATTATATCGATGGTAATCGCGGCTGCGGCGGTTCTTCGATCTTTTTGGCCCGTCGAACTCGCCGTGTTGCTGCGCCGAACCTGGAAGCAACCGAGTTGATGGCCCAGCGCTGGCTGACTCTGGACGAGGTGCGCGCGGCCTGGTTGGGAGGGGAGATTCACAACCTCGCGACCATCGCGGCGGTGGGGTTGGCGCTCGCAAAAATTGAGGGGGATACATGACGCTGCTTAAAACCCAAATCCGGCCCGCCCGGACAGTCGATCTGCCCGGTTTGGCGGCGGTGTTACAGGATGCTTTCAGCGATAAAATGCGGGTGTTGTTCAGCAAACAGCCCGAAAAAGTGCGGACGGTGCTTGAAGCCGTTTACACCGGACCCATTCAGCGCGGCTATGATGGCGTGCTGGTGGCCGAACGCGGCGGGCGGATTATTGGCACGCTGCTGATCGAGCCGATGTATTACACGCCCGAAGAAAACCGCCAGTTTGAACACATCGCGGTTCGCGAACTGGGCATGCTGCGCACGTTATGGGCCTCGTTTTTGCTGTCCTGGATGAGTTACAAGCCCCAGGAAAACGAAGCATACATCAGCGATCTGGGCGTGGCGTCCGACTGTCAGGGCGAAGGGGTCGGGCGGCAGCTATTGGACATGGCCGAAGAATGGGCACGTACCTATGGCCGCACCCGTTTGACCCTGTGGGTTGCGGGCACCAATGCCCGCGCTATTCATGTTTATGAAACGATGGGCTTCGCCATCCAAAAGTCACGCGGGAGCTGGTTGTTACGGGTGGCGTTCGGCATCCGCATGTGGCATTTTATGGAAAAAACGATTGAACCGCTCCCGCACGATCCGGGGTGGTAAACAAGCTGGCCCTCTAAATTTCTTTTATCTGCTGTTAAAATCGTCTTGATCCGATAATCACCGGCTCTTAATCGTGGATCGCTATCTTCAATGCAGCCGCGCAACCATTTGTCTGCTAGTGGGTTATCTACTATGCAGCAACTAGAGGGGGATTGGCCGTCATGCGTGTGGCGCTTTTCACCGAAACCTTTCTGCCCAAAGTGGACGGTATTGTTACCGTCCTTGTCTTGTTAATGGACCACCTCATCAAACGCAACGTCGAATTTATGGTGGTCGCACCCAAATTACACAACCAACCGCCGGAGTATCGCGGCAAAAAAGTCGTTGGCGTGCCCGGCGTGCGTTTGCCGCTGTATCCCGAACTGAAAGTTGGACCGCCCACCATCAGCACCTATCGGGAAGTCAAAGCCTTTCAGCCCGACATCGCCCACTTTATCCACCCGACGCTGGTTGGCACGGGCGGCCTGATGATGGCGAAACGCCTCAATTTACCCACCCTGGCCTCATTTCACCTGGACCTGGCTACTATGACCCAATACTTCGGTTTGGGCTTCCTGGAGCCGGTGGTATGGTGGTACACGCGCACCAATTTTAATGCGGCGGATTATTCGTTGGCCCCCTCGCGGCTGATCCAGCGCGAAATGCTCGATCATGGGGTGCGGAATGTCGGCCTGTGGCGGCGTGGTGTCGATGCCGACAAATTCCATCCCCGTCATTCCAGCGACGAAATGCGCCGCCGTCTGAGCGATGGACACCCCGAAGACACGATTATGCTGTATGTCGGGCGGCTGTCCACCGAAAAACAGATCGACAAAATCCGTGCTGTGCTCGATCATGTGCCGGGGACACGGTTGGCGATTGTCGGGGATGGCCCAGCCCGCCAGAGCCTCGAAGAACATTTTGCCGGAACGCGCACCAAATTTATGGGTTATCTCAGCGGCTCGGAATTGTGGTCGGCTTTTTCCAGTGCCGATATTTTTGTGTTCCCCTCGGCGATGGAAACCTTTGGGCTGGTCCTGATCGAAGCGATGGCGGCGGGCCTGCCGGTGGTCACGTCGCGCGTGGGCGGCGTGGATGACATGGTGCAGCCCGGTGTGAATGGTTATGTCTTCAACGTGGGCGATGTCCGCGCCATGATCGATGGTGTCCGCGCGGTGCTTTCGACGCCCAACAAGCGCCAGATTATGGGCCGTAACGCGCGCATGTTCGCGGAAACGCAGTCCTGGCCCATGATGATGGATGAATTGATCATGTGCTACGACGACCTGATTTCCGGGCGTCAGCCGTCGATTTAGGGCGTGATTTCGTACTTGTAGAACCCGCGCCCGGTTTTACGTCCCAGTTGGCCTGCATATACCTTTTGGCGCAGCATCGGCGCGGGCCGGAAGCGCTCATCGCCCCAATACCGGGCCAATCCTTCGAGAATGCCGACCACCACATCCAGCCCGATCTGGTCGGCCCAGGCGAGGGGGCCGCGTGGGTAATTGGTGCCGTATTGCATGGCGGTGTCCAGGTCTTCGACGCTCAACCCACTGGTTGCCAGCACACGTGCCGCTTCATTGATCACGCTGCAAATAATTCGGGGCCGCACCAGTCCCGCGCCATCCGGCACGCGCACCGGATTGAAGCCGATTTCTTCCCAAAAACGTCGCGCTTGCATCACAAATTGAAAATCGCTTTGTTGGGCAGGTGCAAACTCAACTAATCCCGCTGTCGGGATGGGTGGCAGCAACCCATAGCCCACCACGCGCTCCGGGTGCTGCGTCCAACTGGCGATTTCGGTGGTGCTCGTGGCAAGTGCGCTGGCGAGCAGCGGCACATCGGGCGGCAGATTGACTTCGATCCCCTCGACCAGCCACAGTTTAGCCGTCTGCGACTCGTTCAGACTTTCAATCGCCATCTGGCAGCGGGTCGCCGCCCGCACCATGTTATCGAGCGTTTCCTGGTCTTCCAGTGTATCGCTTATAAACAGATCAACCCGGTGATTTTTGGCGCGGCACAGCCCGGCCAATGTGTCCACAAACGGCACTTCCCCGACGATCAGCACGCGCATTACGGCGTCTCCCGCGAGTAGAATCCCTGTCCACTCTTACGTCCTATACGTCCCGCCTCGACCATTCGTTTCAGGCGCGGGTGGGGGCGGTAGGTCGAGGCGTGGAAAGTGTTCTCATAGACCGTTTTACTCACCTCCAGCACCGCATCCTCGCCCAGAAAATCGATCAGCCGGAACGGTCCCATCGGAAAGCCCGCATCTTCCATCAGCCGGTCAATCGTCGGCGCATCCAGGCTCTGATCATCCAGCAGATGCAGCGCCTCGCCCATATACGCCAGCGTGAGCCGGTTGACCACCCAGCCCGGCGTATCCTGGACCACCACCGGGGTTTTTCCAATTTTCCGAATCAGGGGCTGCACCTGTTCCACGGTTTCGGGGCGCGTATTTTCTCCCCGCACCACTTCGACCAGCCGGGTGAGATGCGCCGGATTGAAAAAGTGCATCCCGACGACGCGCCCTGGCTGCCGTGTTTTTTGCGCCAGCGTTGTGATCGAGAGTGTATTCGTGCTGCTTGCCAGAATCGTGTCGTCGCGGACAATCTCATCCAGTTCGTCAAACAGGGTTCGTTTCACCGCCAGATCATCATACACCGCTTCGATCACCATATCCGCCGGGGCGCATTGAGCAAGATCCGTCGTGATGCGAAAGGCGTGCCGGGCGCGGTTGGCCGTCAGCCCATCGATCTTATTCAGCCGGACACCCTGTTCAATGGCGCGGGCCACTCGCCCCAGTGCCAGCCGCAGAATCCGCTCGTTGGTATCGGTCAGAATCACCTCGTACCCACCCAGCGCGATAACTTGTGCAATATCCGCGCCCATTGTGCCCGCCCCTACCACGGCAACCAGTCGAATCCTGTTAACGCGTCTCCCCACAAGGTTAGGTCAATCTTAATCGACTTCTACCATTATCCCCACCCCTGCCGCAAATGCCAAGCAGCAGTCCCCTTATGGCGGCTGCCAGCCTGGCAATGGATGAGGTGTTTAATGAAATTGGGATACTTGCCTGGGGACTAGACCGATCCAAGAAAATAATCATCCCATTCATCCGGTTTGACTTGAGGGAAGGGGGGGATGGGGTAAAGAAAATAGTGGCGCAGCCCTAGCCGACCTGTTCCTGGGTATATTGTGCGATGATGGCGCGCCCCTCATCTACACTTCGGACAAAATAAAGTCCTTTTACGCCCGCAATCCGCCACAGAAACAAGTTGTCGAATATATCAACGACGCATTG
>CAYYNB010000156.1:0-13954 GCA_964472565.1 uncultured Anaerolineaceae bacterium
CGTCACGAAATAAATTTCGCGCCGCGAAAATGACAAAAAGTCCGACTTTTTGCCAGAATCTCGCCCTTTTTCACCCTGTTTTCCCCTCAGACGCCCATCAAAGGGGGGGGCGGGGGTATCTCCACCCTCTGCGCGATTGTAATATATATACTAGTAGTTAATCACTGAACCCATACGCTTTATATGCGGTCTCACATGGCGATCCCGCCGCAAAATGTAGTTCGCCCGTGCCGAGTTCCGCCACCCACGACCACACCGTATGGATTCCCCGCCCATGCCCGCGCGGCAGCACACACACGCCCTGCGAATACGGCGTCCGAAAAATCGCTTGCATATCCTCCACCGTAATCGGACCCCGCCGCGCCGCGAACCATTCCCGCAGCGTGCAGTAACGCGGATAGCTGTTCGGCGCACGTTTCCGCACATATTCATACCGCGCCATCTCATCCGATTGAAAATGATTCGTCACCACCGCCACGCCGTTTTCAGGCCGTGTCACATGCACTTTACGCGGTGCGGCTTCCACCAGGGCAATATCGCCGCTCGCGTCCGCCACCAGAAAATTGATCGTCCGCGCGTGCCGGATGCGCTGCAAAAACTGGACCGCTTCTTCCGTGCTGTGACATCGATCCAGCACCATCCGCGAGGCGAGATTAAACATGATCCCCGGATGATCGCGCCCACCTTCCACCGCCGTGATCGCCACCGCCACGCCTGCCGCATTGATACCATCGGGCCGCCCGACAAACAGATCATTCACTCCCAGGCTTGGAATCGCTCCTTGTGGGCGCGTCTCGCAAAACGCCAGGTACCCCGCGCCGAACCAGTCATGATTCCGCCCGACCATCGTTTTGCCGCTGGCCGTATGCTGCCCCGCGATTGCCATCACCGTACATTCGGGCCGCGCCGATGGAGCCAGCGCTATCCCGCGAATGCGCGCCACATCGTACCCGCCGCCCTCCGCGATTCCCTCGACCTCGTCGAACAGTTCCGCCGCATGCTCGCGCAGATGCGGTTCACACGCCTTGAAAAATTCCCGCCGCGTCTGCGACAACTGCGGCAGCGGCACGCGGTTCGCCCGCAGCAGCATGCCATACTCCGCGCCAATCTGCCGGTATGTGCCCGCCAAACGATACATAAACATGCTGAACTTCTCCCCACTTTTCCGATAGACTATGCATACCCCGGCAGCGGCGGCACCTTCGAGCGGTACGCGCTGGCATGCACCGCGCCGACGACAAACAGTGTCGCGCCGCCCCACAGCCCTAACAGCCCGATGCCGCCCACAATCGAAAACACCACCGCGCCATTTTTCATCAGTTCAATATCCGCGTCGCTCGCCTCCCCGCTCCGCAGCCGGTCCTCGAACAGGCTCACCGCCGGGTACGCCTTCCGCAGCGCATACTGGAAGCGGTCCTGCGACAGCGCCGCCGCGCCGATTCCCGCCAGAATCAGCAGCACAATCAGCGATACACTGAGCAGCACAAACCCGAAGATGCTCCACCGCCGCCCCGTACGTGATCGCTGCCGCCGGATATGTGCCGCGCCGGGACCATCCTCATACACGCGCCCATCCGGTTCCAGCGTCACATACACGTGATCCTTGCCAAACCCGCTCATCATCTGGATCAGCACATACCACACGAACCCGATAATCGACACCAGCGCCAGCATCCACGCCTGGAAACTGAGCGGTTTGCCGCGCCGCAGTGCCGCCTCATACGGGGCGCTCACCTCGATCTGATACCCCGCCCGCTGGTATGCCTGCACCCGCTGCTGCAAATACGCTGTTCCCGACATCGGGCGCGGCCCATATTGCGGCGGCGGCATCATCGGTACAGGTGCGGCCATCATCGGCGGCGGCGCAGGCATCGGAATCGGAACAGGCACCGGCGGCGGTGTGTACGGCGCAGGCGGAATAATATACGCTGCCGGGTTGGGCGCTTGATACGGTATTTGAGTCTGCCGCGCCGGAGTGTTCTCCCGCGCATCGCGGATCATCGTCTCGACGCTGCTGGGCGCGGCATAATCCTGCGTCACCCAATCATGCGGATCCGTCGTATCGAGCGGCGGCTCATCCAGAGTCAGGCGCGGCGACGTATCCTGTATCGTGGGTTCTTCATCCTCGAACGGCGCGAATTGATCCTCAAACCCCTCATCCGCCGCGCTCAGAGTCTGTTCCTCGTCGCTCAACGGCTGCGGTGTTTCGTCGTCCGGCGCGGCGATTTCTACCAGCGGCAGCCGTTCCGTCGGCAGTCGATCATGATGCGTATCGTCCAGCGTGAGTTCGGGAGCTTCGTCCATGAGCAGCGCCGCCGGTTCACCGCGAGGTTGTTCGGGCGCTTCGTCCGCGAGCAGCGCCGTTGGTTCATCCGGCAGCAGATCGAGCGGCGCTTCCGGCTCTTCAGCCTTCTCTTGTGGCGGTCGCATCCACTGATCCACCGGCGGATCAGTTGGACCCGGCGCGCTGTCCAGCCGTGCATCACAGCGCGGGCAGAATTCCTGATCCGTGACGACAAACGATCCGCAGTTGGGGCATTGGCGAACTTTACTACTCAAGGCAGCCACCTTACATCCTGTGATTTTGCTCCATTTTACACCGAATGCCGCCGCTGTTCCGAACCGGAGCCTGTACGTCCGCCCACCGCATCCCCTACTCCTGCATTTCCCAGGGGCCAATATCGACTTCCGCGCCAGACACACGCGGCATCCCATACAGATCGAAGTCCGGCAAACCCTCGATCTGCCACCCCGTATCATGCATCACACTTTCCGCCGCCCACGTATAATCCCCGTTGTCCGGATCGGTGAACAACGGATCAACGTCTCCCGATCCGCCCACTGCGTGCAGCGGAACGTCGCCGTCCGGGATGCTTTGATCGCCCAGCACCAGCGCCTCACCGTTCGCCGTCCCAAAAACGATCACCCCCCGCAGATCGACCTCAAATGCCGGGGAAATCCAGATCGCGCCGGAGTTCTGGTAAAACGCGCTGTTGATGATCTCCACATAGCCCCCCTGATCCGGGTTATCATAGGCGACGGTCATGGTATATGCGCTTTCCCCGACGCTGTGCCGCGCCACAACGGTATTCAGCACCCGGTAGGTGTTCCCGGTTTCCAGCACAATCGCCGCGTCTGCACCCGTTTCATACACCAGCGCGTTGATAATATCCCCGCCCGCCCACAGCTTGATCCCGTTCCGCCCGATCTGATGCACGATCACGTTCCCCACCGCGACCTCTGCCGCTTTGAGATCAATCCCATCGGCTGACGCGCCGCTCACATCCACGTTGAACACCACCATCTGCCGCCCGGCTTCCACCGCCAGCCCATCCAGCCCGGAATTGCCCGTGTCGCCGTTTCCCATTTCGACGCGCAGCGCTTCCCACCGCATATGATCGCATGGTCCTTCCCCGCACTGCATCCCAATCGAGGAAATCTCGCGCAGCCACACATCGTACACCAGCAGCCCATCGATCACCGCTGCGCCGCTGCTCCCATACGCCGCCCGGATGCCTTCTTCGGCCTGTTCAACGCGCACATGCTGAATCCGCAGGTTGTGCTGGGTCTGTTCCGTGTTCCCCAATTCGATCCCCACGCCGAACCCGCTGATCACGAAGCCATCCACGATCAGATCATCCGCCAACGCCTGGATGCCCACCGGGACATCAGTACTCGCCGGGACCAGCGTCACCCCGCCGATGTGTTCCGCCGCCAGCGTGACGCCCGCCGTATTCAGGATCAGCCCCTCATCGATTCGATATTCTCCGTCCCCCACCCAGATCACATCACCGGGCTGGGGCAATTCTACCGCCCGCCCAATCGTCGCCAGTGGAGCCGTGCGAAGGCCCTCGTTATCGTCGCGGCCATCCATCGCCACGATCCATTCCCGCCTGCTGGCCGTGTAGGGCCGTTCGCCCCGCGCCGGAAACTGATCCCATTCAATCGGCGTGATCGTCGGAAACGACTCCACGCTGAAACTCCCCGCTGGGCCGCAGATCGCGCCCTCGCAGATGCCCACCGGCTCCGATCCCTCTTGCGCCCTGCTGCCTAATGGCGCTCCGATCAATCCAACCACAAAAACCAACGTGAGTATGAGGCTTCGCATCGTCTTTCCTCCTCTAACTTACCGTCCCCGGTGTTTTTTCAGGGCTTTTTCGCGGGCCACCTCGCGCTTATGTTCCCGCTCGGCGTCGCGTTGTTCGCGGCTGGTCTGCTGGCGTTCCTGCTTATTCACTTCGAACTGCTGCTGGATCGCTTCCTGCGCTTTGGTCCGAATCCCGTTGTCAGCCAGCGCCCGCCGCGCCTCGCGCTGCATCCGCTTCGGGTTGATCCGCTTCTGCGCCTGCGCTTCAACCGGAATCCCCACCGTCATCCGCGCCTGCAAGGAGGGCAGTTCCGCCAGCAGGAACTCATACACCAGTTGATCGCTGGGTTCCGCGCCAAAGATATGTCTGACCGCGAACAGCAAACCATCGTGCTCATCTTCCAGCACGCCGACCCAATATGGAGCATCAAAGTAGACCGTGAAGTTCATGGTAACAATAACCCCTTCCCAGGTATGCCCAAATACACCATCTGGACATCCCTTGTACGGGAAAGGTTACTGAATGCCGAGGCATCGCCCGGACTACCCACCGGGCCGTGTTTTTGTGGTGTGAATAGTTCTATTATACGAAGTTTTGGGGCCATTGGGTAGATTCGCGTGGATGTGAGGCAGCGCGCCCATAAAATCTAAGGAGGCTTGCTAACCGAGGAGATGCTGCTATGCCCCACCTGACACTGCGCGCCCTGAACCGTGCTACCCTGGCCCGCCAACTGCTTTTAGATCGCGTCGATCAATCCGTTCCGGCCACCATCGAGCATCTGCTCGGCTTACAGGCGCAGGTGCCCCTCGCGCCCTATGTCGGCCTGTGGACCCGGCTCCGCAATTTCCGCCGCGAGGATCTGGCCGAACTCATTAACGATCACAGTATCGTCAAAGCCACCCTCATGCGGGCGACGCTTCACCTCTTCACCGCTGACGATTATCTACGGCTCCGCGCCACGCTTCAACCGGTCCTGGATCGCAGCCTAAAATCCATCGTCAAACAGCAGCCGCTTGACTTTGATCGTATCCTCGCCGCCGCCACGGAATTTCTGGCCGAAGCGCCGCGCACCTTTGCCGAACTCAGCGCCATGCTCGCCGAACTCGAACCTGGGGCCGATGTCGGTGCGATGCGTTACGCCGTGCGGATGCGTCTGCCGCTGGTCCAGGTGCCCATCGCCACCGGTTGGAGCTACCCCGGCAACCCCAAATTCGCGCTGGCCGAACGCTGGATCGGGCAGCCCATTTCCGCCGACGATCAACTCCGTGATCTCTTTTTCCGCTATCTCGCCGCGTTCGGTCCCGCGACCATCTCTGACTTCCAGACGTGGTCCGGCCTGCCGAGCGTGAAAGCCGCCGTCGAAAAATGGAAGCCCGACCTGTGCCTTTACCGGGATGAACAGGGCCGCGAACTGCTGGACCTGCCCGGTATGCCGCTCCCTGATCCCGACACGCCCGTTCCCGTCCGTCTGCTCCCGGAATTCGATAATCTGATCCTGGGTCACAACCTCCGTACCCGCGTCATCGACGAACAGCACCGCGTCTACGTATTCCTCTCCGGTCTGCGCGTCTCCGCCACCTTTTTGATCGATGGTTTTGTGCGCGGCACCTGGAAGATCGAAAAAACCAAAAAGACCGCCGCCCTGGTGTTCACCACGCCTAATCCTCTCACCCAACCGGAACAGGACGCCCTGTTCGAAGAGGGTGAGCGCCTGCTCCGTTTTGTCGAAAGCGATGCGGCGCATTATGAAATTCGTGTCGCAGATTGATGCAACTTCTGGCACATTTGTGCGTAGTATATATCGCTATCAGAATGTATCAAAGGTTGTGAGACTATGTCTGCAATAGAAGTTCACGATCTCCGTAAGGTCTATAATGGCGTGTCTGCCGTCGATGGCATCAGTTTTGATGTCCACGAAGGCGAAGTTTTTGGCTTGCTCGGTCCCAACGGCGCGGGCAAGACCACTACCGTCGAGTGTATTGAAGGCTTGCGCCAACCCGACGGCGGCGAAGTCAGCGTGCTGGGGCACAAGCACACCAGTGTCCGCAACGGGATCAAGGAACTGGTCGGCATCCAGTTGCAAACCACCGGCCTCTACCCCCTGCTCACCGTGTATGAACTGCTGCACCTGTTCGGCTCCTTTTACCAGAAATCGCTCCCGCCCGACGACCTGATCAAAATGATCTCGCTCGAAGACAAGCGCAACACCCGCAGCAAAGACCTGTCCGGCGGACAGCGGCAGCGGCTCTCGTTGGCGCTGGCCCTGGTCAACGATCCCTCGCTCATTTTTCTCGATGAACCCACGACGGGCCTCGATCCACAGTCCCGCCGCCAGATTTGGAGCATCGTCAAGGAACTCAAGCAGCGCGGCAAAACCGTCATGCTTACCACCCACTACATGGAAGAAGCGCAGACGCTCTGTGACCGCGTCGCCGTGATGGACGCCGGCAAGATCATCGCCCTCGATTCGCCGCAGGGTCTGATCAGCCAGAACTTTGAGGAAACCGCTGTCGAGTTTGAAGACCGCAACAGCGCCGCGATGGGGACGCTCGAAACGCTGCCCGGCGTCAAACGCGCCAGCCGTGACGGCAGCCTGGTCACGCTCTACACCCTCGACACCCCGCACACCATGGAAGGGCTGCTCGACGCCGCCCGCGATGGCAAACTGCACTTTGATGACCTGCGGGTGCGCAGTGCCACCCTCGAAGATGTGTTCCTCAAACTGACCGGGCGTCGTATTCGGGACTAAGGAGATAGCCGATCATGCGTTCCTTCATTCAACTCTATATTGCAACCGTCCGCGAATTCGTGCGTGACACCAGCGCGCTCTTCTGGACGCTGGCCTTTCCGATCATGTTCATCATCATCTTTGGGATCATCTTCTCCGGTGATGAAGGCGACGTCTCTTTTTCCGTCGGGCTGGTGAACGAAGACGGTGAAACCAGCCAGCAGTTAGTGGACAGCCTGAAGCAGATCGAGGCTTTTGAGATTCACACCGGCAGCCGCGACAAAGAAATCGAGGCGCTGAAGGATGGAGATCGCCGCGCGGTGATCGTCATCCCCGCCGGAACCGGCGAACAGATCGGCGAATACAAAACCCAGTTGATGCGCGGCGGCGGCACCGAACTCCCCCAGGCGAACCTGGAAGTCTATTATGATCCCTCCGACACCAACCGCTCGCAGATCGTGCTGAGCATCGTCGATAAAGTCGTGTCGGGCATGAATGTCGGCGTGTCGGGTATCACCCCCGTTCTGACCATCGATCAGCAGAAGGTCAAAATTGGTGACAACGATCTCTCCAACATCGATTATCTGCTGCCCGGCATTCTCGCCATGAGCCTGATGCAGATGGGCCTCTTTGGGACCGCCGCGCCGCTCGTCAGTCTGCGCGAAAAAGGTGTGCTGCGCCGCATGGGAGCCACCCCCCTCAGCCGGTCCTCGATGCTGGCCTCGCAGATCGTGTTCCGCCTGACCACCGCGTTTGTGCAAACCGCGCTGATCGTCATCGTGGGATCGCTGCTCTTTGATGTCAACATCCAATACAGCAACCTGGTGCAGATCGTCGGTGTGGTGCTGCTCGGCTCTGGCGTCTTCATCACGCTGGGCTACTTCCTGGCCGGACTGGCCAAGACCGAAGAAGCGATTCAGGGTATCGTTTCGCTGCCCAACTTCGTCTTTATGTTCCTGTCCGGCATCTTCTTCCCTGTCGAAATGATGCCCGACTGGATTCGCCCGCTGGTTGATGTCATCCCGCTGACCTATCTTGGCGATCTGCTGCGCCGCGTGATGATCGACGCCGGATCGTACTACAGCCCTGCCCGCAGCCTGATCATTCTGGCGGGATGGCTGGCGGTCTGCGGCGTGCTGGCGCTCCGCTTCTTCCGCTGGGAATCGCAGAGTTAGGGCGAAATGTCGTTCGTGGGGGCGATTCGTGCATCGCCCCCGCACCTCACTTCAGAATCACCGTCCCATCAAACCGCCGCACATCCTCCAGCGTCTCCCGGTAGAGATCAGGCATATTCTCCGGCAGTTCATCCAGCGTGAAGAACTGCGCCCCGGTGGTTTCGTCCGTCGCCTCGACGATCTCCCCGGCCCACCCATCAACCCGGAACACGAACGATACAAACTGATACGGATCGCCGTAGGCCGTCACCGCGCTGTACCGCGTGTGCGAATACACCGCGATCAGTGTCGCCGCCGTGACCGTCAGCCCCGCTTCTTCCCACACTTCGCGCCGCAGCGCGTCTTCAACCGATTCGTCTAATTCCATGCTGCCCGCAGGCATCACCCACCGCCCGTTATCGCTGCGCCGGACCAGCAGCACCCGCCCCGCCTGATCCATGATCACGGCCCGCACCGTATTCGCCATCAGCTTCCGTTTACCGACCACCTGCCGCAACTGCCCCAGGTACGACTCTTCATAGGGTAGATTCGCTTTGATCATGGTGCTTCTACTCCTCCATCTTGGATTAAATGGCTCTATAACATGCGGCGCACCCATGTTATTCTATTGCAGGTATCGCACATTGAGGAGAAAACACAGGATGAACCCAACCGTTGAACGTGCTCAATCGCTGTTTGTGTCGAAATCGTATCACTGCGCCGAAAGCACCCTGATCGCGCTGGCCGAAAGCCAGGGCATCGCGTCCGATCTCATCCCGAAGATCGCCACCGGATTCGGCAGCGGCCTCGCGCGGACCTGCGGCATCTGTGGGGCCGTTTCCGCCGCGATCATGGCGCTCGGTCTGAACAATGGCCGCACGGAACCGAACGCGGACCGCGAACCGAATTACGCCGCCGCCCGTCGCCTGCTGCACGAATTCGCCGCCCGTCACGGCTCCACCAATTGCTTTGATCTGACCGGCTGTGACTTCGCCACGCCCGAAGGCATGCAGCAGTACAATGCCAACCAGATTCAATCCCGGTGCTGCGAATTTATCGCCACCGCGATCCAGTTAGCCTTGCGCGAAACCACAGCCAATTCATGACTTGCCCAAAATCAGCTAACCGTTTTGGTTTTTCCATTAGATCGACATCGCGATAAACCACTGGGCCGCGAAATAGGTGCTCAGAACCCAGAAAGGGGCACTGCGAAAAGTGCCCCGGAAGCGTTCGACAGCCAGCACCGAGTCCGACGCGACGAACAGATAGGCTCCAATCAATCCTAACAGGCTGGGCGTGGTGTCGGTGGTGATCCAGCGGTTCGCCGCCTGGAACGCCATCAGCAGAATCGCGCCCACGTAGATCATCACGGGGGCGCGCATCGAGCCGAGGTGCGGCCAGAGCGCCCACAGCAGCACCGCGCCAAACGCCACAAAGGGGATGATATACCAGAGCGGGGCGTTGCCGTCGCTGGCGTCGGTGAACGCGACAATATACAACACATGTGCCAGCAGAAAGCTCGCCAACCCTTCCATAAAATGGTTGCTTTCGAGCATCAGAAAGACATCCCCGGCCAGCGAAGCCAGCAGCCCGCCCACAATGATCCACTTAAAATTCGTGGAACTCGGATCGTCTTCGATCAGGGCCAGCACGATAATCAGACTCGTGGTGAGCGGCTTAAAAATGTATTCCAGACGTTTGGTGTGGCGATATTGGGCGACGATGGTCATGATGGCAGACAGCGCAATGAGAACGGACAGCACAATCACAATCATAGATTTCGCTCGACAGGTTTTGAAAAGTAGCTACCATCATGATTGTAAAACAAATTGATAAGGAATGCTGCAAATGATCATGTGTCCAGAATGCGGCGCAGAACGGCAGAACGCGGCCACCTGTGAGGAAGACTTTCACCAGATGTTGTTCTGGGAATCTGAGAATCTCGCTGAGTTGGGCGTCGTACATCACCTGATGGTGCTGAGTTATTACTTGCAGCATCCGAGTTTGTATTCACCGGAAGGGCTGGCGGCGGGCCAGGAACTGCTGGCGGATTTTGTCGTGCGCGGTCTGCCTCCGGCAGAAGTGCGGCAGCGGGATCGGGCGGCGCGGGATTCGCAGAACCGGCCCTATCCCATTACCAGCCGGCCAGACGCGCGCGGATCGTATGATCGCCCGATGCGGTGGACCATGCGCGCGGCGGATGTGGTCGCGGGCGGGCCGGAACATTACTGCGCGAATGTGCGCGCCTGGGCACAGAGCATTTACGCGGCGCTGCACGCCGGCGACTAGCCGCGCGTTCCGCTGCTTTCCCGGCCTATGTGACCGCCGTGACGGTGCCCCCCGTCATCTGGATCAGGTCGGCGGGCGTCAGTTGAAAAACGGCGTGCGGAGTACCGGCTGCCGCCCAGATGTCGGCATACTGCTGCAAGTCCTGATCAATGAAGGTCAGCAGCGGTTCGGCGTGGCCGACAGGCGGAATCCCACCGATCACGAATCCGGTACGATCGCGCACATAGTCGGCGTCGGGGCGCTCGATGGCTTCCCCCACCAGCGCCGCGATCCGCTCCGTGTTGACGCGGTTCGGCCCGCTGGCGATAATCAGAATGGGGCGGCTCGATTGGCGCGTCTTGAAAATGAGCGACTTGGCGATCTGCGCGACGGTGCAGCCGATAGCGGCAGCGGCCTCGGCGGAAGTGCGCGTGGAATCGGGCAGTTCGATCACCCGGCAGGCCGTAAAGCCGAGCGTATTGAGTGTATCCTGTACCTTTTGGGCGCTGGGACTCAGCGATTCAGACATGGTGACTCCTTGTGGCAGTGACGCGGACGCAAGGCGAATTGATGCCAGGAATTGTGTCTCGATTCGTATAATTCTGCTATAGTCAGCCAAGATATTTCTTCTCAGGAGAGTTCTTATGTTTAATGACTTTGCTCCCCGGTTGGCCGCCATTCTGACGGACTATTCGGTCCCGGTGCAGAAGGGCGATTATGTCGGCATTTTGGGCAGTATTCAGGCCGAACCGCTGTTGCTCGCGCTGTACGAGGCGGTTCTGGAACGCGGCGGACATCCCTTTATTCAGGCGAGTCTGCCCGGCACACAGGATATTTTTTACGCCAAAGCGAATGACGAGCAGTTGGCCTTCTGCGATCCGCTGCCGCTGGCGATGCTGGAAAAAGTGGATGTGTTGTACCAGATCATCGCGCCGAGCAATACCAAAAGCCTGTCACAGGTGGACCCGCAGCTTTTGAAAAAATCGCAGGAAGGCCGCCGCCCCATGATGGAACTGTATTTCAAGCGGATCAATGAGCAGTCGCTCCGCTGGAATATCACCGCGTGGCCGACGCAGGCTTCCGCGCAGGAAGCCGAAATGGGCCTGCTGGCCTACACCGAATTTATGTATAAAGCCTGCGCGCTCGATCAGACCGATCCGGTAGCGCACTGGAAAGCCATGCGCGCCCGGCAGGACCGGCTGGTTGCCTGGCTGAAGGGCAAAAAACACGCGGAAGTGAAGGGGCCGGGCATCGAAATGTCGTTCGACTTCACAGATCGGCCCTGGGTGAACTGCTGGGGCGACAAAAACTTCCCCGATGGCGAAGTGTTCACCAGCCCGATTGAAAACAGCGTCAACGGGCATGTGGAGTTCAACTTCCCGACCATGTTCGGCGGGCGCGAAGTTAACGGCGTGAAGTTCACGTTTAAGGACGGGCGCATTGTCGAGGCGTCGGCGGCGAAAAACGAAGACTACCTGCTGACGCAGCTTGACATCGACGCGGGCGCGCGCAGCCTGGGTGAATTCGCGGTGGGGACCAATATGGGCATCCAGCGCTTCACCGGGGAAGTCCTGTTCGATGAAAAAATCGGCGGCTCGATCCACATGGCGATTGGACACGGCATCGGCGAATCGGGCGGCGTGAATGAAAGCGTGATTCACTGGGATATGGTCCACAGCATGAAAAACGGCGGCGAGATTTACATCGACGGTGAGCTGTTCTACCGGAATGGGGACTTTGTAGTTGGGGGGTAATGATGATTAAAGATTTAGCATCCGAAATGGCTCGCATTCTGACGGACTATTCCAGCCCCGTCAAGCCGGGGGAAGTCGTCACGATTATCGGCAACGGCGCGACATGCAGCCCGCTGATCGAAGCGTTGTTCGAAGCGGTGATGAAGCGCGGCGCGTTCCCCAATGTGCAGTCGTCAGCACTCGTTTCAGCCGATTATACGCCCTATTTTGAACTGTTTCTGCGCGAGGCGAACGAGTGGCAGCTTGATCACCTCGACAGCACGATCATGCACTGGATCGACAATTCAGACGCGCTGTTTTTCATCAAGGCCCCGGCGAACTCCAAAGCGCTGTCCGCCGTCGATCCGGCGAAGATGGCCCGTTTTCGCAAGACGAACCAGCCCGTGAGCAACCGCTACCTGGAACGTTATTCGGCGGGCAAGCTGCGCTGGACGGTGGTCGGCTGGCCGACCAATGCCGCCGCGCAGACAGCGGAAATGGGGTTGAAGGCTTACAGCGATTTTGTGGCGCGGGCCTGTGGGCTGGATCAGCCGGACCCGGTGCAGTACTGGCGTGATTTCCGCGCGATGCAAGACCGGCTGGTGAAGTGGTTGCAGGGCAAAAAACACCTGGAAGTGAAAGGGCCGGGCATCGATATGTCGCTGGACTTTCAGGATCGGGTGTGGGTGAACTGCTGGGGCAACAACAATTTCCCCGATGGCGAAATTTTCACCAGCCCGGTTGAAGACTCGGTGAACGGGTGGGTGCATTTTAACTATCCCAGCGTGTACCTGGGCTATGAAGTGGATGGCGTCAAACTGCGCTTTGAAAATGGCGTGGCGGTGGAAGCCAGCGGCACGAAAAACGAGGAGTTTTTGCTCGGTCAACTGAACGTTGATCCCGGCGCGCGGCGGCTGGGCGAGTTTGCGGTGGGCACGAATATGGGTGTCACGCAGATGACGCGCAGCATCCTGTTCGATGAAAAGATCGGCGGCTCGATCCACATGGCGCTGGGGCGGAGCTACGAAGAAGCGAAGGGCCTGAACCAGAGCGCGATTCACTGGGATATGGTTCACAATATGAAGGACGGCGGCGAAATTTACATCGACGGCGAGTTGTTCTATCGCAGCGGCGAATTTATGGTGTAGCCCCGTATCCCCGCTAATAGGGGTAATTCATGAATTACCCCTACTTTTCCACGAATTTCAGAATCACCTTCATAAAATCAAGGTCAATCATTAAGAATTTTCATGTTGAGATATGAAATTTTAAAATTTGAGCGTATAATCGGATCATATGTAACTCTATCAACCGGAGGAGATCGTATGACTCACGATTTTGCGCCCAAACTGGCCCGCGTGCTGACGGAATACTGCCGCCCTGTCCAACCGGGGGATTATGTGCTGGTGATGGCAAGCGTCGCGGCGGAACCGCTTGTCGAAGCGTTATGGGAACAGATCGTCAAAAAGGGCGGCAACCCCAGCCTGTCGCTGAGTTTTCCGAGTCTGGGTGAAATTTTTATGAAGCACGCGACAGAGGCCCAGTTCGACTTCATCGATCCCGCGCTGTGGACTCAGTTTGAAAAGGCGGATGTGCTCTACTCGATTCGCGCCCCCACGAACACCAAACGATTCTCGCGCGTCCCCGCCGCACGCATGGCCCGGCAGCACGCGGGCCAGCGCCCGTTGATCGAACGCTATCTGGCGCGGTGTGAAAATGATGACATCCGCTGGAATATCACAGGCTGGCCGACACAGGCCGGGGCGCAGGATGCCGAAATGGGTCTGCTGGATTACGCCGAAGTTCATCACCAGCACCCGGGCGGCATGGCCGTCGTCGGACAGGACCGCCAGGACCGGGAATGCCGACGGAGCGATCCCCTCCGGGGGCCCCTCCCCCTCCAGCGCCTCGGCCAGCCAGGTCCCGCCGGGTCCGGGCCGCCCCAGTTCCGGTGCCGGTTCCGGTGCCAGTTCGGGTGCCGGT
>CAYYNB010000156.1:13964-14582 GCA_964472565.1 uncultured Anaerolineaceae bacterium
GGATGCCGAAATGGGTCTGCTGGAATACACCGAATTTATGTACTGCGCGGCGGGACTGGATCGGGCTGATCCGGTGGCCTACTGGCAGGAATTCCAGGAGCGGCAGGCGGTGCTGGTGGAATGGCTGAAGGGTAAGCAGCACGCCGAGATTCACGGGCCGGGCATCGAGATGAGCTTCGATTTTGGCGGGCGATCCTGGGTGAGCTGTCACGGGATCAAAAATTTCCCGGACGGCGAAATTTTCACCGCGCCGGTTGAAGATTCGGTCAATGGCACGGTGGAATTCAACTTCCCGACGGTGTACGGCGGGCGCGAACTCAACGGGGTGCGGCTGGTGTTTGAGCAGGGCTGCGTGGTCGAAGCCCACGCGGAAAAAGGCGATGATTATCTGCAAAGCCAGCTTCAGATGGACGAGGGCGCAAAACGGCTGGGCGAGTTTGCCATCGGTACGAATAGGGGCATCCAGGAATTCACGCGGGAAATCCTGTTCGATGAAAAAATCGGCGGGACGATCCACATGGCGCTGGGCGAACAGGCCGACGGCGCGGGCGGCCTGAACAAAAGCGCGATCCACTGGGATATGGTCCACAATATGAAGGACGGCGGCGAGGTCATCAT
>CAYYNB010000157.1:0-14390 GCA_964472565.1 uncultured Anaerolineaceae bacterium
CCCCCCCCCACCCCCCCCCCCCCCCCCCCCCCCCCCCCCCCCCCCCCCCCCCCCATCACTCAGTAGATCAACAATTTGTCCCGTCTCACGACGCGAAATTTTCAAATCTTCCCTCAGCGCGTCGTCAAGGGGGGGGCGGGGGTATTTTTGTCCGAATACCGTAAAGGTCGAGTGACTTTCACACGCTTCCCGTTAGAATTAGGATGTTCGATACCATCTAAACAGGCCGCGTTATGATCGAAGTCAAAAAACTTACGAAACGTTACGGGCGTTTTACAGCGCTGGATGCTATTTCGTTTAAAGCGCGTGCCGGTGAAGTTATCGGCTTCTTAGGGCCGAATGGCGCGGGTAAAACTACCACCATGCGCATTCTCACCGGCTACATGCCTCCAACCGAAGGCACAGCCACTATCGCAGGGCTGGATGTGGTTGAAGACTCGCTCGCCGTTCGGCGTCAGGTCGGTTATCTGCCCGAAACCGTTCCGCTCTACCGCGATATGACGGTGCGCGGGTATCTCAGTTATATGGCCCAACTGCGCGGTGTGGACCACCGCCGCCAACGGGTAAACGAGGTTCTGGAACAGGTGGGCATGTCGGACCGCGCCCGGAGTCTCGTCCGCAATTTGTCGAAAGGCATGCGCCAGCGGGTTGGGCTGGCTCAGGCGCTGGTTCATAATCCCAAAGTGCTGATCCTGGACGAGCCGACCATCGGCCTCGATCCGCATCAGGTCCAGGATTTTCGCGCGCTGATTCGTGATCTCGGCAAAAACCACACCATCCTGTTAAGCACGCACATTCTGGCCGAAGCCGAACAAATCTGTGACCGGATTGTTATTATTGATCGCGGTCATATTGTGGCCGAAGATACGCCCGCTCGCCTGCGTGATCGTTTGCAGCAGGGTGGCCGTTTGTTCCTGCGCGTCAGCAGCCGTGCCCCACAGCAAAAAGTGCTCCAGACGCTCAAAGCCATTGCGGGCGTCACGTCCATTGAACCCTACGGCGAAGGTTATCTCATCACCGCGAAACCTGATATTCGGGCGGTGCTGGCTTCGGCGGTAGTCGGGCACAATTTTGAACTTTTGGAACTCCGCCCCTTTGCCCTGACGCTGGAAGAAATCTTCATGGAACTCACCACGCGGCTTGGTCAGGAAGGATAGCATCGATGCGCGGTATCCGAATCATCGCCCGGCGCGAACTGGCCCAGTTTTTCACCTCACCCATCGCCTATCTGGTCGCTTTTGCCATCCTTGAACTGACCGGTTTTTTGTTTAATACCGATTTGGCCCAGCGCGTCGGGAATTCACCCGCCGATGGCGCAGCGGTTTTAGGCGTGTTCGGCTTTTTCACCATCTTTTTCGCGCCCTTACTCACCATGCGCCTCTTTGCCGAAGAATCGCGCGAAGGCACGCTGGAACTGATGTTGACCATGCCCGTGCGCGACAGCGATATTGTGCTGGGTAAATTTCTCGGCGCGTGGCTGTACTACTCGTTTATTTTGTGCCTGACCCTGACTTACCAGGCGATTCTGTGGTATTTTACCCGCCCCGAACCCTATCAGATCAACGCGGGCCTGGACTACGGCCCGATCATCAGCGCCTACATGGGTATCTGGCTGTTCGGCGGCGCGACACTGGCAGTTGGCCTGCTCTTTTCGGCCATGAGCGAAAATCAGGTCATCGCGGGCTTTTTAAGCATGTCCGCGCTGTTTATCCTGTGGTTGGGTGACTTTGCTGGGCAGGTGATCCAAAACCGTGAAGCCGCCGAAATCGTGCGTTCGCTCAGCCTGCAAGCGCATTACTCGACCTCGTTTCTGGTGGGTGTCATCCGTTTTGAAGATGTCGTGTTTTTTATCGCGTTGATTGTGGTGATGTTGTTTGTGACGACTCGTTTGATCGAATCCCGGAGGTGGCGATGAAACCACCGTTCAACCGTTCAGATGTGGCGGCTGGTGCCATTGTACTGGGAACCGCCGCGCTGGTGCTGGGTGTGCTGGTGTTCCTGTTCACGGGCGAACTCTCGACCTGGGTTTTTGCCTGTGCGATTGTCGCCGCTGCGGGCATCGGGCTGTGGATGTGGTGGGCACCCGGCGAATTACAGGCCTGGTTAGCGGGCCGCCAGTCTCGCCAGGGCACAACCAGCATTCTGGTTACGCTGCTGTTTATCGGTTTTGTCGTCTCGATTTATATCCTGGTGGATCGCGCCAATTCTACGGTGGACCTGACTTCGGTCCAGCGTTATTCCCTGGATCGCCAAACCCTGGACACCATCGAGCGCCTGCAAGAACGCGATTTCCGCGTGCGGATTGTCGGCTTTTTCAGCCGCTACAAACTGCGCGAACAAGAAACCGCCGATCTGCTGCTTCGCCAATATGAAGCCGCTGGCGAAGGGACTATTGAGGTCCAGTATATCGATCCCGATGACGAACCCGGCCTTGCCAGCCGCTACAGTTATTCATCCGAATACGACGGTCAGCTTTTCCTGAACATTCTGGACGAAAACGGCGATCCCAAAACTCGCCCGGTGACTCTTTCCGATGGCACAACCGGCTATCGTTATATCACTCTGGTGTTGGGCGATGTCAGCGAACGCGACATCACCACCGGGCTAAAAACCGTTGCCTCGGCGGGCCTGTTTCATATCTACTTCACGACGGGTCACGGCGAGCGTGATCTGCAACAGGTTGGCGACGAAGGGGTTTCGCGCCTGGGCACAAGCCTGGATGACCAGGGAATCGGCGTCTCTACGCTGGACCTGTCGCAAGTGGATCGGGTTCCCGACGATGCCAGCGCCGTTTTGATTATCGGTGCCTGGTCGCCCTTTACCGAAGCCGAAGTTGCGGTGTTAGATGAATATGTCCAGCGCGGCGGACGGCTCGCCATTTTTGCCGACCCACCGCTGGTCGAATCGAGCATCGTCAGCGGGGATAACGTCAATACCTTTTTGCAGGAAGATGACCCGCTGCATACCTATTTGTGGGACGAGTTCGGCATTAATGTCCAGGATCAACTGCTGATCGAAAACGATCTCAACTACCAAAATGGCTCGAACTGGCTGCCTATCGTGGCCTCGATTGCGCCGCACGAAAAAATAATGAACGGCATGCGTGACATGCCCATTGTCATGAGTTTTGCCCGCGCCATATCGGTGACAGATGACCCCGATGATCGTCAGGCGAAATATTCGCTGATTCCGTTACTCTTTTCGTCGAATCAATCGTTTGCCATGTCGCCCATTCGTTTCCTCTCCACCCAAACGATCACCTATGACCCGTCCACCGATGTTGTCGGACCGGTGACTCTCGGCGTAACCGTGCAGCGCACCTTAGAATCGCAGCTTGAAATTCAGCCGCGTGTGGTGGTTATCGGTGATTCCGACATACTCAAAAATGCCTATGTGATCCAGTATGCCGGCAATGTGGTTTTATGGAACGATGTGATTGATTGGCTGACGGGGTTTGCTGAGGTGATCAGTTTTAACCCGATTAGCGACCCGTCCTTGCTGAGTCTGAATATTTCGGAACAGGATCGCACCACCGTCTCTTATATCACGATGTTGATCCTTCCGGGGCTGATTTTAATAGCCGGAATCGGCGTGTGGTGGTATCGCCAACGTTAAGTTACACTCTAGGATGTAAATATGCTCAAACAGCAGCTTGGATATATCATCCTGTTGAGTTTTGCGGCGGTCATGCTGGTATTGTTGATGCAGGATGACCCGGCTGAACGGCAGGCGATTTTTCAGGCGGTTCAAGAGGCTCAACAGTCCATTCGATTGTTTCCCACGGCTGAGCAGGTTTATGGGCTAAACGTGCGAGATGTCACCTCAGGTGAAGACATTCTACTCCTGCGCAATGACCAGGGTTTATGGTACGCTCCTGAGATCGAAGGTGAATTGGCTGCAACAGTCGTCCAGGCAGCCGATTTAGCTGCCAATGCCCTGTCACAAATGGTAGCACTCGAACGTTTTGAGGCTGACGAATCCAACCAGGAACAATTCGGTTTTCTGACGCGCCGCCGTTACCAATTTGCGTTTATCATTGATCCTCAGGGCGAATATGGATACCGGGCCTGGATAGGTGACACAAGCCCTAATAATGTGGCATACTATGTATGGCCCGAAACGGACCAGTATATTTATCTCGTTCCGAAATCTATCGTTGATCCAGTGTTAAATATGCTACCAGGCTTATTTGTACCGGCAACCGAAGAACCATCGTTGGAAGACACAGTTCCTGTGCCCTGACGGCCCGACCAACGCTGAGGGGAGATCATGGGCACCCTACCGTTGGCGGTAGGGTGTTTTTGTGTAGCAGACTTAATAGCGTGTAAAAAATGGCAATTACAGATACCGATCAAACAACCACCAATACCGACTCTTGGCAGCAGCTTCTGGCGCTCGGTGAACGTCAAGGTTATGTCACCTATGACGATATACTGGCGCAGTTGCCTGCTGTTGAGCAAAATATCGAGTTATTAGAAGAAATGCTCGATGCCTTGAGTAGCGCGGGCGTCGAAGTCATGGCGGCTCCGCCCGCCGAGTTGCCCAAGCGGTCGGCTGCCGAGTCGGCGGCCCCCGTTGAGGAAGCCATTGAACCACTTGACTTCCAGGACCTGATGAAAGATGCCGGGTACCAACAGGCGCTTGACACCGACGACGTAGTGGGCCTTTACTTAAAAGAGGCTGGCCGCGTACCGCTGCTCACCGCTGACGAAGAAGTTGCTTTGGCGAAGCGGATGGAAGCCGCGAAGTTTGCCATTGAACAGCTCAAACTCTATCGCCGTAATCTCTCACCGGATGAGATCAGCGAACTGGAAGAATTGGTCGAGGATGGCAAAGCGGCGCAGGAACATCTGGTGCGCGCCAATTCACGGCTGGTCATTAGCGTCGCCAAAAAGTATATCGGACGCGGCGTGCCCTTTTTGGACCTGATTCAGGAAGGTAACATTGGCTTGATCCGGGCCGCTCGTAAATTTGAATACCAGCGTGGGCATAAGTTCAGCACCTATGCCACATGGTGGATTCGCCAGGCTGTCAGCCGTGCGGTGGCCGACCAGGGCCGCACCATCCGCGTTCCGGTTCATATGGGTGATCAGATCAACCGGCTGCGCCGGGTTTCGACCCAGCTCACCCAGGAATATGGGCGCGAACCTACCACCGAAGAAATGGCCGATGCGATGGAAACGACGCCCGATAAGGTCATGAATCTGATCGAAATTTCGCGCCGTCCCATCAGCCTGGAAACGCCGATTGAGGAAGATGCTGATTCAGAATTTGGTGATTTTATCGAAGACAAGTCCAGCCCGGAACCGAACGAGGTAGTCACCCAGAATTTGCTGCGGGAACATCTCGCCCAGGTGCTGGCGCGTTTGCCCGAACGCGAATCGCATATTCTCAAACTGCGGTATGGGTTGCTGGATGGCGAAACCCATACACTTGAAGAAGTGGGTAAAAAGATTGGTGTAACCCGTGAGCGTGTGCGCCAGCTCGAAGCGCAAGCGCTCAACCGGTTGCGCCATTCATCGGCTCATCAACTGTTGCAAGACTACTTGCTGGAGGCGTAGGCTATGACTTCCCAGCCCAAATCCCGTTTAGCCTGGCTTGGTCCGCTGTCACTCATAGCGATTGGTGGCGTGCTGCTGCTCGACAATTTTATGCTGCTCGACTTCGATTTGGCCGCCTATTGGCCGCTGCTGTTGGTAATTCTGGGCCTTCAGGTGCTGCTGCGCGGCGATATTGGCTTGAGCTGGCAGTCGCACACCTTTGGCATTACGCGCGGCAGCGTGCGCTCGGCTACCATCGAAATCGAAAGTGGCGAACTGGATGTCCAGGTGCGTGCTTTGCGCAAACCGGGTCGGTTGATCGCCGGCCAATATACTGCCCGGTCCCGCCCTGGACTGGTGGTGCGCAACAACCACGCCACGCTTCGAATGCAGCGCGGCCAATCGTGGTGGCTCTCGTTGGCCGACTGGGATGTTGGACTGGCCCACGACCTTCCCTGGGGGTTGCTGCTGAGCACCTATCTGGGTCAGTTGGATATCGATCTGCGTGGGCTGACTGTCGAGCGTGCCTATTTGTCATCGGGTTTCGGCAATGTCAATATCGTCTGTCCGGATCGCGCCTCCGGTCCTATTATGGCTCGTTCAATGCTGGGCGACGTGCGGCTGTCGATCCCGGAAGAAGGCTGCGCGACCATCCGTGTTACCCGAAGTCCCTTTGTGCGCGTGCGTTTCGATGAAACCCGTTTTACCCAGGTTGAACCGGGCGTCTATACCAGTCTTCAGGGCACTGAAACCTATTGGCTAGACATCACCGCCAGCGCGGTTTTTGGCTCCATCACGATCACTTGAGGTTTCAGCCTGGGGCAGCTCAAAGTAGAACAAACTACCAACCCCTTCCTGGCTGGTCGCGCCGATCTGCCCATGGTGGGAGTGAATGATCTGCTTGCACACTGCCAGGCCCAACCCAACCCCGCGATAACGACGGCGTGGAGAAAAATAGACCTGATAGAATCGTTCAAATATCCGCTCTAGTTTGTCTTGTGCGATGCCGATACCGGTATCTTCAACTTCCATCCGAACCATGGCCTGCCGGGTAAAAACGCGGACATGAATGGTTCCTTCGGGTGGCGTAAATTTCAGCGCATTACTGACCAGATTTTCGATAACCTGCACCAGATGCTCGGCATTTCCACGGACCAGCGGCACATTGCCATCAATTTCTGACACCAATGTGATCGGGCTGTCACTGCTGGCGGCGCGGTTAGCTTGAACCACGCGCTCGGCCAGTTCAGCCAGGTTCACCAGGCTGTAATTGGTATCGTTCGAATGATTGTCCAAAAGTACCAGATCCGATACCAGCCGCGCCAGGAATTTGGTTTTTTCTTCGACGATTTGTAAGCTGGATCGCTGCTCTGGCAGCAGTTCGCCCATCTCTCCGGCTAACAACAGTCCCAGATAGCCTTGCATATAGGTAAGCGGTGTGCGCAGTTCATGCGAAATGTTTTCAACCATCTCATCTTTTAAACGATCTGCTTCGGCTAACTCATCAATCGCATGTTGCAGTTTCGCCGCCCGGTTACTCAATTCCTGGTATAAGCGTGCATTTTCCAGCGCGGTTGCCAGCGAATTGGCGATGATATACAGGGTGCGCAGATCGTTCTCAGAATAGATTCCTTCCTGCGAATGGCGCAGTTCAATCAATCCAATCACGTTGCGTCCAGCGATGAGCGGCACCGATAATTGTGCAGCTAAAGTCCGTGTGCTTTCGTTAGGTCGCACATCTCCAGTAATCACCACGCGCCGCAGCAGCCCATCGGCAGATACCCGTTGGCTGCTGACCGCGTTGTAACTGGTCAGCAAATGGTGTTCCAATTCACCTATCGCGTGTTCATCGACAAAACGTTTGGTCCCAATAATCACCCGGCTGGGATTCCCCGCGACTAAGGTACCTGCCAGATCGTAAGGCAGCGCTTCTTCCAGCTTATTGATCACGCTCACCGGAATAGCATCCTGGTCCAGCGATACCAACAGCCGGGTCATTTCATACAGCGCCCGTGCTTCATGTTCCCGGCGCTCGATCCGCTCAAAGAGTCGGGCATTATCAATCGACGCTGCGATCTGGTTCGCAAACGCGAACAGCAGATTACAATGCGACTGTTCATAGATACGCGGGATCAATCCCCCAACCGCCAGCACACCAATCGGTTTCCCCCGGCTGACAAGCGGCACCCCCGCCCAACAGCGAATTGGGCGCTCACTTTGGATACGGAACCACAGCCGGTGTTCAGCCGCATCTGGAATAAGCAGGGTTTCCTGATGGTGGATCACCTGATAAAATACGGGTGATTCTTCGACCAGCCACGTTATCTTTGCCCAATCTTCCCCCTCATAACTTCGGCGGCGCAGAATGCGCAGTGTATCGTGCTGTAAGAGCGCGATCAGGGCTGTATCATACTTAAGCAGGTCGGCCAGTTCCGCTAAAACCGTTTCAGCTACTTCCTGTATATCCAGCATCGACCCGGCTAAGCGTGACAGGTGGCTCAACGTCTCCGCCACCTGGCGCTGATAGCGGTTTTCTTCATACAGCCGCGCGTTTTCGATGGCTATCGCAAGCTGCCCGGCAAGTGCTTCCAGAATCGAAATGTCATTCTGATCAAAGGCGTTCCGGTGTTCGCTTTGCACATCAATTGTGCCAATAACCCGTTCACGATACAGCACCGGCACGGTAAGTTCCGATTTTGACGCTTCTAATCCTTTTCCCGGCGTCCAGAACTCATCCTGATGGGTATCATTCGCCAGCCGTACCTGACCTTCGCGCGCCACCCACGGAACCATGCCTGGACCCAAAACAGGCAATCGAAAACGTTCTCGCCCAATCGCGCGGCTGCGCTTTGACGCCTCATACATATCCAGATAATGCTGATTAATGACGCCAACTGAGGCGTGATAGTATCCGAAGATTTCGGTCAACCGCTCCGGCACAATCTTCAGAATTTGTTCCAGATCATGGATGGCTGCAATCTCCCGGCTGACCTCATTTACCAGCGCCATTTCTTCCACCATGCGTTCGATCCGCCATCCCGTGCGGTTTACTTCTTGCTCAAGCAGTCGTAAAACGGGTTCTTGTTCTGGCACAAGGGGCATCAGGTTCAAATAATTGGCTTCGAAACGCGGCTCTGCGACCAGAACCCCCGGCCAGCGTATTTGAATATGGGGAAGTATTTCTGCACGGGCACAAACCAAATGGGGCAGAATATTTGTATTATCATTGGGGGATGCAAGGTGTGTAATCTGTGCAGGCGGAATAAGCCGTGTCCAGGGGACTGAAAACTGCTCTTCTTCGGGAAACGCCCCGATCATGAGCACCTGAAGAGGTTGTTTCAACATAATCTATATGAGGTAAGAACGTAAATTCAGCAAGTATGAAAACGAATTATACGAGGGTAAATATTCTAGCACAAACAGAAATACGGCATGTCATGCATCAGCGGCACGCCGTATTTCTGTTTTGTCTGAATTTATCTTTCAGCCCTCAATGACGTTAACCGCTGTTTTACCCCGCAAATGGCGTGGTGTCACAGGCGGGCATTTCCACGCGTCAGCCGGAGTTCCCATGCGGATTTGCGTGAATTTCGGCAGAATGCCGCACGCAAAACACTGATTACGGCAGTCGTCGCGGGTTTCCCCTTTCTGTGACATCAGGTAGTCTTCTATCAGAAATTTCTTCTTCACAGCCACATCAATATGATCCCAGGGAAATACCTCATCAATCCCGCGAGGCCGGTGCGTGTAAAAATCCATCGTGAGGCCGTTTTCGTCAAATGCCTGCTGCCAGGCCTCATGCTGGTGTTGTTCCTGCCAGGCATCAAACTTGGTGCCCAATTCCCACGCCCGCCGAATCACCTTTCCCAGCCGCCTATCGCCGCGACTCAGAACGGCTTCTAGCACGGTTTCATCGGGGCGCGTCCAGCGTAGATGAAGCCCTGAATTGCGCAGTGCGCTTTTTAACAAATCCTGCTTGGCATAGATCTGTTCGAGTGTATCCAGCGCGACCCACTGGAAAGGTGTATGCGGTTTGGGAACAAACGTGCTCACACCCACATTCACCTTTGCTTTATTGCCGTGTATCTTCCGGCCTTCTTTTAATACCCGCCTGGCGAGATCAATAATCGCCTGCACATCTTCCAATGTTTCGCTCGGATGCCCGATCATAAAATAGAGTTTAACCGTGACCCACCCGCGCGCGAAAACCTCCCGCGCTGTTGTGAGCAACTGCTCATCGGACACCGCTTTATTGATGATGTCACGCATTTTTTCAGTAGCGGCTTCGGGTGCAAAGGTAAAACCGCTGCGCCGTGTATCCAGCGCATCCATCAAATCGACACTGACCGTCTCGATTCGCAAGCTGGGCAGTCCCACGCTGATACTTTGGCCCTCAAAATGGGCACTGATGGCTTTCACCAAATCTTTGACATTGGTATAGTCCGATGAGGATAGACTGAGCAGGCCCAGGTCTTCAAATCCCGTGTTCCGCACAATTTCATCTGCCGCCGCTACGACTTCTTCCACGCTGCGTTCCCGTACCGGGCGCGTAACCATGCCTGCATGGCAGAAACGGCAGCCGCGTGTGCAGCCGCGCATAATTTCAATTGGCGCACGGTTATGCACCGTATCAACATGCGGCACCAGAAAGCGCGTAAAAGGCTTCGGCAGTACCGGCACGATACGTTTGCACACGGCTGCCGGAATACCGGCCCGTAGAGGCTGCACCTGAGCGACTGTGCCCTCAGCGTGATAACTCACATCATAGAAACGAGGAACATACACCCCCTCGATTTGCGCCAGGGCCAGCAGTTGTTCCTCGCGCGAACAGCCGCGCATGCGCTGTAGGGTACGCGTCACATCCATGATAACTTCTTCGCCTTCGCCAATAGCAAAGGCGTCGATGAAATCGGCCATCGGTTCCGGGTTAAAACAGGCATGCCCACCGGCCAGCACAAGGGGATACTGGGTATCCCGTTCCACCGCCAGGACCGGCATGCCCGCCAGATCGAGCATATTGAGTACGTTGGTATACAACTGCTCATACGGCAGACTGATCGCCAGAAGATCAAATTCTCGAATAGGCCGCTTGGATTCAAGCCCATACAGCGGAAGCCCGGCTTTTCGCATCGCCGCTTCCATATCCAGCCAGGGACTGAATACACGATCTGCAAAGAGATTGGGCTGATCGTTCAAAATACCATACAAAATCATCCAGCCCAGATTGGACATGCCCAGATCGTAAATATCGGGAAATGCAAACGCGGCGTGAAAATCCGTCGCGTCCCAATCTTTCACAATGCTGTTGTACTCCCCACCCACATACCGGGCAGGTCTTTCCACTGACAACAAAATACGGTCGAGTGTGCGTTCAATTTGTTCAGGAGTTGGATTCATGATGAAATGCTGTCTCTCCAGTTCAGATAACCGGATTATATCAGATCGAACTGGTCTCTTGCGATGGTTGAATATATTGAGGCGGAATAAGATCGGCCAGCCAAACGTCTTCGTTTCCATGATAAAACGCAATGCCATCCCGGTGGGCCGCCCCCGCTTGAATCACCAGAATGACGGGCTGAGGTGCTTTGCGATGCCCGGTTAAATACGCAGTTTTTTCGTCAGTAGACAGGTGAACATACTGGCGCGCCATGGGCTTAAGACCGTCACGCAGAATCAGTGCTGCTGCGTCCGGTGATGTGCCGTGATAGAGTAAATTCGGTGGGGTTTCAGGAGTATGCTGAATCTTCTCAGCAATAGAATGACCGTAGATCGCGCGAATTTTGTCGCCCGCAATCTCGTATCGCTGTTTATTCGCCTGCCGCATCATGCTCAGCAAATCATCTCGAACCAGTTCCCGCCATTCTTGTCGCCGTGCGCGCAGCGCCTTCAGCAAATCATCGACAGGCACCCATCCGGCTTCATCCAGAGTTAGCCCAAATTTGCCCGGTTGGTGCCGCAGCGCGTACGAAATAACTTTGCTGAGTTGGCGGTAGTCCATGATAACAATCCCCATCCTTGGTTTGTGTTGAGCTATTTCTTTTTATACGAGAAGCAGTTATCAGTCAATCCTTCATCATGCGTACGAGAGCCTTACGCGGCGGCGATGGATGCCCGGTCAGTGATATTTGTTGAACCTTGAACTTTCGCCGTTGACATCAGGGGAAAACCGGGTAAAATAATCGTCGTAATGCCGAGGTAGCTCAGTTGGTAGAGCACTTGACTGAAAATCAAGGAGTCCCCAGTTCAAGTCTGGGCCTCGGCACAAAAACCGGAAATAAATTTCCGGTTTTTTTGTTTTTAGTCCTTGCCTCTCACTTACTCCTGCAAAACTGTCACCGGGTTATCACCTGATTGTATCCGGCATTGTCACCCCGGCCTGCTATACTGCTCCTCTGTGCGTCAGCAGAGGAGGTGTAGTATACATGATTGAAACCATCACTATTCTGGGTGGACACGATAAATCCGGTGTACCGGAACCCGTCGAACGAATTGAATTCAAAATGGGCGATATCGTCAGCGTGGTAGGGCCTACCGGCTCTGGCAAAACAACGCTCATCAACGATATTGAACTATTTGCCAATGCCAACCCCCCCACCCAACGAAGCATCCTGATCAACGGAACCGTCCCCCCCCTCGAATATCGGGATGATCCGGCCCATAACCCAATTGCTTTGATTACGCAGCATACTACGTTTTTATCTGATCTTTCGGTGTATGACTTTTTGCACACCCATGCGCGCATCCGTAACACCGATACCCACCATGCCATCGAGCGTACCCTTGCTTTTGCGAACCAGTTAACCGGGGAACCGGTGCTGGTACAGAGCCGGATGACCGAACTTTCTGGCGGTCAGACACGCGCCTTGCTCATCGCGGATGCGACGATTATCTGCAACACGCCAATTGTGCTGTTGGATGAGGTCGAAAATGCGGGTATTCACCGCACCCGCGCCCTGGAATTGCTCCGGCAGTATCGCAAAATCTTTATTTTTGTGACCCACGATCCGCGTATTGCGCTGCTCTCAGATTACCGCATTGTGATGCAGAACGGCAGCATCACAAAGGTTTTGTATACCGACGCCGCCGAACAGCGTTTTTCGGCAGTGGTGAGCAAACTCGATGATGCCCTGTCACATCTGCGTGATCAGATACGGCTGGGTGAACGCATTACATCCTTTGAAATGGAGCAATGGGCATGAAATTAGCAATCTGTGCCGGACCCGCAACCACCGGAAAAACTGCCGTGCTACGCCATATGATTCAAAAACTGATCGATGCAGGTCAGTGGCCGGCTTTTCTAAAAATTGATGTGCAGTTTGCGGAAGAAGATGAACAGTTTGCCCACGAATTTAACATCCCAACGCGCAAAGTTTATTCAGGCGAATTATGCCCGGATCATTGTAATGTGATGGTGCTGGGCGATGCGCTGCAATGGGCCAGTCAGAACGGCTGTGATATGCTGCTGGTTGAGACAGCGGGCCTGTGTTTACGCTGTTCCCCCTATGTGGAGGGCGCATTAGGAATGGTAGTCCTCGAAGCCACCAGTGGCATGAATCTGCCTCTCAAAGTTGGCCCCATGCTGTCGTTAGCCGATGTCGCAGTGGTGACTAAAATTGACCGGGTGTCTCAGGCCGAACGTGAGGTTTTCCGTGCGCGTATTCAGGATGTCGCGCCAGCCGTGCGCATCCGCGAAGTCAATGCGCTTTATGGAATCGGTATTGATCCGCTGATTGATCACATCATCGCCTCACCTTCTATCCAATTTGATCGCAATCAAAATCCAGAAGGTCTGCTGCTGCGTGGTAATCCGCCGGTAGGAACCTGCACAATTTGCGTAGGCAAAAAAGAAATTGGGTGGCAGTCTCACTTTGGTGTGGTGCGTGCCTTAGAAAACCAGACCTTCTACCGGGGAGAATGATCATGGGGGTGCGTATCTATCTGGATAACTCCGCCACGACTCCCCTGGACCCCCGTGTGGTGGAGGCCATGCTGCCGTTTTTGGGAGACATTTTTGGCAATCCATCGAGTTTGCATTGGGCAGGGCGGCAGGCGCGCCAGGTGGTTGAACAGGCCCGGCTGCAAGTGGCTGGCCTGCTCAATGCATCTCCCTCCGAAATTTTCTTCACCGCCAGCGGCACCGAAGCGGATAATATGGCACTGATTGGTGTTATGGCGGCGCTTGGCCGATCCGACCCCCATATCATTACCAGCGCAATTGAACATCCGGCAATCCTGGAGACGTGCCATTATCTTGAGCGCCAGGGCGTCTCCGTGACCTATCTACCTGTCAATGCGGATGGATTAGTCGAACCATCGACCTTACAACAAGCCTTGCGCCCTACGACGCGTTTGGTTTCGATCATGGCGGCTAACAATGTCATTGGAACCGTACAGCCAATCCTGGAATTGGGGCAGATTGCACATGAACACGGAGCGCTGTTCCATACCGATGCGGTTCAGGCTGTTGGCAAAATCCCGCTGGATATGCGTTCGTCTCCTGTCGATTTACTGTCCCTGTCGGCTCACAAACTGCATGGTCCGCAAGGTGTAGGGGCCTTATATGTTCGCAGCGGTACCCCCATCAAACCCATGATTCATGGCGGCGGGCAGGAGCGCGGGCTGCGTTCGGCCACTGAAAATGTCGCGGGTATTGTGGGATTAGGACGCGCAGCGGAGCTTGCCCAGGCTGAAGCATCGGTTGAGATTTCCCGCCTGGTCAGATTGCGTGATCAGATTATGGATGGAGTCATGGCGACGATCCCGCACGCTTATCTAATCGGCCACCGCTACCGGCGGCTGCCGGGGCATGTATGCCTGGGGCTGGCGGGACAGGAAGGCGAAGCCATCCGG
>CAYYNB010000158.1:0-14280 GCA_964472565.1 uncultured Anaerolineaceae bacterium
CCCTCAGGGAAGGGGTAAGGGGGGATGGGGTAAAGAAAATCTTGGCGCAGCCTTATCCTTCTTCGTCCTCGCCCGTATCGGTTTCTTCGCTCACATCCTGTGCGCGCGCCGCTTCTTCGTAGTTCTCTTCGGGTGGATACTCGTCGGTTACTTCGTCTGTCGGGTAGACCTCGCCGGGTTCGCCTGTTTCTACGCCTGTTTCTACGCCTGTTTCTACGCCTGTTTCGAGGGCTGTTTCGACGTCGCCTTCACCCTTGCCCTCTTCCACGCCCCAGCGCTGTGTGAAGCCCACGCGCCGCTGATCGGGTTCCAGGCGGCTGATGCGAAGCTGCAAGCGGTCGCCCTTCTTGACATAGCTGTAGGGTTCCTTCAGCGAGCCGTCGCCCATCTCGCTCAGATGCAGCAGCCCTTCCAGGCCATCATCCAGCGCGATGAATGCCCCGAAGTCCACCACATTCGTAACCGTCCCCTCGACCAGCATTCCCTCGTGATAGCGTTCCAGCGCGTCATCCCAGGGATCGTTGAGCAGGCGCTTACGGCTCAGTGCGATCCGGTTCGTGTTGCGGTCCAGGCTCAGGACATAAACATCCAGTTCCTGCCCGACCTTCAGCACATCACGCGGGTGATCGACGCGATGCCACGCCAGTTCGGAGACGTGGATCAGGCCGTCCGCGCCGCCCAGGTTGACGAATGCGCCAAAGTCGCGCAGGCCCGTGACGGTGCCGCTGACGACATCGCCTTCTTTGAGTTCAGAGAGCAGACGGGCTTTTTGCTGGGCGCGCCATTCGCGCTGCGCTTCCCGCTCGGAGAAGATCAGGCGGCGGCGGTCTTGATCGACCTCGATCACCTTCACGCCGAGTTTGGTGCCCATCAGCACATTGAGCGATTCACGGCGTTCGTTGCCCTGCAAGCCCGCGCTGACCGTGACCATATGCGAGGAAGGAATGAAGCCTTCCAGCATCTTCCAGCGGACCAAAACACCGCCCCGGTTATGGCCGGTCACTGTGACCTCTACGACCTCATCCTTTTCCATCAACTGGCGTGCCTGGTCCCAATCGTACTGTTGGAGACCCATATTGATCGACACGATCAGATTGTTATCGCTGTCGCGTGGGTTGAGAACGTAGACCGGCACTTCCTGGCCGACCTTAAGGGATTTGCGGAAGTCACCATCGAGACGCTCCAGGTCCTGGGCTGTCACAATGCCGTCCTGCTTAGCTCCCATGTCCACGATGATCTCGTTAGACTCAATTTGCAGGATTATGGCATTCCGAATTTCGCCCTTGCGCGGCGGCGTATAGTCAAACGACGCCTCCAGCATCTCCATGAAGCTTTCGCCCTCGCCCGATTCATCGGATGCCCCAGACGGCTGCTGATTCTTGTTTTCGTCGAAGTCCATGCTCTATCTACCACCTTGTGTTTGGGAGTCGGCTAAAATCGCGGCGGGCGTCCGTCACGTTGCCTCACTATAAATACTTAGAATTTAAAGATAAATTATAGGACTATTTGCCGCTTGGTTCTCGCCCGACTGCGCAGACCATGAATAAGTATAGCTTGGCGCGCCATGTGGCACAAGTGTAATACTTTGGATTTGGACAAAATTGTCGTTTAAGCAGATTTTCTCCATTTTGGAACCTTTTGCCCAATTGCGCGGACTATTAGGGTGAAAGGAGCAGCGGTGACGGACTGGATCATAAGCACTGAACCCGATCTGACTTTAGTAGCCAGGCTCGCGGCGGGCGACACCCAGGCGTTGGACGTTCTGTATGCCCGGCATGGGTTGGCGCTGCTGGGGTATCTGGTGGGGCAGGTAGGCGATCAAGCGCTGGCGGAAGAAATCCTGCAAGACGTGATGCTGGCTGTCTGGCACGGGGCGGGCAGTTTTCGCGGCGAAAGCAGCGTGCGCACCTGGATGCTGGCGATTGCGCGCCGGAGAGCGATCACCGAACGGCAGCGGCGTGCAGTGGACTCGGTCGCGCTGGATGACGATCTGGCGGCGAACGACACCGGGCCATTGGACGTGCTGATTCAGCGGGCCGAACGCGACGATCTGCGGGCGGCGCTGCGGCGGCTGCCGGACGATCAGCGGGAAACGCTGGAACTGGTGTTTTATCATAACCTGTCGGGGCCGGAAGTGGCCGAGGTGATGGGGATCAGTCCGGGCACGGTGAAAAGCCGTTTGCACCGCGCGAAGTTGTTGTTGAAGGGACTATTGGGAGTACGCACTGATGCATGAGTATTGGGAAGATCGACTGCCGTATTATGTCGCGGGGACACTGGATCCCGCCGAGCGGTCTGCGCTGGAACGGCATCTGCGCGAGTGTCCGGTGTGTCAGGATCTGCTGCATGAATGGCAGCTTATTGCACACGCGGTACGCGCTGATGCTTCCAGCCGGGTAGGTGTATTACCTCTCCTCAAGCGCGTACACCCGTCGAAAAATGGCTGGCATAAGACCGAAAATCTGTCGATGGAGGACAACATCGTGAGTACACTTGAATTGACACGCCGGCTGGAGTTACGCCGGAATAACTCGTCGCGAACGTTATCATTTTTCACTGTTGCGGCGGCGGCGATTATCGTGCTCGTGTTTGCGGCGCTGATCATTACCTCTGGCGGACAGCCGAAGACCGGCGGGCAAGGCGATTCGGACTCGGCAGGACTGGCGGCGCAGACCACAGCGACGCTGCCGCCCACGAACACACCTTTTCCGTCGCCCGGTCTGCCGACAATGCTGCCTTCCGGCGCGCCGGGCAGTGTGATAACGGCTACACCTTTCGCGGTCACAACCGAATCGCAGCGCTATATTGAGCATACCATTGTGGAGGGTGAAGACTGCCTCTCGATTGCCTTCATGTATGGCAATACGGATCCCTCAGTCGTTGAGTTGATGGAAACATTCAACGCGGTAGATTGTGACGCGCTGCCTGTTGGTACAAAAATCTGGGTTCCGGTGGCGTTTTCATCCGAACCAGGCTTGATCACTATCACACCGACGGCGCTGCCTGTTCTGCCGCTCGATGTCAATGAGGGATTTTTAGACTATATGGTGCAGCCCGGCGATACCTGCCTGAATGCGCTGGCTGCTTATACTCAAAGCCAGTCCACCACCTTTGTGGATTGGAGCTTGATCAGCGTTATCGAGCAGGTGAATCAGGTGAGCTGCCTGTATCCTCTGACGCCGGGATCGGTGATCCTGATTCCGATGGGAGCCTCTGCCGCTGGCGGGTACATGGTAGCGACGGCCACACCTTTCCCGTTACCGGCCAGCACGCCGGGGGAGCCAACGTCTACCACGATGGAAGCTCAACCCGTTACCGCCAATACAATGCCGCCGATGCCTGTAGGCGAACCAGTCACCCTGAACATCAGCAAGGATGGCGATACGGTGCGGCTGGAAGGCATCCGTTATGAGCAGCAGGGCTGGAATAACCAGGGGGCAGCCGCGCTGTCGATGGCGCTCAGCTACTATGGCTGGGATCAAAATCAGGATACCGCCGCGCACTGGTTGAAGCCGAACATCGAAGATAAAAGCGTGAATCCCTGGCAGATGGCGTACTACGTGAACACCTATACCGGCAATCAGGCACTGTACCGCATGGGCGGCACAGTGGACTTACTCAAGTCGCTGGTGGAAGCGGGCTTCCCGGTGATCGCCGCAGTCGGGCTGGATGCGGCGGAAGATGAGTGGCTGGGCCATTATCAAGTGATAATGGGCCGCGACGATGACAATGTGCTGGTCTATGACAGCTACCTGGGGTCCAACGACGACCAGGGACGGCCTTACGCCGACGCGGATTTCGACGCAGCGTGGCGGCAGTTTAACCGCACCTTCATCGTGATGTATGAGCCAGAGCGTGAAAAAGACCTGCGCGCCATCCTGGGTGAGTATGTCGATCCCTGGTATGGATACAACGCCGCATTAGAGCAGTCACGGGACGAAATAGCCCAAAATGAAGAGGATCAATGGGCCTGGTTCAACCAGGGCACGGCGTTAGGTGTGTTGGGCGATGTTCAAGAAGCCGCCGCCGCGTATGATAAGGCGCTTGAACTGGGCCTGCCGTACCGTTTATTGTGGTACCAGTTTGGCCCGTTCGAAGCGTACTACCAACTGGGGCGCTACGATGATGTGATCGCGCTGGCCGATTCGGTGCTGGATAACACCATCTATATCGAAGAAATCCACTACTGGAAAGGTATGGCCCTGGTGCAGCAGGGCAAGTTCGACGAGGCACTGGAATCTTTCCAAACCGCGCTGCAAATGAACGCCAATTACTTCCCGGCGCAGCAAATGCTCCGGCTGATTGAGACAGGCATGGTACTGCCGGACGGGATCGAGCCGCTGAACTGATAGGAAAAGTTACCGGGGCGGCGCAGTTAGTCGCCCCGCACTTGCGCCATAAAAAGCTGATGGGCGGCGCGGATGGCGTCGGCGGTGATGTCTGGCCTGCCGAGTAACGCAAGCGGGGCCGCCCATTCTTCCGGCTCAACGCGTTCGGCGGCGCGCCAATCCCATTCCCGCAGCGGGGCGAGATCAATCTGAGTCAATGCCTGATACGTTCGGGTAAAGTCGTTCATCGCTTCGACGCCGAAAAACAGCAGCATCTCCAGGCGGCTGATCGCCACATCCTCCAGCGGATCACCGCAGGCCGCATCCTCCCAATCGATCACCGCCGCGATTTTTCCGTCTTTCCACAGCACATTCCCCGGCCACATATCGCCGTGTACTAACGCGCGGCCTGCGTCGGACGGCGGCAAAAACGGGCGGGCGTCGATGGCGTGCATCCGGGCCAGCAGCGCGGCGAACTGGCGGATATAGCCGGGCAGATCGGCAGGCGCAAAATCCGGTTGGCCCTCGATGAACTCCATCACCAGATACGGCGCGGGAGACAGCCCGTAATCCAGCGGCGCGGGCACGGGTAATCCTTGAGTGTGCAGCACACCCAGCAGATCGAATTCCTGAACAGCGCGGGGATGCTGGCGCAGCACCAGCTTTTGCGTTTGCCCATCCGGCAGACCGATTTCCAGGGCGGTCATCTGCGCCGAGAGTCCGCCGGTCAGCGGCCAGGCGCGCCGGAGTTCGGCGTGGGGATGTAAATGGTGGATGATGGCTTCCCACATAAGCTTGTTCGGCTCCTTTCTCGCCTCCATTGTACAGCGCGCTTTTGGGCTTGTGAATTTAGAACATACGGTCTATAATTCCGCGCAGGTTCGGCGGCAAAACTTTGGCTACACAACAGAGAGTGTGCAAAAATGTCCATTTATAAATCGGATGCGGCGCGGGAAGCGGTTTTGAAGCACTATGATGAGCTGCTGTCCCACTGGACTATCCCCTATACTACCCGCTTGCTCTCAACGCGGCACGGCGCAACCCACGTGATCACATGCGGTGATCCGAGCGCGCCGCCGCTGGTGGTGCTGCTGGGTGGAAATGAGATCGCCCCCTATTTCGGGCGGGTCATGGCGGACTATGCCCAAAAGTTCCGCGTCTATGTGCCGGATATGATCGGCCAGCCGGGCAAGAGCGCCGAAACGCGCCCCGGTCCAGTGGGGTATGGTGAATGGCTGGCGGATGTTTTAGAAGCGTTGGAGCTTCAAAAAACGGTTCTGCTGGGGATGTCGTTCGGCGGGTGGGTGGCGCTCAAGCTGGCAGCGTCGCGGCCCGATCTGCTGCGCGGTCTGGTACTGCTGGCTCCGGCGGGCATCGCCCCGATGCAGTGGGGCAAGCTGATCCCTGTGATTCTGGGGTCCGCGATCCTGCATAAAAACCACACGGAACATTTGATCAAACGGTTTGCGGTTCGTCCGCTGGACCCCGATCTTTTGCAGAGCATGGTTTTGATTCAGGAGAGCGTCAAACCCACCCAGCCCGAACAACCGCGTTATGCGGATGACACATTGGCCGCGCTGCGTATGCCGGTGCTGCTGCTGGCCGGAGAACAGGACCCGATCTTTTCCGCGCGGGTTTTAGTCGAACGGGCGCAGCGTTTGATTCCTAACGTGACCGCCGAGATTATTTCGAATGCCGGGCATCGTTTGGTGAATGACCAGCCGGATGTGATCCGGGCGCGTGTGGAGCAGTTCGCGGGCTAAACTGGATGTGGACCAACTGGGCGAGCCGGATTAGACTCGCCCGCTTCTATACTAATTCGCGGTGAGGAACGGTATCACATGGGCGGGCGTGCCAGCCAGCACGTGCCCCGCGCCGGGAACCGTCACCACCTGAACGTGGGGCAGGCGGCTCTGAAGGCGGGCCGCGATTTTAGCATGGTCGCGCACAATATCTTTCGTGCCGCCGATCAGCAGGGTGGGCATAGTCAGCCGCCGCAGTTCGTCATCGCTGAAGACAGGCACGACCCCGATCCGGCTTTTGAAATTGCGCATAATCGTGAACATCACGTCGGCCACGCCATCAGGAACAGCTTGATCGCCATAGAACTGCTGCATCAGGCGGCGCATTCCGCTCTGGCCTTGCATACCGTAAAAAATGGCGCGCGGCAGGAATGATTTACGATCCGGCACGACGCCGCCCGGACAGAGCAGTACCAGTTTGGAGACGCGCTCCGGTTTATACGTGGCGAATTTAAGCGCCGTCCAGCCGCCCTGTGAGATGCCGAGCAGCGCTGTTTTTTCCACTTTGAGTCCATCCAACACATCTTCGAGCCATTCCGCATAGGCCGGGCTGTTCCAGTCCGGGCGGTTGGGGGCGCTTTTGCCCGGTTCACCCAGCAGATCAACCGCATAGGTGCGGAAATTGCTCAGATATTCCTGATCCCCCGCCCAGATCGCCGAGTTCGACCCCGCGCCATGCAGCAGGACCAGCGGCGGGCGCGCTTCATCTCCGCTGGTTATGACAAAGGTTTCACCGTGCCGCGTGGGGAGATGCAGGCTTTGATAGGGCACCGGCCAGTGTGTCATGAGTGAATCATACAAATCCATGACCGCTTTTTCACCCGCAGGTGATTTGAAGATGGTTGGCATATTCCTTTGACCCTTTGTGAACCATAAAAAAATCTAAGCAGCTTGATTAATGCTACTATGGATGGTGCGCCGTGTCAATCGCTCCCTGAATCACTATCGAAGGGTCTGGCAAGTCGGGCCAGGACACCGCAGCATCAGCTATTCAACCTGTTCCGGCGGGTTCAGGGCAGTCCGGCCCTTCTGCGCCAGGCCAAACTGTGCAAAGAGGCACAATCAAGGGGAAAGTTCCCTCGCTTGAACCCGAAGCGGCTAGATCTCCTGCGCTCGTAAATGAAGCGGCAGTAACCGGCTCTCCGATAGTGGTATCTACCAATACTTGCCCGGTTGCAACATCCCAATACCGCAGCGTGCCGTCTTCAGTGATGCTCATGAGGGTACGGCTGTCGGGGGTAAACGCCACGCTTTCCACGGTACTATCTCTGGCCGTTCCAACTGACTCACTGGCCGGGAGTGGGTTCAGGACAAGTTGCCCCGTTGCCACCTCCCAGACATAGACAAATCCTTCCCATGACCCGGCTGCAACGAGATTGCCATCAGGGGACCACATGATTTCTAGCAAGTATTTCCCAGGGGGAAAGTAGCCACTGATTTCAGATGAATCGCCAAGCAGGGCGACATGGTCGAGCGTTTGCCCATCCACAATCTCGACCTGCGCGGTGTCCAGCGCCAGCGCAATCTGGCTTTTATTGGGACTCCACGCCATTGCCAGTACGGATCCTTGGGAAAGCTTATAAAAAAGCCGCGCGCCTGTCACACTATCATAGACAGGCATGTACCCATTTTCCGCCATCACAATCATTCGAGATCCATCCATGTTCCATTCCACGGCATCAATGGAGGCAGGAAAACCATCACTGGTAATGAGATTCATACCGGTTATAGTATCCCAAACGCGGTATGATCCCTCTCCCCCGCCGCTGATGAGACGCTCCCCATTAGGATGCCACGCAAGTGTGGCAACGGTCCATCGATGACCTTCTAATGTTTGGATTACTTCACCACTCTGCGCATCCCAGATTTCGATCAACCCCGTTTGATAACCTACCGCAATCCGATCTCCACTCGGACTCCACCGAATAACCGACGGAGCGACATGCTCTTGAGCAGACACCGGCGAGGGGAAAGATGTAGCAGCGGATATGATAAACAGCATGATGAGGAACGAATGTCTTTTCACAAGACCTCCTGTTTATAAGTCGTTACTTAATCCGACGGTTTACCCAACCCCATTCAAATTGGCAAATTGATTGTTGGATCAAATCTTATCTCAACGGCGTTAATCTGTTAGGCAACTTCGCCTCGCTCATAGAGCGGAAGTGCAACTTTGAGTCTCGGATAACCCCCGATGCGTGATGGTTGTGATCGCCCACCTCTATGTGATTCGCAGGTTGACAATACCGACCCCTCTTTTTTCTGCATAAATGGGTTAAAATACGACGGCTGTTGTTCAGGTGACAGGTTAGGCGATCTACTGCGTATAAAAAAATGCTACCTGCCTGATTCTATGGACAAAAAGAAATCACTATCGAAGGGTCTTGTTTTATGGCAAGTCGGGCTAATACTACTCGTTGGACGGCGCGCTTGATCGATGGCATACGAGAATTAGGACGCACGCCGGTCCGTTTTGCGGTTCACCTGGCGGTGGCACGTTTGATCACGCAGTGGCGCTCGCTGCTGACGATCATCGCCGGGACGATCCTCGCCGCCTCGATTGGCGCACTGGTTCCCCTGTATACCACCGCTGTAGCACAGGTGGGCATGACGCAGCGCTTGGATCAACAGGCTGCGCGTGATGTTCACGTTTCCACCGGGATCAGTCTCAAGGCGAGCGCCTGGACAGAAGGCGTGGAACAAAAAGCCGCTGTTTCCACCACGATCATGGAAAGTCTGGTGGATCGCGACCTGAGCGTGATCGAAAACTGGGTGGACTATATCCCTGTGTATTATGAAACGGAAGGCATGGGGATCGCGCTGCCTGCTACGGAGGATGTTGAGAGCCAACCACTGTATGGGGTACGTACGCGGTTAGGTTATTACGACGGCTGGCAGGACAAAGTGCGGCTGGTCAGCGGGCGTATGCCGCAGGATACCCCGGCCAACGAGGCGGATGACATTGAAATTGTCGTCGGGCTGAACGTTGCCAACGAAGTGAACCTCGATGATCGCGGCACCACAATTACTCTTGAACCGGATACCATACTCATTCTGAGCCAGCGTATCAGTTCCGACGGCGGCGCAGGGGGGCACCCGACCAGCCTGCCGATCCAGGTGCGGATCGTCGGCGTGGTGACACCGCTTGATCCTGAAGACCCGTACTGGCTCGAACCGTCCCCGCTGCGCCTCACCGATCGGCGGAGTGGGTCGGGGCAGTGGCGTTATGAATTTAATTTTCTGACGACCAAAACCAGCGTCTTCAAAGCATCCACCGAATTTATACCCGACACCCCCACGCGGATCAACTGGCGCGTGCTGTTTGCGCATGACAACCTGCCCTTTGCGCGGGTGGATGCCGCTGTTGATGCGCTCAATCTGTTCGAGCGCGACATGTATTACACCTTTAAGGAGTCACTCGAACCGGACGAGGCCGATTCCCCGCTGAATCGTGCCACACCCGATCTGCAATTTAACTACTACACCCAGCTTGTGCCGCACCAACAGCGCAAAATCGGCCTGCTGGCCGAATATGCCAAAGAGGTCGATCTGTTGGATGCGCCGTTTGGGCTGCTGTTGCTGCAAGTGGGCGCGCTGGTCCTGTTCTTTTTGATGGTGACGGCGGCGCTGGTCCGGCGCGGCGAACGGCGCGAGATCGCCATGCTGCAAAGTCGCGGCGCGTGGGACAGTCAGATTATTTTACTCCGCGGGATCGAAGCCCTGCTGATCTGTGTAATCGCGGTGGTGGTTGCGCCGTTTTTGGCGCAGCAGCTTCTCACCCTGCTGGGGCCGTATGTGGCGAATACGGATGATTTCCCGCTGCCGATGACCGGGCGGGTCTTCCTGTTTGCTGGTCTGGCGGCGGGTGTCACCTTTTTGGCGCTGATCTTCACCCTGCGCCCGGTGCTCAAACTGCCGTTGGTGACGGCGGGCGGTGCGGCGAGTCGCAGCGGGAGCCAGCACTGGTGGCAGAAGTATTATCTGGATGCCATGCTGGCGTTGGTCGGTTTGGGCGCGCTGTGGCTGCTGGTCCGGCGTGGTTCCCCGCTGGCGGACGTGAATCTGGGCGGGCGGCAGGCCGATCCGCTGATGCTGATGGCCCCGGCGCTGCTGTTCCTGGCCTTAGGTAGTCTGGCGCTGCGTTTTTTCCCGATCTTCGCCTCACTCGCGTCGCGCGCGTCGGCGTCCGGTCGCGGGCTGCTGAATGCGATGGCAACCTGGCAGCTCAGCCGCGAACCCGTCCACTACGGACGCATTACCTTCTTGCTGGCGCTGGCGATTGGCATTGGCTGGTTTGCGACGACCTTCCGCGCGACTCTGACCAACAGCCATATCGATCAGGCCAAATACAAGGTAGGGACGGATGTTCGTTTTGTGGAGCGGGACACTCAACTGAATGTTAACCGGGCGCGCACGGATGATTATTATCTGGCGCAGGATGGCATCGAAGCGGCCAGCACCGGGTTCCGGCTGCCCAATTCGAACCTGAGCAGCAGCGTTCAGGGCGATCTGCGCGGCACGCTGCTGGCGATCAATCCCGATACCTTCGGGCCAACGCTCTACTGGCGTGATGATCTGGGGCTGGTGTATACCCCCCGCGCGCCGGGCGACACGCCAAATCTGCCGGTGCCGGGTGAAGAACTGCCCGGTGTGCCCGCCAGGATTGGGATGTGGGTCCGGTTGGACGTGCCCTGGTTTACCACCGATGCCGGGGAAGAAGTCTTTCAGAACGATCTGGTGCGGCTGATGCAGCGTACAAAACTCTCCGTGCGGCTGTTGGATGCGGCGGGAGCCTGGATCGTCGTGCCGTTTGAGGCAGTAGATGTCGAATATCTGCGCGTTGGCGATGACGAACCGGGACTCGGCTCGCGCGCCTATGTGACGAGCGGCTGGGTGTACCAGGAAGCCGATCTGTCCGCGCTGGCCTATGCGCCGGTTGGCCCGGTGCGGTTGGTATCGTTCTTCTGGGAATACAACAGCCCGAACACGCGCGGTGAAGCGGGCATGCGGCTGACGCTGGCCGAGATGCGGCTGATCGATGCGGGCGGCACAGAAACACCGCTGAATCCGTTTACGAGCGGCACCTGGGAATTTATGTATGATCGGGGCGCGACGGTCAGCAACAGTTTGATCCGCCCCGCGTTGAACACCGGGGAACTGCACACCGAGGGCGTTTATATTCGCTGGGCGCAGGATGCGCAGCGCTCGACTATCGGCATGAATCTCAACTATCCCGAATGGGGACCGATTGATGCCGTGATCAGCCGCCGGGTGTACGAAGAAAACGGCCTTTCCGTCGGTGCGGACGCTTCTCCTTTCCGCTTGATCGACATCGGGCGGATGCAGGTCCAGTTCCGCGCCGTGCAGGTGACAGATTATTACCCCTCGCTGTATGACCGCGTGCCCGATGTGGACGTGTTAGGCGGCGATAAGGGCGATTCGTTTATGATCGTGGATGTGCGCGAACTGCTGTATGTGATCAACCGCCGTCCCAGCGCCACGTATTATCCGAGCGAAGTCTGGATGCGGTTCGATGATTCGATTGACTCGCATGACGAAGACGAGGTTGCCGCGCGTTTGCAGCAGTTGGACGACTCGGAAAGCAGCGGCGTGGTGATCGTCAGCAGTGCGACGATGGCGAACGAACTCAGCAAACTGCGGACTAATCCGCTGGGGTTGGGGCTGTTGGGCCTGATGTATCTGGCCTTTATCATGGCGCTGGCCTTAAGTGTCGTCGGCCTGCTCACCTACGCCGGACTCACCGCGCAGTCCCGCCGGACCGAATTTGGCGTGCTGCGGGCGCTGGGGTTGTCATCGCTGCGGGTTGTGGGCGCGCTGGCCCTGGAGCAGCTTTTTGTGATGGTCATGGGCATTTTGTTGGGTGCCGGGCTGGGCTGGGTGCTGTCGAGCCAGGTGGTGCCCACGCTGGCGCTGGGCGCAACGGGCGAGGCGGTGGTGCCGCCGTTTATTATGCAGGTCGAAACGACTCGCCTGCTGGAATATGGCCTGATGATGTTCGTGGTGATGCTGTTGGTGCTGAGTTCCAGCCTGCTGTTGGTGCGGCAGTTGTCGCTGGCACGCACGCTGCGGTTGGGCGAGGAATAAATAGAATGACACTTGGACTGGTTTTTAAACGCATGCGGCGAGAATGGCGCTCGCTGGCGATTCTGCTGTTGGCGGTGTGCCTGTTAACCGGGTTCTTCGCGTTGGGGCCGTTTTACATTCGCGCCGTGACCGAAGTCGGGCTGCGCCACGAATTGGATATTGCCGACCCTGAAGAGCGCATGATCTCGCTGATCGTGGATAACGAGTCGCTTACTCCGGATTCGTATGAAGTGGTGCGTGACGAATTGGGTGATCTGGCGGCGGGGATGGAATATTACATCCGCGCCGACTATACCGCGCCGACTGTCGCCGTCGGCCAGAATCAAAATCTGGGGATGGCAACCGGCGGGTATATGTTCCAGTATGGCGATCCGACCACCATAAATTCGCCCCGCACCGAGAATCTGTACCAGCCGTTTGGTTTCGACAATATGCCCGACAAGTTGAATCTGGTCGAGGGGCGTTGGCCGGTCCGTCTGCCTCCACCGAGCGAAGTTGCGCCGACAGGCGTAGACGAGATCGACCAGGAGCGGCAGGTGGGGCGTTACAGCCGGGGTCAGGTGGAAATTGTTGTGACGACCACCGTTGCAGAAGAAGTCGAACTCGAACTGGGCAGCCGTATTGTGTTGGGCGACAAGCGCGCCGATAACAGCGGCGCTACTGCGATTCTTGTGGTCGTGGGCATTGTCGAGCCGAAAGACCCTGACGATACGTTCTGGATCGGAAACCGCAACTTCCTTGAGGGAGTGCTGATCGAACAGGGCTTTATGGGTGATTTCCGCTATGACTACGGCCTAGCGACCCTCACTTCCTCCTACAGCGACTGGCTGCGCGATGTGGTGCCCGGCAGCAGTTACGTGTACCAGATTACGACGAATACCGATGCGATTGATGCCGACAATATCCAGTCGGTGAATGATCGCTTAAAAACTCTGAGCAACCGCTTAAATGCCTACCACCCTGGCCTGAGTGTATTGAGCGGCCTGATGGCAATTCTGGAAAACTATGCCGATGACGTGTCGGACACCGAAGGCCCGATCATTCTGCTTTCCGGCTCCGTGCTGATCATGATGCTGTACCACCTGATCAACACGGTGGCGCTGGTCCTGGAGCAGCAGGGCGCGGAATGGAGTACGCTGGTCAGCCGGGGCGGAAATATCCGCCAGTTGGTGACATTACAGTTGCTCACGGTGGGACTGCTCGGCTTGATCGGGTTGGTCGCCGGGCCGCTGCTCAGCATCGTGTTTATGAAGATTATGGAGCATGTCGGGCCGCTGTCCGATGCGCTTGGCGGGCGCGCGCTCGGCTCAACCCAGATTCCGCGCATTTCGCTTTATCTGAGTGCGGCGGCGGCAGCGGCAGCGGTTTTTGTTTTGACATCACCTTCGGTTCCGGCGGCGCGGCGCAGTTTGCTGCGGCTGAAGCAGTTAGTGTCCCGGCCTCCGACTCGTCCGGCGTGGGCACGCTTTTTGCTGGATGTCGTGCTGCTCATACTCGGCGTGACGTTTATGCTGCGGCTGTATTATCTGGTCGGCGGTGATTTTGGCACGCTGCTCAATAATCTGGTGGCGGCCCCGCGTGACGTGGTGAAACTGATCGCGGATAATCTGAACGAAACCGGCGGCTTGAACGATCCGTTTAACCTGTTGGGTCCGGCGCTCGTGCTGACCGGGGCCGCGCTGCTGTGGCTGCGTATTTTCCCGATGCTGATGGATGGCCTGTCGCATCTCGTCCGCAACAGCCGCCACCTGACGACGCCGCTGGCGATCTGGAATGTGGCCCGCGATCCCGGCCATTATGCCCAGTTGGTGCTGCTGCTGATCGGCACGCTGGCGCTGGGCACGGCCTCGCTGGGGCTGTCGGCCACGCGCGACAAGGGGGCATGGTCCACCGCCCGCGAAGAAACCGGCGGCAGCGCCCGCGTCGAGATCGATCCGGCGGCGCTGGACGCCAACACGATCAACTGGTCGGCTCTGCCGGGAGTGTCCTCCGCCGCCGTCTTCCTGCACACCACCGGCGATCCAGGATCGTCGGCCATGCGTGAC
>CAYYNB010000159.1:0-14085 GCA_964472565.1 uncultured Anaerolineaceae bacterium
ACCTCCCCATCAAGCCACGCCAGCAATACGCTGGTACTACTCTTCGAGCAGTACCACCGAACTGCTGTCTCACCTGCTGCGCCTCCCGATAACGAATGTCTCTGACACCTGCCGCAGGTGGCCTTGACGTGGCCCTTCCTCTGCGTTGTGCCGTGAGGATACCGGCGCGTTGCCGGATTAACGGACGAGCCGCCCAGGTACTTGGAATACCGGAGCGGCTCTAGACACCCGGACTGGAGGGTCCAAATGTCTCTTTATGATTCTACTCAAAACGGCTGGTTTGAGAATTATTTCGAAACACGCCTGGCGCAGATTGAGCCGAAGCTCAAGCGCTGGGGTCACGCGGTTTTCCACCAGGAAGATGCGACCACCCACGACGATCTGCTTCAGCGCTGCCGGTTCGCCCTCTGGAGCCGCTTCTCCGAAGACCCGGAAGGCTGGTCCACCCGTCCGAACGATCTCTGGCTGGCCTACGCTAAAGAATTCTACCGCTGGGGCGTGGTCAACTTCCACCGCGACGGAAACCGGAAACTCGGTATGGTCGCCTCTGATATGGAGTGTATCGTGAGCGACAAAGACATCACCGACGACGAGGCGGTTTCGATGGTCTACACCGATCATACCGCCGGGGGACACTTCGCTTACCCGCGCGAAATCCAGCTTGCGGACTTACGCATCGACCTGGAAGCGGCTATCGCACGCGGGATGAAACGCTTGTGTGCCACTCAGCGCCGCGATATGCCCAAGCTCATCTCCGACCTGCTCGAAGGTTATACGCTCGACGAAACCTGCGAGCGTTACGGCTGGACCCGCAATCGTGGTGTAACGCTCATGCGCAAACTGCGGACCGTCTTCTACGAGGAAATGAGCGGTGAGAAAAAGACTGGCTACCTGGGCAGCCATCACCCGCTCACCGAAGCCGAGAAGCAGCGCATCCGTGAACTGTACGCCACCGGGCTGAGCTACAAGAAAGTCGGCGCACTGGTCGGACGCTCGCCATCAGCGGTGGAAGGGGTGTGCAAACGTTATCCGGCGGAGTTGGTTGCCCAGGTGCGCGGGCTGCGCAAGCAGGGACTAAGCTTCGCGAACATCAGCCGCCAGGTGGGACGCGGCAAATCCTATATCGCCTGGTTGGTCCAGGCGGAAGGCATTGACTGGCCGCATAAGCGGGACGGAGACGACCTCGCGCCGGTATTGGTTAGCGCATGACCGCCATAGGAGCCGGGTGGTTCGCTGCCCGGCTCTATTTTTTTGTTGCTTCCCCCAATGCCTGTTTCTCCCAGTGTTTCTCCGGTGCTATACTACGAACTTATGAACCTCTATTTTTGTTGACACGAGACTTTGACCTATGCCTGACACTACCCCTCAGCAGTTTGTCGAAAAATGGGAGCGCGCCGAACTGAAAGAGCGCGCCAGCTACCAACAACATTTTATCGATGTGTGCCGCCTGGTCGGCCACCCTGAACCTGCCGACATGGACCCATCTGGCGAGTTTTTCTGCTTCGAGGCAGGCGGAAAAACAACTTCCGGCGGGCAGGGTTACGCCGATGTCTGGTACAAGGGCCATTTCGCCATCGAATACAAAGGCAAGGGCAAGTATGAGACGCTCGACGCCGCTTACCAGCAGCTTCTCAAATACCGCGAGTACCTGGGTAACCCGCCGCTGCTGATCGTATGTGACATCGAACACTGGGAGATTCACACCAACTTCACTGGCACGGAAAAACGAGTTCACCGTTTCACCAACCGCGACATAACCACCACGACGCGCATCCAGCGGATGCTGCGCTGGCTGTTCGAGGACCCGCAGCAGTTCCACCCGGAGCGCACCGCCGAGCAGGTCACGGCGGAGGCGGCTGGTGGATTCAAAGACATTGCCAGCAACATGCGCGCCTGGGAAGCAGCCCCGGAACGGATCGCGCATTTCCTGACCAAACTCGTCTTCTGCCTGTTCGCGGAGGATGTCGGCCTGCTGCCCGCCGGGGTGAGCGGCAAAGGGTTGTTCACCGAGATTGTCGAGCAGACACGCACCAGGCCTCGCGACTTTGTGATATACACCCAGGACTTGTTTCAGGCGATGGCGCAAGGCGGCAAGACCCAGTTTCGTGATGTGAAATGGTTTGATGGCATCTTGTTTGAAGACGTGGTGGTTGAGGAACTCAGCCAGGAAGCGCTCAACGCCCTGGAACGAGCGTGCCGCGTGGACTGGTCATCGGTCGAACCGGCTATCTTCGGGACGCTGTTCGAGCGCAGCCTCGACCCGTCCAAACGGGCGCAGTTAGGCGCGCACTATACCAGCCGCAGCGACATTCTGCTGATCGTCGAGCCGGTGCTGATGCAGCCGCTCCGCCGCGAGTGGGATACCGTCCAGTTGGAAGCGGTCCCGGTGCGCGAAAAGTATGACGCGGCACTGAGGGATGGCACGCGGGCAACAATCACCCGTTATGCCAACGAACTGCAAGTGCTGCGCGAACGCATCCTGCACCGCCTGCGCACGGTGACGGTGCTCGATCCGGCGTGCGGGTCGGGCAACTTCCTGTATGTCTCGCTGCAACTGCTCAAGGATATGGAAAAAGAGGTCATCCACCACCCGCTGTGGCACGACCTGCCGCTGGCCTATCCCGAAGTACATCCGCGCCAGTTGTACGGGATTGAGATCAATCCCATTGCGCACGATCTCGCCTCGATTGTGGTGTGGATTGGGTATATCCAGTGGCAGCAGAACAACGGGTATTTGTCGTTCAAGGAGCCGATCCTGGAGCCGCTGCACAACATCCAGCAGATGGACGCGATCCTGGCCTTTGACGAGGCGGGGAACCCGGTCGAGCCGGAGTGGCCGAGCGTAGATGTGATTGTGAGCAATCCGCCTTTCCTGGGTGGACAAAAACTCAGAGGCGAGTTAGGCGATAGATATATTGAACAATTATGGGAGCTTTATGAGGATAGAGTCCCTGGTTTCGCTGATTTAGTATGTTATTGGTTTGAACGAGCACGCGCTGAGATTGAACAACGGCATGTTAAACGTGCCGGACTATTGGCTACAAATTCGATTCGAGGGGGAGCAAATCGTGTTGTACTGGAACGTATCAAGCAGACAGGCGATATTTTTATGGCCTGGTCAGATCGATCCTGGGTTCTTGACGGGGCGTCTGTTCGTGTTTCAATGATCGGGTTTGATCGTGGAGTCGAACAATTCAAAACGCTTGATGGCCAAGTGGTTCCTCATATTAACCCAGATTTGACGGGAAACAGCGATATTACACTTGCTCGTCCACTGCCTGAAAATGTCGGAATTGGATTCCGGGGCAATCAAAAGGGAGGAGCATTTGATATAGAGGAGGAGCTCGCCAATCGCCTGATTCAAATGTCAAATCGCTCTGAACGTTCTAACCGCGATGTTGTAAAACCCTGGTGGAATGGGTTAGATATAACCCGCCGCCCTCGAAATATGTGGCTTATTGATTTTGGCACGGATATGCCGATTGAAGAAGCCGAATTATATGAAGGTCCATTAGCTTATGTACGCGAGCATGTAAAGCCAGAACGAGATGAGAACAACCGGGCAGCCTACCGTGAACGTTGGTGGATACACAACGAAGCACGCCCGTCAATGCGAGCCGCAATTGCTCCTCTTTCGCGGTATCTTGTTACCCCACACGTATCAAAACATCGCCTTTTTATGTGGCTTGGATCGGGTATTATTCCTGATCATCAATTGATTGTCATCGCCCGCGAAGACGATTACTTCTTCGGTGTGCTGCACTCGCGCTTCCATGAAAAATGGGCGCTGCGTATGGGAACATGGCTTGGTAAGGGTAACGATCCGCGCTACACGCCAACCACCACCTTTGAAACCTTCCCGTTTCCCTGGACGCCCGGCCAGGAGCCGACTGATCACCCCGCCTACCGCGCCATCAGCGCTGCCGCGCAGCAGCTTCACGAGGAGCGCGAGGCGTGGCTCAACCCGCCTGGCGTCTCCGGCAAAGCGTTAGATCAGCGCACCCTGACCAATCTCTACAATGCGCTGCTGGTTTTTCGCGGCGATCCGCCCGCCGAAGGCAAACATCACCCGAAGATCGTCCCGGCGGCGGGAGATTTCGCGCCCCGGCTGGCCGAACTGCACGCCGCACTGGATCGCGCCGTGTGCGATGCTTATGGCTGGGAGTATGCCGTAGTGGATGATGAGGAAGAGATGCTGCGCCATCTGCTAGCGCTCAATTTAGAAAAGGCAGCAAATGCTGGTTGAAGCTTATCTGGCCGGACCTCTGGCAAATCATCCTGAATCCGGCCAAATCGATTGATCTTGTCCAGTCATGGGCGGCACAAACTTTGCTATTCACCGCTGTAGTTGCTCAACGATTATGCCCTGACCGAAGTCTGACTACAAACGTTGTGCCAACACCGACAGCACTTGTTACCGTGATTGCGCCACCATGTGCCTGAGCGATTTCCTGTGCAATCGTCAAACCGAGGCCCGCGCCGCGTGTCGTGCGTGAAGATTCTACCCGGTAAAAGCGCTCAAACACATGCGGCAGGTGATCAGGGGGAATACCGCCGCCGGTATCGGTGACCGTGATGCACAACTGCTCATTCGATACGTGCTGGGCTTTCACTGTGATGGTTCCGTGCTCTGTATATTTAATGGCGTTATCCAGCAGATTGACGAACAACCGGATGAGTTGGTCGTTATCGCCCTGGAGGGTGAGTGGCTCGGAGACATCGAGATTGAGTTCGAGTTCCTTTTCCTCCGCCAGGGGTCGCAGCGACTCGGTCACATCGTGCAGCAGCGCGTGCAAATCCACCGATTCGCGCGTTACCGGCTGATGACCATCGCCGCGTGCCAGGGTGAGTAAGTCCTCCGCCACTGTGCGCAGCCGGTCGGCTTCTTCAGCAATATCGAGCAACGCTTGTTGGTAGTCTGTCGGTGTTCGAGGGTTTTCAAGGGTCGCACCCACAATGACCTGAATAGCCGCGATGGGCGTGCGGAGTTCGTGCGACGCATCGGCGGTGAAGCGTCGTTCGCGTTCAAAGGACTCATCAAGGCGCGCCAACATATCGTCAAACGTGGAGGCCAACCGCCCAACTTCATCTTCAATGGGGGGCAGGTTGAGTCGGGTGGACAAATCCTCGGCGGAAATACGGCGCACGGTGCGTGTGATCTGGTCAATCCGTGCCAGCGCACGGGCCGCGAGCAGGTAACTCCCCGCACCAGTGATCAGGCTGAGCAGCGGGACTCCAATCAACAGTGCTGCTTTGAGCTGCGTCAGTGTGTCATCGACATGTTCGAGGGATTGGGCGACTTCAATTATGCCCACCACAGTACCATCCTGAACCACAGGGGCGCTGTAGATACGAATACGCTCATCATCATGAGGATCTGGAATCGTACTGAATGCATCTCGGTGCTGCCGGAAATCAGAGAGTTCGTTTGGATTGAGCGGAAGTTCCGCAAACGCGCCTGAGGCCTGGATCAGGTCTCCATCAGGAGTGAAAAGGCGAATGGTTAACCCACGTTCCTGTAGCTCAGCCGTTATTCCGTTTTCAGAATCATCTTTAGAGAGCCGAATCTGGTTGTTGTTGTACTCAATCGCGGCAATGGCCTGAGCTGCACTTAAACGAAGTGTATCGTCGGTGGATGTTATTAATCCCTGTGCCAGGCGTGCATAGACCCACAGGCCGAATATCACCAGCAGGACCAACAAAAACGTGGCCACCCACAGCGCAAAGCGAAAGCGCAGCGTTCGCCAGAACGAAGTTCTGGCCCGAATGGTGGCGAACCGGTCAACTTTCTGTTTCATGATCGGACAGCCGATACCCCACGCCCCGCACGGTATGGATCAACTTCACCTCACAGGGATCATCGATTTTGCGGCGCAAATTGCGAATATAGACATCGACGATATTGGATTGATTGGCCATGTCGTAGCTCCAGACATGATCGGCAATAGTAGACCGGCTGAGAATGTGATCGGGATGGCGCATCAAATAATCCAGGATGGCGAATTCTTTGGCCGTCAGTTGGATGTCACGATCACCCCGCCAGACGCGATGAGTGGCCGTATCGAGGCTAAGATCGGCAACCTGTAACATGGTCGTTTTGGGTGTTTCTCCGACTCTGCGGGAAAGTGCCCGCAAGCGCGCCAACAGCTCCTTCAGTGCGAATGGTTTGACGAGATAATCATCCGCCCCAGCGTCCAGTCCGTTGACGCGATCCTCCACTGAATCACGAGCGGTCAGCATCAGCACCGGAGTACGGTATCCGCACTCGCGCAGTTTGCGGCAGACGGTCAGCCCATCGATTTCGGGCAGCAGAATATCCAACACAATCAGATCAAATTCAATTGTCTCAACCCAATTTAGAGCTTCACGTCCAGTGTAGGCAACATCGACGGCATAGCCCTGTTCTTCCAGGCCGCGTTTGACATAAGTGGCGATTTTTCGTTCATCCTCGACGACGAGTATGTGCATGACCGTATGTTCCTGACTACTTATGGGAGGATGATAACACAACCCGATGATACTGTGATGACAAACGCCCTGACGTGTTCGCCAGGGCATTGTGTTGTCAGAAAGAGACGCTCAATTGATCTACTCGTCGTCGGTTTCGATACCCAGCACATCGCCGGTCAGCGCGTCCACTTTCACATCACTACTGCCAATTTCCACACTGTAGATCAGGCACCCGTTTTCATCATCCAACTCAACCTGGCTGGCGGACCCGCTGTTCAGGTAAGCCTCGGCAGTTTGGCGGGCAGCATCTGCTGTGATGACAGCGGTCCCAGACGGCGCTTCGTCCTGCTCGTCGTCTTCAGCCTGGGCTTCATGGTTATCATTGGCGTCGTCTTGGTTCCCGCATTCAAGTTCAACATTGTTGGTATCTGGCCCATCATCCTGAGCCTCCAGCGCATCATCATCTTGATCTTGCCCAGCGCAGGGATCGTCTTGATGGGTGTCGCCCGTCACTATGTTAATCAGTTCGGTCCGGTCCGAGCCGCCTTGTACCGTTTCTTCCAGCACAAGGCCTATCCCTTCTGCGTAATACTTGTGCTCGGTAACATCAGGTTCCAATGGAGACCATTCTTTGGTCATCAAGAGATGATCGTAGGAGCCGTAGGTCACATTGACGGATTCGGTCAGGCTGAGCACCTGCGCCATATCCTCAGCTTCGCCTGCATAGTACTCCTGGCGGTACGGTTGGTCAATTTGCAGCGCAGCCTGCATGACAATGCCGGGTTTCGCACCGTCTACGCCAGCTTCCCAGGAACCCGCTGTACTCACCGTACCTTCGTGATATGCCCTCGTATCTTCGCCCATGTACCAGACGTTGCCATCCATATCCTGGGCATACCAGTCGTAGGTGTCTTCAACGAGTACCCCATCAACGGAGGCCGTGTCATGGACCACAACACAGTCTACGCCAAGAATCTTTCTGGTCTCGTCCGTAACAGACACCTCGATATGTTCGGTCCCGTCTTCTGTTGTTCCTTCGTAGATCAAGGTGGTGCCGGGGATAAGTGGGAAATAGGGGTTATCGACGCCTTCCACAAAATGGGCGGGATCGATGACCGGGTTATAGGGGCCGTCATCTTGTGCCAGGGCCGGAAGTGCACCCATGACAATTACAGCAACCCCCATTACAAACATGAGGAAGCGACCTCGGAAGAACATATTCAATTTCTCCTATCGTTCAATGACCGAAATGCTCGACTAATCGCCTTCGTTACCTGAGTGATCCGCATCGTCGGTTTCAGGGCCGAGAATCTCGCCGGTGCGCGCATTGACCTGGATTTCTTCGCCCGTGCCGAGCGCCAGATCGTACATGAGATCGCCACCGTTCTCGCCATCAAGATCGACCGACTCAATCGTGGCATCAGGATAGGCCGCTTGAACGGCAGATCTGGCCTGTAGGTCGGTGACATTGAGCGCACCGGGAGCGATGTTTTCAATCTCACCACCCGTCTGATTGTCATCTCGTACTTTATCGACAGCCAGAGCAGCGCCGCCACCCACCGCTGCCAGCAGCACCAGTGCGACTACAATCCCGATGAGCATTCGTTTGCTTAAATGCAGTTTCCGTTTGATAGGTGTTTCTGTGTTCACGATAACCTCCATTTTGTTCTGCGAGTCTGCTAATGCACTAACGTTGTAGGTAGCATAACAAGTCAACATGAATCCCAGATGAAGTCTTTGAAGGAAGTGATCATTCAAACGCCCGGAATGCAGATTCTAATGTAACACGTGTTGCATTTTCCAATCAGATCGATTATGATGTAACAGGTGTTGCAAAGGAGGAATAGTGGAAAATCAGAAATGGCTGTTGTTCTGCTCTCAACTTCCGGCGAATCCTTCCAGCCCGCGTGTGACGATCTGGCGAAGGCTGCGGGCGGCAGGTGCCACCGGATTGCAGAATGGAGTCTGGCTTCTACCTTATTCGGACGAACAGGTAAGACTGGCCGAGGAATTACAGACATATGTCCAGCAGCAAGGCGGCACCGGTCAAATCTTTGTCGCTACGTCCTCTAATCCTGCCACAGAAGCCCATATCCTGGAGCTTTTCCAGAAGGATCGGGCCGAGGAATATTACGAATTTGAGGAGCAGTGCCAGGCTTTTCTCGCTGAAATCGACAAGGAGATTGGGCGTCAGAATTTCAGTTACGCCGAATACGAAGAAAACGAGCAGAATTTCAACAAATTGGCAGATTGGCTCATCAAAATTCAACGCCGCGATTGGGTGGGCGGAGATAGAGCTGCTGCTGCGCCAGGGCTGTTAGAAAGCTGCCGCCAGGCGTTACAGACATTTGCCGACGAGGTATATCGTCATGAAGGCGATGGTTTGAGCGGCGCTTTACCAGGCCTGGATATACCAAAAGCAGCGGAATAAGCAAAACAACTTCAGGCAGTGGTCGGTATTTCAGCGCCATCTGTTTGTATACCATGTGTACCGATATTGTGGGCCTCAAGATGAAGAAGCATTTTCGGATCGTTTCAATTGGAAACCTGGTTTTTCGTTTGTTATCACGCTGGTTGTTCAGCCTGACCGTAGTCTTTTGCGCAGCCGTTGTTTTCCTTGAGCTGGCGGAAGATGTATGGCTCAAAGAGGGATTTTCGTGGGATGCCCCGCTGATGCGGGATATTCACCGGCTCAGCACTCCCTGGTTGGATACGGTCATGAAGGCTGTTACACTGACCAGCAGCGGAGTCGCTGTGGCCGTCGCTGTCGGGATAGCGGTCTGGCTCTGGCGCTGGCGGCAGCAGCCGTTGGATACACTGACACTGGTAGTGACAATCTTTGGCTCTGTGACCATCAACACGTTACTCAAGCTGTTGTTCGCGCGACCTCGCCCCGCTGTTTTTCCGCCCCTGACCATCGAGCACAGCTACAGTTTTCCCAGTGGGCATACCAGCACCGCTACCGCTTTCTACGGGCTGCTCGCCGTGCTGCTGTGGCGGGCGCACCATCGTGGATGGGCTGTTCTTTCCGGCTTATGGGTGTTGGCTGTCGCCTTCAGCCGCGTCTATTTAGGAGTCCATTATCCCAGTGATGTGCTTGGTTCTCTCACATTAGGCGTGATCTGGATTTCGGTGGTGATAGTTGTCCATGATAGATATTCAGGCAATACAGCGGTCGATAAACCATAGAAAGTCTGAAACCTTAGATTTCACCCCAAGAAGGTAATTATTCAATGACAACACAACCCGTCTCTGAACCCACCCGTCTATCCATCTGGCGATCCCTGCCACGCAATGTCTGGATCGTCACTTTCACCAGTTTTCTCACCGACGTTTCCAGCGAGATGATTTTTAATCTGCTGCCGCTGTTCCTCAAAAACGTACTGGGCGTCAAAACAAACATTATCGGTATCATTGAAGGTGTTGCAGAAACCACTGCCAGTCTGCTCAAAATCTTTTCTGGCTGGCTGTCAGACAAACTTGGGCAGCGTAAATCGCTCACCGTCATCGGTTATGGGCTGTCTACGGTATCCAAACCCTTTCTCTACATGGTCACCTCATGGTGGGGTGTGCTGGCAGTACGCTTCAGTGACCGGGTCGGCAAAGGTATCCGCACCGCCCCACGTGACGCGCTGATTGCCGACACCATCGATGAAAAACGTCGTGGGGCGGCCTTCGGGCTGCACCGCGCGGGAGATACTGCCGGGGCGGCGCTGGGTATTCTCATCGCGCTGATCGTGGTACTCGCCACACAGCACGGCGGTTTGCGCCTGGAACGGTCTACTTTCCGCACCTTGGTGTTGATCAGTATCATACCGGCGGTGCTGGCGGTTATTGTTCTCGCTTACGGCGCGAAGGATGTCCCGGTGACCAAAGTCCGCGCGGCTCCTCGGCTGACGCTCAAGGGGTTTGACCGCCGCTTCCGCTGGTTCCTGCTGGCGGTCGTCGTCTTCACACTGGGGAACTCGGCGGATGCTTTCGTAATCTTACGTGCGCAGGATCGCGGCTTGAGCGTGGCGGGCATCCTGGGAATGCTGCTAACGTTCAACCTGGTTTATTCAACGATCTCCGGCCCCGCAGGTATCCTCTCCGACCGGATCGGGCGGCACAGACTGATTCTCGGCGGCTGGACTATTTACGGTCTGCTGTACTTGGGATTTGGACTGGCTGCCGAAGCCTGGCAAATGTGGGTTTTGTACGCGCTTTACGGAATCTACTACGGTGTAACTGAAGGTGCGGCCAAGGCCCTGGTCGCCGATCTGGTCCAACCGGAGCAGCGCGGCACCGCGTATGGTGTCTATAATGCTGCGGTTGGCATTATGGCACTCCCCGCGAGCGTGCTGGCGGGCGTTCTGTGGCAGGGTATGTTCGGATGGAATGGGTTCGGATCAGCCGCCCCATTTTTGTTCGGTGCGGTGTTGGCGCTGTGCGCTGTGGCACTCTTCACCTTTACGCAAATGTATTCTGCGCATCATTAGCATCCATACCTATGATTATTCTGCATCAACAACCCGATTTCCTGTTTGTGCTGCCGGATCAACTGGCAGCACAACAGTGAAAGTTGTGCCAGTTCCGGGTTCGCTGGCTGCGTCAATCTGGCCGTGATGCGCCTGGACAATCGCCTGTGAAATCGCCAGCCCCAGTCCGAAGCCACCGGTAGTACGAGCACGGGCGCTGTCGGCGCGGTAAAAACGCTCAAACACGTGCGGCAGATGTTCCGCTGGAATACCGGGACCGGTATCCGTGACCGAAACGCGGATCGTTTGCCATTGGCGATGGGCGGCGATGGTCACTTGCCCTCCGTCCGGCGTGTACTTAATTGCATTTTCGACCAGGTTGAGAAACACCTGGGTGAGCTTTTCGGCGTCACCCCGCATCTGCCAATCCACCTGTGCTGGAATGGTCATGTTCAGCGTAAGGTTTTTCTCTTGCGCCGGGCTTTGAAGCTGGGCGACCACCTGGTGCAATAACTGGCTCAAATCAAACGAGGCAAAACTGATCAATCCTCGCTGTTCAATGCGGGCCAGGGTCAGCATCTGCTCAATCAGCCGCGTCATGCGGTCTACATCACCTTCCATGTCGTGCATCATTCCCAGCAGCGCAGCCGCCTCGCGGGGGCGGGACCGCGCCAGACTCAACTGGGTTTTGAGCATTCCCAATGGGGTGCGAAGTTCGTGCGACACGTCGGCAGTAAGCTGGCGCTCACGTTCAAAGGCACGTTCCAGGCGATCCAGCATGGCGTTGAAGGTTTGCGCCAACTGGCCGATTTCATCGTCGGGCAGGTTGAGCTGCAAGCGTTGGCTGAGATCGGCGGCGCTGATGCGTCCAGCAGTATGTGTAATAGCAGATACAGGGGCCAACGCGCGACTGGCCAGGAACAATCCCCCGGCGGCGGATAGCGCCAGGACAACCGGCAGCGCGATACTTAATCCTAAGAGAATCTGTTCGATGAAGGTCTGGTTATCGCGCAAGGATACCGCAAGCACCAGCATTCCCAACACGCGATCTCCTTCATGCAGGGGCGTCACCAACAAGCGCACCGGTTCGCCATTGGATAGATGGACGTCTTTCAGATGGTCGGCGGCAGGCAGTTGTGCTGGTAAATTGACCTGGGTTGCGTCGCCCACGCTGCCGCCTAACGCGCCAGCAGGCGTCAGAATCCAGGCGAACACGCCGCGTGTGCGGAGATAGGTCGTTTCATCCGGCGCGACGATATACTGGTCGCCGCGCACATCGACCACCGCGTTAAGCTGGGAGGCGCTGAGGCGCAGTGTTTCCTCGATCTGACTGTTCTGTTCGTTACGTAGCACAAGAATGAACACGCCGGAAAAAACGAGCAGCAGCACTGCCTCGATGATGACCGTCCACAGGACGAGTCGCACGCGCAGCTTACGCAAGTGTCTCATCATCAGCAATCCTGTAGCCTAACCCGCGCACCGTCTGGATCAGTTTGTGGGGGTGATCGCTGTCGATCTTTTTGCGCAGCGAATAGATATACACCTCAATGAGCTTAGACTCGGCTTCAAAATCCATGTCCCAGACATGCTCGATGATCTGGTCACGGCTGAGGACCTGGTTGGGGTGCCGCATTAACGTTTCCAGCAGCGCGTATTCTTTGGCGGTCAGGTCGATGAGGTGATGCCCTCGACGTGCCTGTTTGGTGGTGGTATCCAATACGAGATCGCCCACGACGAGTTCGGGCGTTTTACTTGGCCCTTCGCGCCGACCCAACGCGCGCAGCCGGGCGGTAAGTTCTTCGATGGCAAACGGCTTCACCAGGTAATCGTCTGCGCCGCTGTCCAACCCCTTAACCTTGTCGGGCAGCGTATCGCGTGCGGTGAGCATTAGGATCGGCATTCCACATCCTTTGGCGCGCAGTTGCCTGCAAACGGCGATGCCATCCATTCCCGGCAACATGATGTCCAGCAACACGATGTCATAGGTCGCGCTCTGGACCCACTCGATCACCTCCAGGCCGTTGCCCACCACATCGACCGCGTAGGCTTCTTCCTCTAAGCCCTGACGGATGAGCGCTGCCATACGCGGCTCATCTTCTACCACCAGAATACGCATTGTATTTCCCTCATGCAGAGTCGGATGCTCCGTCAGGCCGTCTGGCAGCCTGACGGAGTGTATCTATTGGAGATTATACGAGTTTCAGTCGTTGCCTCCTTCGGCTCCACCCGGATCCTTATTGACACTGGTGGTCTGGGGCGCGAAACCAGCCGCGTGCAGCGTCACATCAACCGTCAGCGCATTCATATCGGTGTAGTACAGGCTGTTGGGATTCACGCTGTAGTGATCCGGTTGGCCGGTGTTGTCGAAGTGCAGGGCTTTCGTCTCGCCCGCGTTGAGCGTGAAGCCCGGCAGGGTGCGGTAATAACTCTGCATCTGACCGGTGGCCGGATCGGTGATCGTGTAGTAGACGTCGAAGTTGGTGATGGCGCTGGTCGTCGTATTTGTGACCGACAGTTCCAGGTGATCTGGGGCATCCGCGCCCTGCGCATCGACGTTGTTTTCGACCAGGATGCTGCCGATGGCGAAGCCTTGCGTCGTGCTGGTCTCGGTGATCGGATTGTCGGCCTGCATCGGGGTCTGGTCGGCCAGATCGTTTTGCCCGTCCCCGTCGGTGTCAGGATTGTTCGGATCGCTGCCCAGCACGGTTTCGGCACTGTCGGGAATGCCATCCCCGTCGGTATCGGTCTTTGAGTCGGCGGCGCTGCTGGATTGACTGTTTGCTGCCGGGTTTGACGTGCTGCTGTTGGATGAGCTGCTGCTCTTGCCACCGCAGGCAGTCAGCGCCAGGGCCGCGATCATCAGTACAGCCAACAGGGTGAGAACTTTTTTAGACATGGGTGTTTTTCCTTCCTTACGTTGAACGAGTGATAGGGTAAATCAGGCTTCCTGGCGCAAGAACACAACATACGATGCGCCCATCAGCACGATGATCGGAACGAGCAGCCCCACCAGATCGATGGTCTTGAGTTGCAGAATCTCGCTCCAGGTGTTGTCGGTGAATTGGGTTTTGACACCCAGCAGCGCAAAGGTCATGCGCTCGTAGTGTTTGGTGGGGGACATTTCTTCCACGCCATCGCGCACCTTTTCATACCAGCGGAACTGCTGCAAGGCGGCGGT
>CAYYNB010000160.1:0-13811 GCA_964472565.1 uncultured Anaerolineaceae bacterium
CTGTTCGGGTTGGAAAGGTGCGGTGTGCACTATGAAAAGGATAGCACAGATGTTCACAGATGTATAGTCTTTCGATGGCTAACTTGGATGCTAATAATGCGGAGGTTACAGGGGGTTCACCCCTATCCTCCCGGCCTCCTTTCCCCGCGCGCGGAGAAAGGAGGGGAAAAGCGAACCTCACCCCCTGCCCCCTCGCCAACCGAGTTGGAAGAGGGGGAAAAACAGGGCGGGCATTGAGCGCGGGGCGATTCGTGAATCGCCCCTACAAAAACACGGAACATCACTCCCCGGTCTGTGTTTTTAGGACAGGAAAAACTCGATCAGGAGGGGGGCAAGGGCGGCTGGGGCAACGGCGTGATCCTGGCCGGGCAGCACGCGGTGCTGGGCGTTGGGTAAATCCTTGATCAGCCGCTGCGCGCTGTTGGCGAAAAAGGGGCCGCTGTTGCCGCCCGTGATTACCAGTGTGGGTGCGGTGTTGGAAGACCAGCGTTGGGGCGGCAGCGGATTACCGGACATCAGACCGTCCATGATCAGGCCATCGTAGGCGAGGGTGTGCGCGATCTTTTCCATGTCGGCCCACATGGGCGTGGTGACGGCTCCCTCACTGCCCACCGCGACGGGGGCATAACGCATCTGCGCGACAAATTCCGCCGGGACGAGTACCGCCTGGGTCATGAAATATTCCACCGCATCCCCGCGCCGACCTTCGGCCACCATTTTTTCGATCTGTGCCACGTAACCGGCGGGCGCAGGCGGGCGGCTGGCGTCCGTAATCAGCGGCGGCTCGTACATCACCAGCTTATTCACCTGGCCGGGGAGTTTACTCGCGGCTTCGAGCGCGAGCACCGCGCCGGATGACATGCCGTAGAGATAAGCCGATCCACCCGCCGCAGCGATCAACGCCTCAATATCCTCGACTTCGCGCTGGACGGCGTAGGGCAGCGTATCGCCGCTGTCGCCGCGCCCCCGGCGATCATGGTGAATGACGGTGAAATGCGGGGCCAGCAGGTTCGCCAGCGTGGGATCGCCGCGCTTGCCTAACGCGCCGCTCACCAAAATCAGCGCGGGACCGTGTCCTACCTGATCGTAGGCGATGGGGGTGCCATCATGGGATGTAACGGTTTGCATATCTGCTCTCCTTCGATGTGTGACAATGGGAGTTCAACAGATTGTAGCAAAACGGACGAGATAGAACAACAGTGCTAATGAGAGAGAGGCGGCAACCTGAATCGATCCAGGGGAAAAATGGGATAACCAAAACGTCTGCACCGGGAAAGATGCAGACGTTTTGGGGGACGTGCGGATGGGTTAGGGCACGTGCATGATCAGCTCAGCGTTGACGGGGGTGATCTCCACCATATAATCCCCGGACGTGTCTCCCACGCGCGTCACGATCAAGCGGTAGGTTCCGTACTCGGTGGGCGTCACCGCTTCAATCGCATAGACGCTTGCGCCAGCCGCTACCGGGGTGTCTTCTGCGACCACGTTCCCCACCGGATCGAGCAGCATGAGACTCAGTTGCAGATCGCCCGCGTTGACCGCGACGAACACTGAAAACACCTGGCCTTTGTTGGCCGGAATTTGATACAGCGCTTCGGGGTTGGAGGTCGCTAAGCTACCTTCAGCCCGCGACGGAATGCTGAGCGTGGCTGTGGCAGGCTCCGTGTAGGTGATGATGCCCCACAAACCGACGCCCATTAGCACAACGGGGATCAGGAGAACGATCAGGTAAATGCTGCGGTTGCTCATGGTTATTTACCTTTCATTTCGTTTACGGCAGTTTGATGCCAGCCGTGCGGAAACTCGTTGTTGGCTGGCGATTCGCTTCGCCTTCCAGATCGAACGGAGGTTCTACAGATTATAACAAAACGGACAGAATAGAACAAGGGTGCTAATCCCACATGGCCGCAAACAACTATTCCTGGCTCGACACGTAATAACATTCAGTTGCGTCTTTTTGCATACAAGGACAAGCTGAATGAAACGTGTTTTGATGGTTATCACCCTGGTGGCGTTACTGCTCGGATCAGCGTCTGTCACGTCGGCGCAGGAGGTGATCACGCTGCCCGAACCGACGGGGCCGTATGCGGTTGGACGGATGACATTGTATCTGGTGGACGAGGCGCGCCCGGAAACACTCACGGATGATCCCGACGATGTGCGCGAATTGATGTTGGATGTGTGGTATCCGGCTGATGCTGATCCGGCGGCAGCGGCGGCGAGCTGGCTTGATCCCGATCTGGCGGCGGGTGTGGTGGAACTGTTCAGCCTTGATCCCGCTGTGCTGGAACAGGTCGTGTGTCATGCGCTGCAAGATGTGCCGGTGTCCGCTGATCAACCCACCTATCCGGTGTTGATCATGTCACACGGCGGCGAAAATTCGCACGCGCTGTTTTACACCAGCTTTGCGGAAGAGATGGCGAGTCACGGGTATGTGGTGGTGGGCATCACGCACACCTATAACGCGATGGTGACAGTGCTGCCGGATGGCCGCGCGCTGACGATGCTGCCCGAAGGCAGCCCCCTGTACAGCGATCTCCCGGCGGATGCGTCCACCTATGATCGGTTTTCCGAAGTCTGGGGGCGCGGGCACAACCTGCTCGATATCACGGCTGGGGATGCGCTGGCGGTGGTGGATTACCTGACGGAACTGAATGCCAGCGATCCGCTGTTGGCGGGGCGGCTCGATTTGGAACGGATCGGCATGTTCGGGCATTCGTTCGGCGGGGCCACGACGGTTGAGGCAATGGCGCGCGATACACGGATCAAAGCGGGCGCGAATCTGGATGGCAGCCTGTGGAATTACTATCCCGACGGGGTGCCGGGGGCGCTGCTGTTTATCAACGAAGAAGGCAGCGATATTAGCCAGCCGATCCCGATGCCCTCGGAGGAAGAAATCAGCGCGGCAGGTTTGACACCGGAACAGGCCGAGGAACTGATGGCGGAGTTCAACGCCGCGAATACCGCGTATATGAATACGGCGACGGCCTATTCAGTGACGATCACGGGCGCGGCGCATCTGAACTTTGGTGATACGGCGCTGCTTGTGTCTCTTTTCCCGAATATGGCGGAAGACCTCGGTTCGATTGATCCGGCGCAGGCGCTGCGCATCACAAATGATTATCTGCTGGCTTTTTTCGGCGCGACGCTCCGGGGTGAGGCGGGCGATCTGTTAACCACCACGCCGCCCAATAGTCACGTGAGCCTGGATTTTCACAGGCCATAGGGCCGGAACCCCTCTTCCAACGCGGTTGAAAAAGAGGGATCGAGGGGCAAGATACAAGGGGGCGGCTTGGCAAACCGGCCCCTACTTCTTCCGCGCTCGGTCCCATTCCGCTCGGAAGGCCGCCTGCCGCGCTTCCCCATAGGCGGTCAATTCCTCCCGCGCATGCGGAAAGTTCTCCGCCCGGAACAGCGCCAGCGCCTGGGCACAGTACGGCTGAAACCGCGATCCCAGTTCGGCTAACTGCTCGTCATGCGGCGTAAACTTGCGCGTCGCTCCCAGACTCCGCTGCACCTGGTCCTCCACCGGACAACGCTCAAAAAAGTCGATCACCCGGTGGATATAAAACCACTGCCCGGTATTCTGAAAAACCTCTGCCAGCGGAGCCGAACGCGGTCCCAACAGCAGATTGGCCTCGCCGTTATCGTCATACACCAAAATCAAGCCGTCCGCCGCTTGTAACACCAGTTCCAGCCGCTGCCCCGGCTGCCCTGGTTTGACCGCGCGGCTGACGACTTCAAACCCGTAATCGGTGAACAGATAGGCAAAAGACTGCCGCACCCACTGCTCAAACTGTTCAATCGTCATTCGTTTTCCTCGCGCAACATAAGGACTTTTTTCCTATTATAGCCCATCTGCGCCGGATGATGATCAGGGGGCGAATCAAAAAGCTCATTGAGCGTCCCCTCTCAATGAGCTTTCCACACATCCCACGCAGCCCGACTACGTCGCGGCCAGCAGCTCTACATAATGCGGATTAGACATCAGCCCCAGAATATTCCCGAACGGATCGAGCACTGAAGCGGTGATAAAACCGGCATCCCCGCGTTTGGTCAGCGGTTCGTATTCCGTCGCCCCCATCGCCTTAACCTTGTCCAGCATGCCTTCCAGATCGTCCACATGCCAGTACACGAGCGCACCACCTGCCCCACCTGCCGATCCGCGCGGCGCGTACTTGCGATCAATAATGCCCAGTTCAGTCTGATAATCTCCCAAGCGGAATTCGACATAGGCCGGTGGTCGCACGAAATACGGCTCGATCCCCAACAGTTCCGTATACCATTTTTGCGCCGCGCTCACGTCATCCGCATAAAAACTGATCGTCGCAACACCGCGTAAGGTCTGGGTCATCTCTGCACTCTCTTTTTTCTGAACCATTCGATAGGCTGATCATAACATGATCGTGTGACACCATCCTGTCAGTTACGGATCACCCACTTACGAACCGGAATGCAGCCCGTCCCGCACATAATAGATCAGGTCCAGGTTGCCCACGTCGATCCCCTGCATTGCCAGGTAAAAGGCAAGCTGGGAGCGGTGTTCGGTGTGGTGGTTGACCAGATGCAGAATCAAATGCCAGAGCACATCGCGGCACTCAACACCTTTGGTGGTGCTGTAGACGATGTCGCGCTGCCCGTCTCCGATTCCGGCCAGATAGTCAAACCGCTCGGCGCGAATCGGTTCCCAGGCCGTGACCAGGGTGTCTAACGTCGGCACGAGGTCTTCGGTGATGAGCGTTTTAGGCGAAAGCCCTTGCAGCCGCGACAGCCAAAGCCGCTCCGCCGCCAGCAGATGCACGAGCAGGCCCAGCGTCGAAACAAAACCGTCGCGGATCGGCAGATGAAGCTGGACCGTCGTCAACTGCCGCGCGCCCTCAATAACGCGATCATTCGCCCAGTCGGTATAGTGGAACAGCAGCATAGGATCAAGGTTCATATTGTAGCTCTCCTGTGTACAAACCCTGATTTATACCCTATGCCGCCGTTTCTCAGTAGGTTTGCGGCTCCAGACGGTTTGCAGCGCTTCCGCTTCGGGCTGCTGCTGCCCTTACGGATAAACCTTAGCATAACATCAGATTAAAGAATATTTATATAAGAACTATTGCTAAAACCCCGGATTTGTGATATTTTTAACAGAGTGATTGTGTTGCTTTTCACAATGAAAGGAATCCCGTCCGATGTCCACGAACCCGTCCCAACCACGAGTGATCATTATTGGCGCTGGCTTCGGCGGACTGTACGCAGCGAAAAAACTGGCAAAGCAGCCCGTCAACGTCCTGGTGATTGACCGCCAGAATTTTCATCTGTTTTCCCCGCTGCTCTATCAAGTCGCGACTTCCGGCCTCGAACCCGGCGAAATCACGTCGCCCGTGCGCGGCATGTTTCGCGGCAAGCCGAATATTGAATTTATGCTGGGCGACGTGCGCCACATCGACACCCAACAGCAAACCGTCGAGGTGAAAACCAACGGCAGCACCCGCCTTGAGCCGTATGATTATCTGATCGTCGCGGCAGGCAGCCGCACCCACTACTTCGGCATGGAGACGATTCAGCGCGCCTCGTTTGGCCTCAAAACGCTGTCCGATGCGGTGGTGCTGCGCAACCATGTGCTCAAGTGCTTCGAGAAAGCCGCCTGGACCGACGATCCCGCCGAGCGCGAGGCCCTGACCACGATGGTAGTGGTGGGCGGCGGCCCCACCGGACTCGAAACCGCGGGCGCGTTCCAGGAATTGATCCGCCATGTGCTGGACAAGGAATACACCGAAGGCGACCACCCGCTGAAGGGCCGCGTGATCCTGGTCGAGATGATGGACCACCTGCTTGATCCGTATCCCCAGCGTTTGCAGGAAGCCGCCCGCCGCCAACTGGAAAGCCTCGGCATCGAAGTGATTCTGGGCGACAGTGTGATCGATGCGACACCGCGCCAGGTCACGCTGAAAAGTGGCCGCGTCATCCCAGCGTATACGCTGATCTGGTCGGCGGGGGTGAAGGCGTCCCCGCTTGGTGCGATGCTCGGTGTCGAACTCACCCGCAGCGGTCAGGTACCCATCGAACCCACTACCGAAGTGATCGGCCTGAATAACGTTTTTGTGGTGGGCGATCTGGCTTTTCTGAAAGACAAAACCGATCAACCGTACCCGATGCTGATCCCCGTCGCCAAACAGCAGGGCATGCTGGCGGCGAAGAATATTCTGCGGCGGATTGCGGATCAGCCGCTGAAAACGTTCAAATATCATGATCGCGGCATCATGGCGACCATTGGCCGGACGCGCGCCGTCGCCTGGATTTTCTACCGGATCCAGCTTTCCGGGGCGCTGGCGTGGCTGTCGTGGCTGGGGCTGCATCTCATCACCCTGATCGGCTTCCGTAACCGCCTGAATGTGCTGGTCAACTGGACCTGGAACTATTGGACGTATGATCGCAGCGTGCGGATCATCCTGGAACACCGCCCGCACGAAACCGACCGCGCGCTGTTCGCTGGAGAACAACAAAACCCGGTGATTCCTCGTATTGATGGGTAACAGTGTCGAATGCACAGCGAGGAACCATGCAGAAAATACTTCCACCCACCTACTTTTTTATCGCCATTGTGATGATGATCACCCTGCGTGTGCTGCTTCCGGGCGCACACCTCCTTTCCGGCCCGATCCGACTGGTGGGGCTGCTTCCCCTGGTGGCCGGAGTGGGAATCGCCGGTATCGCGAGTAACACCTTCGAACGGGCGGGCACGACGATCTACCCGTTTCAGGAATCCAGCAAGCTCGTCACCAGCGGGCCATTCCGCTTCAGCCGGAATCCGATGTATCTGGGCTTCATGCTGGGCCTGATCGGGATCGCCCTGCTGTTGGGATCGCTGACGCCCTGGTTTGTGATTCCCCCGTTCGGCATCCTGCTCGATCAGCGCTTTATCCGCGTCGAAGAAAGCATGCTCAAACAGAAGTTCGGCCAAACCTTCCTGGATTACCAACGCCAGACCCGCCGCTGGATTTAAATCACCCGATGGTCTATTTTCGCCAGCCCCGGTAAAATAGAACTTTCCAGGTGAGTTCAAACTAAAGGCGCGGCATCTATGATTTTACTGTCCGAACTTCAGGAACTTGGGTTTACCGAATATGAAGCCAAGGTCTATATCGCCCTGCTGAAAGATCATCCAGCCACCGGCTACCAACTCAGCAAACAGGCCGGGATTCCGCGTTCGATGGTTTATGAAGCGCTGGGGCGGCTGGATGCGCGGGGGGCTGTGTTGAAGACCGAAGAGGCCAAAGCCACCCTGTACCGTCCGATGCCGCCCGACGCCATTCTGGACCGCCTGAACGACGAACACGAGCGCCGCGTGATCAGTCTGCGGCAGGGGCTGGGCGGCATTTATTATGCCCGCGACGAAGGCCACTTGTGGACCTTCACCGGCGAAGGGTCGGTGCTGACCTATGCCGAAAACATGATCGGCAATGCCCAGCAGGAAGTCATGCTGGTGCTGACCGATGCCAACTTGCAGCGTTTGCGCGGCACGATTCTGGAAGCCTACGGGCGCGACGTGTCGATTGGCGCGCTGCTGACCGGGAATGAGCGCCTGGGCATCGGACAGGTGGCCTATCACCCTAAGCGCGAAAGCGAACTGCACAAACTCTCCGATTCCCTGGTCGTGGTGGTCGATGAACAGGAAGTGCTGATCGCCAGCGCGCAGCCGTCCTACAGCGCCACCGTCACCACCAACAGCAACATGGTGCAGATCGGACGGCAGTTTGTCTGGATGGAACTCTTCGCCCACCGCGTCTTTGCGCAACTTGGCCCCGATCTGGAAGACCGGCTTGATCCGGCGGATCGGGCGGTGTTCAATCGTGTGGCGCGTGGCATGATCTCCGAAGATCATCCATCCTGAGCAAAGGAGAAACCCGACGATGAGCGTATTTTTTTCAAGCGAACCGCCGCCGAGTGATCCGCAGCTTGCGGAATTGTGGTATCTGCTGACCAACGAATATTTCGCAGATGCCCTCCAATTGGCCGGGCAGGTATGCCAGGACAACAGCGCCCCGATTGAATACTTCTGTGGGCTGGCACTGGCCTATGGCGAGAACGGTTATTATGCCGAAGCCGAACAGGTCGCCCGGACGGCGATCAGCTTTGGCGAACTGCACTGGCGGGCGCGGCATGCGCTGGCCGTCGCCCTGATGCACCAGGGGCGTTTTTTGGGCGCGCTGGATGCGTTCGGATTTCACCGCTTCCCTATCGAGTTATACGTGGTGCGTGCCCAGATCGAAAAAATGGGCGGCTTTGATGACAGCCTGCGAGTCACGCTGGAAGACGCGCTCGAAGTCGAAAACACCCCGCCCGCGATCCAGCTTTACCTGGGGTATCTCTACGGCTCGATGGCCGACGAGGATCCCCACTGGCCGGGGCGCGAAGGGTGGGCGCAGGTCAAACGCCTGGGCGATCAGATCGACGTGTGGCAGCGCGACGCGACCCGCCATGCCCGCACCCCTTACGGCGAAATCCTGACGCAGCAGATCGCGGCCATCCAACGGGTGCTGCGGCGCTAATTTTTCTTTTGTCCCGGCCCGATTTACAATAGGGGCCTGATATGCCTGCTTTTTTCACTGGGGGGATGTATGTCAACCTGGATGGTCGTGGAAGACGAACCCGATCTGTACAACACCCTGTTAGCCCTGCTTTCGATCTGGAGTATTGACGGGGTCGCCTTTACGAATGGCTATGATGCAGCAAGCTGGATCGAGGATGTAGACAACGGCACGGTTCAAACCAACCTGCCCGAACTCGCGCTGCTCGACATTCGACTGCCCGGCAGCAGCGGGCCAGAAATCGCCGAACGGCTGCGCCAAAGCCCGGTGATGGGCGGCATGACGATTGTGCTGACCACAGCTTACCATCTCTCGCCCGACCAGGAAGACGCCGTGATCCAGCAAGCTCAAGCTGATGCGCTGATGTACAAACCACTGCCCGCGCCGCGCGAATTACGCATTGCCTTAGAACGGGCCATCGCCAAACGGCAGCGGTAACGGTACAGCAGCCGACCCAATATGAATCGTTTTTTTGACCAGCGGGGTACAGACCGTCTGATGACTCGACAACCCTCTTTGACCAGCATCGTCCAGCGGCGTTTTCTGACCTGCGTCAACGCGCGCGGCCAGAGTGTGCCCGACGTGGTGAACGCCCTTCAGGTCGCGCCCAGCGAGTTATGCCGTCTCATCGCCGGGCAAAACATCGCACACCTGAACATCAACACCTACTACCAGATCGCGCGCTGGCTGCACATGCCGCTGGCGAACATCATGGCCTTAGCCAGTGCCAAGCCGCGTATGATCGACCTGATGCGGCTCGGTATGCAGGTACGCGGTTTCCAGCCCACCAGTTCCCAGGATCAGATCGCGGCGGCGGCACAGGCCGGGGTCAGCGTGGCGGTTTTCCGGCGGGCGCTGCACGGCTACGCGACCTTTACACCCTCGATTCGCACCTGTGACCGGCTGGCCGAATGGCTGGCCTGGACCGGCTTTCACCCGGACGATATCGCGCTGGCAACCGGTATGCTGGTCCGCTACCGTCACGATGGCACGCGCGTCGCGCTGACTCCGCACGTGGACCGCGCGATTCAATCCTACCCGTGCGCCTGCGGTAGGGCAGGGTGCCTGGTCCCCGCGCATCTGCCGAATGGACCCCGGCGCAAATGGCGCAGCGATGCCTGCCGGATGTGGGCCAAACGCAAAACGGAGCGCGAAGCCCTGGCCCGCGCCCAGAAGGCAGCCCGTCCTGCGCGTGCTGGCACACCCCTCCCCCAACGTGCCCCGGTTGTGCGTTTTATCAGGATAAACGAACGCTCTGTTCCCGTACGTTTTTGATATTTCAGCAGCACCCTATCGATAGGGCAGGGGCATCCCCCTACCCTCTGTTTTTGTGTCTCATTTTGAGGAGTGAATCATGGATCAAACAATGCTCAACCAACTGGAACAATTTATCGTGTTGGCCAAAAGCAAAACCTATGTGGGTGATGGGCAGAAATTATTACCCTATCGCCTCGACTCCCATGACCTGCAAGTGATCAATGGTGAATGGGCCTATCACGACAGCTATTTTGGCGGCGCGGATTTCCTCGGCCAGGAGATCGTCTATTACCGTCACACCGCCGTCTGGGGCATGAACTACTATGGCATGCTGCTCGAACCCGAACGGATCACCGCCGCCGAGATCGGCCAGATGATCAAAAAGAGTCTGACGCGCATGTATGGCGAAGGGCGTTTTTTGGGCGGCTTCGAACACACCGACAACAACCTGCGCTATGTGGATCAGAGTGAAGGGCCAGTTAGCGGCTTCACAGGGAAAGAAGTAATCTATCTGAACGGAGACTTAGTATACCAATTACATTATCACGGCGGCATGATTAATATTTGATGCTACGTTGCCCCAGGGCAACATATAAAAGGGCCGATCAGCGACTTCCTAATAACAGAGTCTCAGCACGACTCGTAAAGCCGCTACAGCCCTGCACTGAAGGATTCGAGCACCGAATCGGGCGTTTTGAGGGAAGACGGCGCGTCTTCCCTGCGCCATTTTGCAGAATTGTGACGAATGATTCGTGATCCGGCCCGCCGAATCAAAATCGGCGGTTTGCGCCTTCACCAGAAGCCCGTAATCCCTTCATCAGATCTTCACAGTTTTCGCCTATTCTGTCCATAGTTCATCCGATGCGACAGGATATAATCATGGCAAGCAAACGACCAACCCTATCCCGCAAGACCCGCTTCAACTGGCTGATCGACGCGGCGACCTTCTTCACCGCCATCACCGCGATCCTTTCCGGTATCTACTTTCTTTATCTGCCCAACGGCTACCAGGGCGGGCGTAATCCCTGGTACGACGTGACGATCATTTTCGGGCGCGCGACCTGGACCGATCTGCATACCTGGGGCGGCCTGCTAATGGTGGCGGCGGTGGTGATCCACCTCGCGCTGCATCTCGCCTGGATCAAATCGATGGGCAAAAAGGTCGGGCACGGGCTGCGCGGCCAAGATATGAAACTCTCGCGTCCGGCCAAAATCAACCTGCTGATTGACGCGGTGATTGCCCTCAGTTTCCTCCTGACTGCGATCAGCGGCCTGTATTTCTTCTTCACGCCCGAAGGCCCCGCGCGGCCCGCCTTCATCTGGAGTTCAACCGCCTGGGATATGGTTCACACCTGGGGCGCTGTGATCCTGATCCTCGCGGCGCTAGCCCACTTCGCCATCCACTGGCGCTGGATCAAAAACGTGACCTATAAATTCTTCGGGACCCGGCCCGCCAACCGCCGCGCCGATCAAATCGCCTAAGAAAGGAAAACCATCATGTTGAAAAAAGTCATACTCAGCACGCTGCTTATCGGATTTAGCGCCGCCCTCCTGATCGGGGCCGTCATCCGCACCAACGCCAAAACAGGCGACAGTGAAGAAACAGAGAACAAGGGCAGCGGCAACCCACAGGCCGAAATCGGGGAAATCGTCACCCTCGCGGGCACCGTCGCGGAGATGAATGACGACGCGCTCACGATCACACTCACCAACGGCGAGGCGCTGGTCATCGAGAGCCGCGCCTGGACCTACATCCAGGATCAGGATTTCGGGCTGGCGAACGGTGACACGCTGACGCTGGACGGGTTTTACGAGGGCGATCTATTTGAACCCACCGCCATCAGCAACGCGGCAACCGGGAAAAGCATCCAACTGCGAAGTGAAGCGGGCCGCCCGATGTGGGCTGGCGGCGGCCAGGGCAAAAACAAATAGCGGAATGGGGCACCCTGGCGTGCCCCTATTTTTTCACCCCAAATCCACATCTTCCAGCCGATAATTCCACGCGGCGTCCTCATCATCATCCAGCGCCGCGCTGAACCAAAACTCGTCGATCTCGTCGCGCAGCGCCCGCCAGAATTCCGCCCGATCCGCCGAACTCAACTCGTGAAAACTGCCCTCCGGCTGGATGTTAAACTGCCACCCCGCGATCCGTACCACCGCCGGGTTGCTCTCGCTCAGAGTAACGTTGATTGTGATCTCAAGTGATTTGTGCTGGCTCATTGCATCCCCTCCACAAAACAAAACCGGGCTGAACACCCGGTACTGAACACACACATCCCAACAGCCGCGTTTATTTCGACTGTTCCAGTTCCGCGATGAACCTTTTCGGCGCAACCGTGCGGTAGCTTTCCAGCACCCAGTCTCGCAGAATCGGCAGCGGCGGCACTTCGCCGGGCGGAAAATGGAACTGGACCCACCCCGTTTTGCCCAGATTGTAGCCCATCGATCGGGCATACGGCAGGCTCAGCACATCCTCACCGGACTCCGGCAGTTTGACGCCCAGGAAGACCCCCGGCGGCGGCGTGATGATCGACCCGCAGAACAGGAAGATTTTCTTGCTCACTTTGATCACGCGTTCTTCCCACGGAAACTCTTCCGTCGTCCCCGGCAGGCTCAACGCGAACGCGCGCAGCATCTCAGCAGTGGGTTCCATCGCCTACTTGACCCGGCGCTCCACCGCATCCAACAGGCGGCGCAGCGCGGCGACCTGTTCGCGGATTTCGGCGGGCTTCTGTTTGCGCACCCATTGATCCGCCACAAACTCCACATCCACTTTGGGCACCTGGCTCACAAACGCGGGCCAGCGGTTGGCGACCCGCTCCGACGGCGTGATCTCGTAGTCGTCGCGCTCGCGGGGTTCGTCGCGCTCGCTCAACATCGCGCCGACCTTATCCGCCTCGACGATCTGCTGAATCCGGTCCGCCGACAGTCCATTTTCGATCACGAAGCGGGTGAACTGAAGCTGCTCCGCCGGGTCTTTCACCTTCAAAATGTAGCGCAGCCGCTTCTCTTCCAGGCGGTAGCGATCCGCCAGTTCCCACACCGGATCAGGCAGACTCAGCAAGTCCTGAATCCGGCTGAAATGCGAGCGCTCGATGCCGCCCAGCGCCGAACGCAGATTTTCACCTTCACCGCGCGGCACGCGGAAATCGAGCGCCTGCCGGTACCAGTCATTCGGGATCGCGCCGGAATAGTCGGGCCGGATCTCGTACAGGTCCAGCAGCAGCCGGGCGAGTTGGCGCGCCAACGCCATCGCGGTCAGTTCTTCGCGGCTGGTATTCTCTGCCGCCTGCCGCCAGGGACTCGCCTGGGGCACAATGATGCAGTGAATCTGCTCGAACCCGTTGAGCCAGATATTCAGCCAGTGGTGCGCCCAGAAGCGGCGTTCACCCGTTTCGATCCGGTAGTAGTTGCTGCCCTCGACTTCCATCACGGTGATCGGGCTGACCTGCCCGCCATGCCGGATGGTAGCCGCCGTCGAGACAATCGAACGCAGCAGTTCTTCTTCAGGACCCGGTTGGCCGGGCGGATCGATGGTCAGCGCATCTTCCCCACGATCTTCCGGGTTCCGTTCGAGCAGGGCTTTCCAGTCGGGGCGCGGACGCCCCCGGCGCGCGGCTTCTTCCGCCACCAGCGCTTCCCAGCGATCCAGGGCCTGGCGCGCGTTGATGAGTCCGGAAAGAAACTCATCACGGATCACTTCCGGCAGCACGCGGCGCGGCTGCGCGGGATCAGGGCGAATCCGATCCAGCACGATTTCGACTACACGAAGTCCCCCGCCGGTTATCTCGTTGATCTCTTCGGCAAAACTGCCGAGATCGCCCATCTCCTCTAATAACGCGCGGGTGCCTTTCGAGGTGCGTTTAGCCATGATTTAATTTGCTCCTACCGGCTTCAGGATGCGCTGGACCAGTTCGCGGATAAAGGTCATATACGCGCGGGCGGCGTTCGAGCGCTCGTCATAGGTGAAGATCG
>CAYYNB010000161.1:0-6881 GCA_964472565.1 uncultured Anaerolineaceae bacterium
GGGGGTAAAGAAAATCTTGGCGCAGCTTTAATCTTGGGGACCCGACTCAGCCAATCGGCTCACCGAAAAAGTGATCGATTTATTCAAATAACACAATTTGCTGTGCTTTCCATATTAAATAGGCAGTACACTATAAATAACTGATTTTGTGTTCAATCATTAGGAGGTCACATGATCAGGCGTGGTTGTGAACAATTTCCTCGTGCTATTCATAGCGAAGACGAATTGACCGAGACATCCCGGTCCTTGTTAGCATTTGAGAACTTTCCCAAAGTGGTGTTCATTCCGCCGCTGGAACATTATTTCCGGCAAAAGTCATGGCTGCGGGAACTTCCCTTTGGACAACACTGGACACCTGCTCGCACGCTGGCATTTAGCGAAGACAAAATGCAAATAATCGAAGAATATGCCGATGGTCGAGTGAACAACTTATCTGTTGAAGTCGAAAAACTCCTCTCAGTGCATATTATGTCGGTGTTGTTGTACTCCTATTTGGAACTCACTTGGATCGATGAACAAACCATCACCAGTGTGCTGATCGAATTTAATGCAGTTGGATTGCGTCTCATTGAAAGTGGCCTGGCGCTGATCCTCAAAAAAGCCATCTCAGCGGAGGAATTTGCAGTTCCTGAACCAGTCAAACAATTTCCGCTCAAATTCTGTAATTACACCATCGACAGTTTGTCCGCAGCCGAATCCGTTGAAGCGGCAGTTTATCAACCGGCGGTTCGCAAACCGGGCAAACACTATTTATTCCCATTTATGTCGCCCAACCGCGCTATTACCATCACCGAGCAGTATCTGATCGTAGTTGAAGATGCCGCTGTGCGCTGGCAAGGCTGGGATGTTTCCAGGTACCGGATGGATCGCTATTTTTATCCGCGCAACCATGTGCAGGACGTTCAATTTAGTCAGGAAGAGTCGATTACATGGTGTACGGTTTATGTGGGCGATGCGGAGATTCAACAGGATGTCCGGCTGCCCATGACGGAGTCGAACGCCGCCGCATTACAGTCCGTCCTCTTGCAATAGACTAAAACCCATTCGGAGTGATTGACATCGCGCCGTAGCTGTTGTACACTGGTTAGTGTGAATATAATTTTATACATGAATAATTATTCACACGACCAGAGTAGCCATGTCTCGACTTGAAGAACTTCGACTGCTAACTAAGATCGCCCACCTGTATTATAACCAGGGCTTGAACCAGTCCGATATTGCGGCCCAGCTCGATCTGTCGCAGGCCACGATTTCGCGGCTCCTCAAACGTGCGGTTTCCGAAAAAATCGTACGCATTTCGGTCAGCATGCCACCCGGCGTTCATTCCGACCTGGAAGAAAAACTCCGCAGTGCCTATCAATTGAAACAAGCTATCGTTGTGGACTGTGAAGAAAACAGCGACGAGATTCTCCAGCGGCAGATTGGCGCTGCCGCTGCGTTTTACCTCGAAAACACGCTCATGAAAGATGAAATCATCGGGCTTTCATCGTGGAGTGCTACGCTGCTCGCGATGGTAGATGCAATGCATCCCTTGCCACATGCCATGAACGCCCAGGTTATCCAGATTCTTGGCGGCATTGGCCGTTCGGATGCCGAAGTTAATGCAACGCGGCTGACCCATCGATTGGCCGAACTTGTGCATGGACATGCTGTTTTTTTGAACGCTCCCGGAGTTGTAGGCTCGCCTGATGCCCGGCATGTGCTGATGAGCGATCCCTTTGTTTCGACCACAATTTCACTGTTTGATCAGATCACGCTGGCTCTGGTTGGTATTGGAACCGTCGAACCGTCCTCTCTATTGGCGAGCAGCGGCAATATTTTTTCGGCTGAAGAATTGGCCCTGTTGCGCGAACGAGGTGCTGTCGGAGATGTGCTGCTCCGGTTCTTCGATCCCTATGGTGTTCCGGTGCTGACTCCGCTAAATGAGCGTGTGATTGGAATGCCGCTGCAAAAACTGAAACAAGTACGGCGTACTATCGGTGTGGCTGGCGGACAACGAAAAATCGCGGCAATTCGTGGTGCATTAGAAGGACAGTGGATCAATATTCTTGTGACAGATCGGCGAACAGCGGAGCAACTTTTATTGTGATGGCTTGACTCCAACAGCAAATGTGACATATGATAATAATCGAAACGTTTACGCAATCGTTTCGATAGATATTTTGGGGTTTATTATTATGGCAACGATGCGGGATGTGGCTCGAAAAGCTGAGGTATCCACCTCAACCGTATCCCATGTGATTAATGGTACGCGGTTTGTAAATCCTGAAACTCGCCAACGGGTGTTGGATGTGATGGAAGAACTCCGCTACCATCCTAATCGCCTCGCCCGCAGTTTGCGCAGCAGCCACTCGTTGACCATCGGCGTGCTGGTCCCTAACAGTGCTAACCCCTTTTTTGCTCAAATTCTGCTCGGTGTCGAAAAAGCCTGCTTTGATTCGGGATATAACTTCATCATGGGGAATGCCAATGATGAGCAGGCACGCGAACTCGCTTATCTGAACGTGCTGTTGTCGCGTCAGGTCGATGGGATTTTATTAATTTCGACAGGCGCATATCAGGAATCGATTGCTTTTTTGGCAGCACAAAAAATTCCGCTGGTTGTTGTAGACCGTTCCACTAATCTGCCCCAAGTCGATGAGATCTTTACGGAAAATAAACAAGGTGGATTGATAGCCACTAAGCATTTGATCGATCTGGGGCATGAGCGGATCGGATGTATCACAGGACCATCTTTTCTAACACCCAGTTCACAACGGGTGCAAGGGTATTATGAAGCGATGCAAACTCGGGGCATCGTACCGCAAGAGAGTTGGGTAGTGACAGGGTATTTCCAGCATGAAAGCGGATACCGGGCCTGTCAGCAACTACTCCAACTGAATCCTCGTCCTACCGCTATTTTTGTTTGTAATGATCTAATGGCCGTCGGCGCACTGTGCGCCATTCATGAAGCTGGATTATCGGTGCCGCAAGACATATCGATTATTGGCTATGATGATATTCCATTAGCCTCCTATACAGTGCCCAGACTCACCACAATTGCCCAACCTGCGGAGCAAATCGGCCAGATGGCGGTCGAACGTTTGATTGATCGCCTTCGGGATAGTGAGTTAGAGCCTCAAAGCCGTTCTTTACCAGTCAAGTTGGTCAGGCGCGATTCGTGCCGTTCAGTATAAGAAGATAAACAGGCCACAAAATGCAAATTTTCATGGCATAAACTGTTTTTATCTCTATCGGAATAATTATTCATCAGTGTATATATATCGCAGTTAAGGAGTACACATATGCATCGGAAGTTTTTTTTAGGGATAGGTCTATTCCTTATGCTGACTGCCTGCCGGATTGCTGAAGTTCGCACCTTTCAAGAGGACCGGGAGGTTAAGCAGGGATTCACGGGGGAAAGATTCGTAGAAGTGAAGTGGGACAGCGAGATCATCCCGATGTATCACGAGAATGCCTATGATCTCGTGCCGCTGTTGGAAGAGTTCGTAGCGGATGCGAACCTGATCAAAGAACGGGGATATCAAGGAAGCCAGGGCGAAGAATACAGCATGATGGTTCAGAGCGAAGCGAAGATCATCACGTTTGATAACAGCAGTAGTAATGGCATTCTCGCCATTGATTTGCCGCCGTATGATGGTGAAGCCGATCTGTCACTGGTTATTGGCCCGGTTATCAAGGTTAGCCTGGGATTCCAACTTCGCGATGCGGGTGGGTTTATTGCCTTCAACGATTTCGTCAATCAAGTTGAGTATGGAGATGTAGCTACGGCGCTCCGCAATCGTGTTGGGATTGAAATGGCCGAGGCACTGGGAGTGACGGATCCACAGGACATCAAAAAGACACTGAAACCCGCAGATTTTGAAGGCAAAACGATTTACTTCTATGGTGCAATAGCTTTGAAAGCTGAACCGCTGACCGACGAGACACGGAGTGCTATTGTGATCGTCCCTGTAGAACTTGAGGTGAGGGATGATGGCAGCATCGCAAGTTGAGGATGTAACGCGAACAGAAGGTACGCCAGAAATTATCCTCCATACTGAGAAGGTTTCTAAAATTTACCCCGGCACGATTGCGCTGGATAAGGTGAACTATCATGTTTATCGGGGTAAGGTAAATGTGCTGGTAGGAGAAAACGGCGCGGGAAAATCGACGTTGATGAAGATATTGGCGGGCGTCGAACATCCCAGTGAAGGTCGTTTGGTGCTGGATGGACAGGAAATTGCTCCGCATAACCCGCGTGAGGCGGAAGAACTGGGGATCGGCATTATTTACCAGGAACTCAACCTGTTCCCGAACCTGAATGTGGCTGAAAACATTTATATGGCGCACGAGATTACGCAAGGGAACACGATTATCCGCCATAAGGAACAGGAAAAACGCGCGGCGGCGCTCTTGAGCCGACTGGAACAACCGATTGATCCGAAAACACCGGTTGCTAATTTGCGCATCGGGCAACAGCAGATCGTGGAGATCGCCAAAGCTCTGGCGTTGGATACCCGTATTCTGATTATGGATGAGCCAACATCGGCGTTGAGCAATGCAGAAGTAGAAGTGCTGGTCCGTGTGATCGAACAGCTCAAAGCGAACGGTGTCACGATTATCTATATTTCGCACAAGCTCGAAGAACTGATGCAGATTGGCGATTACATCACAGTGCTGCGGGATGGGCATCTGGTGGCGGAAGCGCCGATGAGTGATGTGTCGCTGTCCTGGATCATTGAGCGAATGGTGGGGCGTGAAGCTGCGGCCACCTACCAATCGCCTAAACATGAAATGGGTGATGAACTGCTACGGGTGGATGGGCTGACGCTGCATCGCTCTGCCGGAGCCGGATATTTGCTCGAAAATGTGTCGTTTTCGCTGCGCGCCGGGGAAATTCTGGGCATATATGGATTGATGGGAGCCGGGCGAACGGAACTCTTCGAATGCTTAATGGGATTGCATCCGCACGCCAAGGGGGAAATCTGGCTGGCGGGAAACAAAGCTAAAGGTAGTTCGCTTGATCAACGGATCAAGCATGGGCTGATGCTCATTCCCGAAGACCGGCAGCGCGAGGGACTGGTTGCAGATTTGTCAGTGGCTCAAAATATGCTGCTTGCCAGCCTGAAAAAGTATATGCGAGTGATCTACCTTTCGAAGCGCAAAGAACGCGAGAACGTTACCCGGTTGGTGCGCGAACTGGCGATTAAGGTTTCTAATGTCGATTTTCCAGTGTCTTCGTTGAGCGGCGGCAACCAGCAAAAAGTGGTAGTTGGTAAGGCGCTGCTGACGGGGCCGAAAGTGCTGCTGATGGATGAACCCACACGCGGGATCGATGTAGGGGCGAAGGAAGAAATCTTCACGATTATGCGGCAACTAGCAGCGCAGGGATTGGGGATCATCTTTGTTTCGACGGAACTCAAGGAAATTATGACGGCAGCCGACCGTATTCTGGTGATGTCGAAGGGCCGCATTACCAAAGAATTTTTGCACGATGAAGCAACACAACAGGCCCTGGTCGAGGCGTCGGCTATTGGGCACGAACTAGTACGAAAGGAAGTTTAAGAAAATGGATATGCCCATGAGCACTGGTGTTCTGGAGCGCGGCAAAAAAAACATCACTATCCGGCGGTTGCTGCTGCAACTGAGAGCTTTTATTGCCCTGATTATTCTGTTCACTTTTTTTGCAGCTTATTCAGATGGCTTTCTCAATGAAAATAACCTGATTATTTTGACCAAACAGGTAGCGATTAATGCGATTCTTGGTATCGGGATGACGTTTGTGATCCTAACCAGCGGCATTGACCTGTCGGTGGGGTCGATTGTTGGCCTGTGCGGAATGGTCGCGGGTGCGTTGATTTCGCAAGGGCTACGTATTCAGGCGCTAGATGCTGTGGTGTATTTCACTTTCTGGCCGCTGGTGATGATCGTGCTGATCGTGGGCATGATCATCGGGTTGGTGAACGGGATATTGATTACAAGATTTAATGTCGCGCCATTCATCGCTACGCTGGGCACGCTGTATATCGCGCGTGGGTTAGCGATGCTGATGAATAATGGCGCGACATTTACCAATTTTGCGGATCCCAAACTGGGCGAACCGGCTTTTGTGAAACTAGGGTCGGAAAAGCTGCTTGCTCTGCCATACTCGATCTGGATTATGGCGGTAATGGGCGTGATCGCCGTGTTTCTGACCATGAAGACGCCGTTTGGTCGCCAGATATTTGCAATTGGTGGGAACAAGCGTGCGGCCCAGCTTTCGGGCGTGCGGGTTAAGTCGGTAACGATGCTGACCTATGTAATCTCCGGTCTTTGCTCTGGGATGGTCGGATTGATTATTGCGTCGCAACTGCGCGCATCACATCCGGCTACGGGTGAAGGATATGAATTGAATGCTATCGCAGCAGTTGTGTTAGGCGGCACATCGTTGTCAGGCGGGCGTGGCGCAATTGGTGGCACAATTATCGGCGCGTTCGTTATCGGCGTGCTGAACAACGGCATGACGCTTGAGAATGTCAGTTCATTCTGGCAGCAAGTGATCACCGGAATTGTGATTATTCTAGCGGTTATTATCGATCAGGTTCAACAACGGCTCCAGGAGCGAAATATGGTTTAAGGAGGTGGTGCCTGGAAAAAATGGGATTCCATCGTAAAGACTGTTTGTTGAGTAGAGTTCAGTTCAAAAGGATAAGAGGATATGTTCACAAAAAATTGGTCAAAATTGATCGCCCTCGTACTGGCACTACTGTTTGCCGTAACCGGGGCTTTTCAGGTCACTCCCCAAGTGTCGGCGCAGGAAGAAGGCGGCCTGATCGCCATCATCACGCCAGCCCATGACAACCCGTTCTTCAAGGCGGAAGCGGATTCGGCGCAGGCCGCAGCGGAAGCGTTAGGTTATG
>CAYYNB010000161.1:6981-13732 GCA_964472565.1 uncultured Anaerolineaceae bacterium
CCGAAGAGAAGATTTCTATCGACTGCATCCTGATCACCCCTGAGAATGTCGAAGATTACTTCAACTTCGCGCCCGTTCAAAAAGAAGAAACTGCTCAAGGTGAGGGCCTGATTGCCATCATCACGCCAGCGCATGACAACCCATTCTTCAAGGCGGAAGCGGATTCGGCGCAGGCCGCAGCGGAAGCGTTAGGTTATGAAACGCTGGTGCTGGTGCATAATGACGATCCGAACCTGCAAGACCAGCATTTTGATGTCGCCATTGCGCAAGGCGCGAAGGCGATCATTGTGGACAACGCAGGGGCGGACGCCTCGGTTGCTGCCGTGCAGAAAGCCAAAGATGCCGGGATTCCCGTCTTCCTGATTGACCGTGAGATCAACGAGACAGGCATTGCCGCCGCGCAGATCATCTCGAACAACTACCAGGGCGCAGTGCTCGGTGGAGAAGAGTTCGTGCGGTTGATGGGCGAAGAAGGCAAGTACATCGAACTGCTGGGCAAGGAATCGGACACCAACGCGGGCATCCGCTCGAAGGGCTACAACGATGTGATCAGCCAGTATCCTGATATGGAACTGGTCGCGCAGCAGACGGCGAACTGGAGCCAGACGGAAGCCTTCGAAGTGATGGAAACCCTGATCCAGGAAAACCCCGACATCAAGGGTGTCATCTCCGGCAACGACACGATGGCGATGGGGGCGATGGCTGCCCTGCAAGCCGCCGGCATGACCGATGTGATCGTGGTTGGGTTCGATGGCAGCCAGGATGTGATGGACGCCATCAAAGCCGGAACCATCCAGGCGACGGTCCTTCAGCCGGTGGCGGGGTTCGGACCGCTCGCAGTTGAAATGGCGCACGCCTACATCACCACGGGTGAACTGCCTGCCGAAGAGAAGATTTCTATCGACTGCATCCTGATCACCCCTGAGAATGTCGAAGACTACTTCAACTTCGCGCCTGTCGCGCAATAAGCTATTTCATGAATGCGGGTGGGTGGATTTTCCATTCACCCGCATCGATTTCATTACAAGGAGCAAACCATGATACGTGGAGAGCTTTTACATCCCCAGATACTTAAAGCACTCGCTGGGGCAGGACACGGATCAAGAGTACTTATCGCAGATGGCAATTATCCCTTTACTACCGGATCGCACCCGAACGCAGAGCACGTTTTTCTGAATCTTGCGCCGGGAAAAATGACGGTCACGGAGGTGTTGAGCGTATTGGTCAAAGTTATTCCGATTGAGGCGGCGCATGCTATTGCACCGGACAGCGGACCGGAGCCGCGTATTTTCGCTGAATATCGCCAATTGATGCCGGAGGTTGAACTGCAAACGCTGGGGCGGTTTCCGTTCTATGAAGCAGCGCGTTCACCTGATACGGCACTTGTCATTGCGACAGGCGAACAACGCACATGGGCATGTATTTTGCTCACGATTGGTGTTATTCCGCCTGCATAAGTGGGAGCTGTAGGATCATGACCGAAAGAGAACTCAGGCTAAAGTCCGTTCAATACCGAAAAACCATTCTCAAAATTATCCACCATGCCGGATCCGGACATACGGGCGGAAGCCTGTCGTGCGTTGATATTCTGAATGTGCTGTATAACCGCGTGATGAATGTGTCGCCGGAAACCTTTGGCGATCCTAACCGGGATCGCTATGTGCAAAGCAAGGGGCATTCCGTCGAGGCCCTGTATACGGTGCTGGCTGATCGGGGATTCTTTCCCCTTGAGGATTTGGATAGACTGTGCCAGTACCAGTCGCACTATATCGGGCACCCGACACGCCATGTGAACGGCATTGAGCAGAATACAGGTGCACTCGGTCATGGTCTTTCGGTTGCGGTAGGAATGGCGCTGGCGGGAAAACTGGATGAACGTCCCTATCGCGTGTATACGCTGTTGGGGGATGGTGAGTTAACGGAAGGGTCGAGTTGGGAAGCGTCGATGACCGCCGCGCACTACAAGCTGGATAACCTGATCGTGATTGTGGATCGCAACGGGCTGCAAATTACGGGGCCAACTGAAAAAGTGGTCGCATTGGAGCCTGTCGCGGATAAGTTCGCGGCGTTTGGGTATGCGGTTCGGGAATGTAACGGGAACGATCCTGGTGAACTGGTCAAACTATTTGAGCAAGTGCCGTTTGAGGTGGGAAAGCCGAATTTGATTCTGGCCCATACCACTAAGGGACTGGGTGTGAGTTTTATCGAAAATACGGTCAAGTGGCATCACAAGGTGCCGACACAGGATGAACTGGCACGCGCGCTTGAGGAATTGGATGGGGCGGAAGAGGCGTTAAAGGTGGTGCCACTATGAGCAAGGCGAACCTGGATATTTTTGCTGAGACGGTGTTGGAATTGGCGCAGCAGGATCGAGATGTGTTGGTTGTGACCAGCGACTCGCGCGGGTCGGGAAAGCTGACTTCGTTTGGGGAGACGCTGCCTGCTCAGATTGTGGAAGCGGGGATCGCGGAGCAGAATCTGGTGGGAATTGCGGCAGGACTGGCTTCGACAGGCAAAAAGGTATTCGCGGTGTCGCCTGCCTGCTTTTTAACGGCGCGCTCACTGGAACAGATCAAAAATGATGTGGCGTATTCGGATCAGCGAGTCAAAGTGATCGGGATCAGCGCGGGAGTCAGCTATGGAGCGCTGGGATCGACGCACCATTCGCTGCATGATTTCGCGGCGCTGCGGGCGATCAATAATATCGATGTGGTTGCGCCCGCGGACAACTTTGAGACGCGGGAAACGATCAAAGCAGCAATCCGGCATCCGCGACCACTTTACATTCGGTTTGGTAAAAAAGCGATGCCCGATTTGCCCCGTCTGAATGATACGTTTGAGATTGGGAAAGCCCGTGTTTTAAAAAGTGGGACGGATGTGGCATTTATCGCGACAGGTGAAACGGCTGCACCCGCTGTGATGGCGAGCGAGGTGTTGGAAAAAGAGGGGTTGTCGTGCAGCGTCATCAGCATGCATACGGTTAAACCGCTGGATAAAGATTGTTTGCTGGATGTGGCACGCCAATCTCAGGCATTGATCACAGTTGAAGAACACAGTGTTTATGGCGGGTTGGGAGAAGCGTGTGCAGCCGTTTTGCTGCGGGCGGGAATAACCCTGCCGTTCGAGATTGTGGGGATCCCGGATGAATATACTGTTACGGGCAGCCAGGGCGAGATTTTTGCGCACTATGGCATTTCGGCGGAAGGGTTGGCGCAGACAGCGAGAAAACTTTTGAAGGTGGAGAGCCGCGTATGAGCGTGATTTTGGCGGTAGATCAGAGCACATCGGCAACCAAAGCGCTGTTATTCAGCACGACAGGCGAATTGATCAATAAAGTCTCGGTTGAACACCAACAAATCTATCCGCAACCCGGATGGGTGGAACATGATGCAGAAGAAATTTATCGCAATACGATCAAAGCGATAGGGATGCTGCTGGTTAAACACGAGGCATTGAAGAACGAGTTGTTATGGCTGAGCATCACGAACCAGCGGGAAACGATTGTGGTGTTCGACAAAAAAACGGGCAAACCGCTGCACCATGCGATTGTGTGGCAATGCCGCCGAGGGGATGCGATTTGCCAGGATTTGATCAAACAAGGATACGGTGAACAGGTTCAGCAAAGCACCGGGCTGAAAATCGACACGTATTTTCCGGCAGCGAAGTTAAAATGGCTGTTCCAGAATCAGCCTGAAATCCATCGAGAGGTGGTCGAAGGGCGGGCGCTGATTGGCACTATCGATGCTTACCTGATCTACCGCCTGACCAAAGGGCAAACCTTCGCAAGCGATCACAGCAACGCCTGCCGAACACTGCTCTACGATATTGGAAATCTGCGCTGGGATGAGAAACTCTGCGATTTATTTGATGTGCCTGTTCATGCCTTGCCGGAAGTCCGGGAGAGCGCGGCGCATTACGGGGAAACAACGATAGAAGATTTGATCGATCACCCGATTCCAATATGTGGGGTGATGGGCGACTCGCAGGCGGCGCTGTTTGCAGAGCGGTGTTTTGCAACTGGCAGCGGAAAAGTCACCTTTGGAACCGGTTCGTCGGTGCTGCTCAACATCGGGGAACAGTTCAAGCTGTCACCTAATGGCATAGTGACCACCATCGGATGGCGGTACTGCGGAAAAACCACCTATGCATTTGAGGGGATCATCAATTTTACGGGGGCGACGGTTGCCTGGCTGCGCGATCAACTCCGGTTGATTGATACGCCGCAGGAAACAGAAGCGCTGGCCCTGGCGGTGCCAGATAATGGGAATGTGTATTTGGTGCCTGCATTTGTCGGATTGAGCGCTCCTTACTGGCGCGCGGATGCACACGGGGCAGTGGTAGGGCTGACGCCGGCCAGCACCAAAGAACACGTTGTGCGGGCGGCGCTGGAAGCGATTGCCTACCAGATTCGGGATGTGCTGGGATTAATGGCGCAAGATGCCGGGGTGACGCTCCAGCATGTGCATGGCGATGGGGGCATGGTTAACAATAAGTTCCTGATGCAATTTGTGGCGGATATTGTCCGGTATACGGTGCGGGCGTCCAGCCTGCCTGAGCTTTCGGCACTGGGCGCGGTGTTGTTCGGCGCGCTGGGACAAGGCGTATATCATTCGCTGGACGATCTGGAAGGTCTGCCGCTCGGATTTGTGGATTATGCTCCGCAAATGGACGCGGCACAGGCAGAAATATACTATGCAGGATGGCAAAAAGCGGTGCAGCAGGTTCTCTAAGTTGACCATCGATTAGCACCGATGTTATGATGAGCAACAAACCAACCCCGCTGCGAGAGGAGCACCGCCATGCAACGATTTCGAGTCTGGTGGAATAGTTTTAAAACTGTCGCGATTTTGTTGTCCTTCATCTTAAATTTTGTCACGATTGTGGTGCTGCTGCTGGTCGTGATGCAGCTATTTCAGATTAAAAATGGGATTCTGGAACCGCTGATCGATGGACTGCATCGCAATTTTGTCGGCCTGGATGAGGCTGTCATTGAGCGCACCATTGATGTTGAGGATCAGATTCCGGTTCAATTTGATCTGCCACTCAGCCAATCAACGAATGTTGTACTGACTGCTGATGTTCCGATTGCGGCCAGCGCAACCTTTACACTGCCGGGGGGCGGCGGTGTGATCAATGGGCGGGTGGATATTGTGTTGCCACAAGGACTGATTCTGCCGGTTCAGTTGGATATGACGGTGCCAGTTGATACCAGTATCCCGATTAATCTGCCGGTGGAAGTGGAAATTCCGCTGAAGGAAACCCAACTGCATTATCCGTTTGTGGGGCTGCGTGACCTGCTGGAACCCTATGTTCGCATTATGGATCATCTGCCGAGTGACTGGGATCAGGTGCCGGACTTTACAATTGACGCGATTCAAGGTGAGGGTGTGCTGTTGACATCACCATCAGAGGAGAGCGAAAATCCCTGGCCTGGTATCCCTGAAGAAGCTGAAGAAAACCCGGCGCGTCAAACACCAAGCGACGGTGCGCTTATCACACCCACGATGACGATCACACCGTATCCGATGGTTCCAGTTCAGACTTCCACACCAACTGGAACAGGAGAATAATTTTGACCGGTATCAATCAACCAACACCGCCAGTCTGTGATTATGAAGGGTCAAAGTATCGCACCGATTTTTGGGAAGGGCGCGGGCGTGATTACGAAGACCTGACCGAACGGATCGCACTGCGGCGCTTATTACCTCCAAAAGGGCGGCGGATTGTTCATCTGGGAGCCGGGTTTGGGCGGATGAGCAATGAACTGAGCGGGTATGATCAGGTGGTGGTGCTCGACTATTCACGCACGATGCTGCAAGACGCACAGGCGCAACTGGGCCGCAATGGGCGGTTTGTGTATGTGGCGGCGGATATTTATCACCTGCCGCTGGCTGACGGTAGCTGTGACGCGGCGGTTATGGAACGGGTGATTCATCATATGGCAGATGTTCCAGCCGCGCTGCGCCAGATTCGCTCGGTTCTGGCTCCACAGGCACCGTTTGTGCTGGAATACGCTAATAAACGCAATCTGAAGGCCATTGTGCGGTATTGGCTGCGGCGGCAAAAGTGGAGTCCGTTCGACAGACAGCCGGTTGAATTTGTGAAGCTCAATTTTGACTTCCATCCAACGTATATGGCAGAGAATTTGGACAAAGCCGGGTTTAAAACTGAAAAACGGCTGGCATTGTCGTATTTTCGGATCGGGCTGCTCAAACGATGGGTGCCTACAAGTCTGCTGGTCGCGGCGGATCGACTGCTGCAACCGACGGGGCAAATTGCGGCGTTTTCGCCCAGTATGTTTACACTCAATTACGCAGTGGGAAATAATCCACCGGATGGTGTCGAAGGGCCGCTGTTCAAGTGTTTGAACTGCGGAGCGGCACTGCATCAGGACGGCGATGTCATGGTGTGTGCGAACGGTGACGGGCGATGGGCCATCGTGGACGGCATCTACGATTTTAAGGAGCCAATCCAGTAGTATAGGGGACAGAATTGCTGCGCATTTAGCTTACTCCCTCGTTCGAACGAGGGATTTTTAGGTAGTCCTAAGTTTGATCTAAGGCTTGCCTAAGATCAACAATCTTTCCCTCAGGCGAGTCCGTTTGTGGATCTTGGTCTGAAAATTTACCCCCCTTGGAGGGTTATTTGAGGGAGAAATGGGAGTGAAAACGGGCTGTTTGTCGATCTTCTGAATGATCCCCCCCCCCCGCACTTTGAACCATTACCCACAAATAGGAATGCAGGGCAAGAC
>CAYYNB010000162.1:0-13600 GCA_964472565.1 uncultured Anaerolineaceae bacterium
AGGGAGATAACGCGGATCGCCCCGCCGGGGGTTAGCCCGGTTCACCCATGAGGTAGTTATAGAACGACTCGTTCACCCACAGGTCCCGCGTGATGATCACACTGTCAGGATAGGCGGTCGCAAATTCGGCGCTCAGGGCCTCTGCATTCTCCACCAGCGAGAACGACTGAATATAGACCTCCGGGCCAAAAGCAATCGTGTTTTTCACGGCGATATAGTCATCCATCGCCACATACGTGCTGTACAGCGGCTGCCACCACGATCCCAGCAGCAAACCGGGCTGATCCTGCTCGTTTTTCTTGGCATACGCTTTGATGAGCGCGTCAAAGCGCAGCATGTCGTCATGGTCGTCAAACTCAAACGCCAGATCGTATTCCTTCGTATAGGCCATGTAGTTGCCGTCTTCCAACGGTTCGACCTGGAATTCAGGGCTGGGCGTTGGTTCGCCCCACTCAGCCAGATACAAATAGGCGGAAGTTTTCGGTTCCAGCAGCACTTTCGCTTCCATATCTTCGCCGCGCAGCAGGCCGATTAACTGGATCGCGTGGGCGATATTGCTGTGCCCATACACAATCGTCAGTGCGGGATCAAACCCAGGATCAAGATCGATCCGTTTGACGTTATAGCCGGTAATGACCCCCGTTTTGATCAGTTCGTTAGCCGGAATCTGGAATTCGGGCATTAATACCTGATCGAACGAGTTCCAGGTGAAATAGATTTTGTTGTAAATATCGGGGTCGGTGGAGTAACCCAGGAAATGTTTATAGTTGCCCGTGAAAACCAGCGTTTTGTAGAGTAGATAATTTGCGAATGCGGCATCCACCTCGGCGGCGAGGTCAATGCCCTGGCACGTTTCGCTGAGCAGGCCCGTATCGATGGCGGCGGCGAGTTCCTGCTGCCGTTCGATGGCCTGATCGCCCACGTTCCAGCCGTCGAGCGCGGCAGCGACTTTATCTTCGGGGTACGTGTAGCCCAGTTCGTCCACATTGACGAAGTACAGGGTGGTGAGCAGGGCCTCCAGTCTGGTAAATCCGTCGGTGTCGATGTCGGCGGGGAATTCAGTCTCGCCCACGATCTTCACCAGCGCGGCGGTAAACAGCGCTTGATCGGCGCTGTCGAGCGCGTAGCCGTAATTTTCGAGGAAGACCATATCCGTTTCGGCCAGGCAGCCTTCACCCTCTTGTGCAGCGGCAGGCAGCGCCAGCGGCAGCAGCGACAAAATCAACACGAATAAACCCAATTTTTTAAGCATGCTGGTTCCTTTCTGAAGTGAGAACGCGCACTTCTATTTTACTCTCAAATGCCCGATAAATCTTTTCGCGTTTGTTCGTTTTGTCCATTTTGATAAAAAAAAGAGACACCCGCCCCCGGATGCCTCGCTACTCGCCGCGCCCAACCTTCCCCCCTTCCTGCTTGCGGGAAGGGGCCGGGGGTAGGGTTTGCTTTTCCCGAATCTTATCTCTACGCCGGGAAAATATCCTTCACCGCCAGCCGAAACCCCGGCAGCACATCCCCGCCGTCGATCACCCCGTCCAATCCGATCCGCTGAACAGGTCGCCCCGGCACAAAAACTTGAACCTGCTTCTTAATCGGGTTGACCACCCAGACAACCGTGCCTGCCGCTAAATAGTTACCAACCTTGATCCGCATATCGTCCGGGTCATTGGTAGGAGATAACACTTCGACAGCAAGATCAGGCGGCACAAGTCCATATGCCAAATCAGAGGGTTCGGCTTGTTTGGACTTAGAGACAAATGCGACATCGGGAATATACCGTTCTCCGGCAATTGCATAACCGCCGTCTGCGCTGGTGAGAAAGCCAATCGGATGTTGGAGCAGGTAGATAAACAAATACCCCGAAATTCGTGAAGTAACCTCTGATGAACGCTGGTTGGATACCACCTCGACAATATCTCCCCCAATATATTCAAACAGGCGATCCGCGTTTTCTGGTTTTTCGACGAACCGATCAAACTCGTCTACCGTCATTCGTTGTGTTGCAACCATGTTGTACTCCTACAACTTGTCTCAACCCTAATTATACGGGGAAGTTGAAGTTAAGGGCGATACACCTCGCCAATTTGCTTGTTTTGCGTTATTGGTACAGTGTGGTTGTCTATCTATTGAAAGCAAAGGGTGCAAGTTCCTTAAGGAACTTCACTCGTTCCTGGAATCCCTCTGGATATTGGGCATAAATCTCTTGTAACTTCTGCCAGAGTGTTTCATTGGCGGTATGGATCAATTCCGAATAATCCTCATTTGGATTATAAAGGGAGTCATTCTGGCCAAAAGTATCAGTAAAGAATCTGTAATCCCTTTCTGTCAGTATCCCCCCAGATGTTAATATACCTTTTGTTGTATAAGTAGCTTGGATTTGACCTAGGGGAAGTTGCTGAACAATATATTCTGCTCGTTCAAATAGTGAACCTGCTACGCCTGACTTGCAATCATGTGGCCCATAGCAAAGAAAGGCAAGCACAGACAATCTGTACAACTCGTCTAGAGTTTCTGATAGTCTTGTAGTCTGGTCGTCTTTTTTTGACGCCTGAATTATCTTTCGAAGAAGAACGGCACAATCATTAAAAGCGGCAGGCGTTGGAATTGCCTGTTTGCTGATCTGATACCCCTTATCGTATAGTCCCAGTTTTTTATAGACTTTCACTAGAGATGAAAAAATGAAGTTAGTCTCTATTCCACATCGTTCAGCAAGTTCAAGAGCTTGGTTGTACAGATCTTCCGCATTTTGGTATTTTTCATTTTTGTATGCAAGATTACCTTGCTCTACAAGTAGAAAAACTCTAGCATTTATATCTGGCATAATCTTCTTCTCCAGGAGACCAGGGGCGACTTACCCGCCCCCAAACCGCCATCTTCCACCCCAAAGTAACCTGATTCCCGCCCAAAGCAGGTTACTTTATCCCACATTTTGACCCAAAGTAACCTACTTATACTGCTTCCTAACCTGCACCCCGTTAGAAAATCGTTGCATTGGCTGCGCCCGCTTTGGGGATAGGGCTTCTCCCCCCTATAGCTTCCCCGCCTGCCCCGGACTCAGCATCTCCGGGATCGCCGCCGCCCCCGCCGCGAAACCCTCATCGATGCCCGCCCGAATCTCCGCCCAGAAGTCGTGCGCCGCCTGCATTTTGTCCTCGCGGAAGCGCGCCAGCCACGCCGCCAGTTCTGGATTCTGAAGGTTGTCCCGCTCCCACTGCTCCAAAAAGCCCAGCATCAGATCGACCACGCGTTCGCTTTCCCAGGGCGCGGCCTTCGCGCACTCGTGCTCATAGATTTCGCGCGCCAGCTCGAATTGATGCACCTTGTAATTCGGATCAATGCCGTAGTGCGCCGCCAGAATCTCGTCGCTGATCGACTCCGCCCATTTGCGGTGAAAGCGGCAGATGCCCGTGTTATCGTTGAACAGTTCATAGGTCATCCGCTCGACATTCTTTTTGCCCAGTTCGCGCGGCGGCACAAAGTCCTGCCCGTAATACACGTAATATTTTCCCATAATCGGCATCGGGCTGAACATGCCGGGTACCCAGTACTGGTTCGGCACCATATACCCCTCGTCCCCGTTCGCCAGGTACACCGCATGATTGATCGTATCCGTGCCGTGCTGCTTGTCGATCTCGCGCGCCGCGTTGCGAATCCCCGCGCGGAACACCGCCGCATTTGGCTTGAACAGCAGCGCGTTAACCACCGCCTGCGCATATTTCGCATTCCGCAGGCTGTCTTCCACCAGATCAAATTTCTCCACATCCGCCGTAAATTTCAGCTTCAACTGGTCAGCCGGGGGCAGTCCATAATCCGCCGGATCGATCAGCCCTTCCGCGACGATCTCCATAATCCACGCCAGCGTGCCGCCCATTTCAATCGCATCGAAGCCCATCGCATCGACGTGATAATTGATCAGTTCCGCCGCCCGCTGATCGAACACCCCGATCTGCGGTCCCAGCGCGTGATACGGTTCGTAATCCTTTTTGTAATGTTCGTTGACCTTTTTACACACCACCGGGCAGGGTTCGCCGCAGTGCTGGAAATTTTTCGTTTTGATCGTCTCTTCGTTGAACTGCGCCAGGTAGTGTTGCAGGATGAAACTGGCGTGCTGTTGTTCGCGTTCTTCTTCGCTGGCATACACGCTCGTATAATTGAACGTCATCATGCGTGATCCCAGTTCGCGCATATTCACGCCGAACGTGCCGCCCGTCTCGAATTCCGGCGCATAGCGATATTTCGTTGTCACCGCGAGATCGGCCTGAATCGTGCGCTTGCCGAAGTGTTCCATAAAATACGCGTCGATTTCCTTCGAGTCGCGCAGATCAGGGTCTTCCCATTCCCCGCCGAACACACACCCCACAATGTTATGCCGCTGCAAAAGACGGCTGCCCAGTCCGCCGCGTCCCGCCCAGTCTTCCACCGGAACAAACGCCCCTTTGCGCATCGGGCTGGAACCAATCGCGCCCTCTTTGGTGTACAGGCTGGCCGGACCCACGCCGAACACGCGCACCCGGTCCGTCGTATATTCTTTGGCATAACGATCATAGAGCGCCTGTTGCAGCGCGAAGAATCCGATCAGCGGGCGTCCGTCGGGATCCGCGTACCCGGCCCAGATCGGTTCCGCGTCCACCGGTTCGACCCGCACCTGAATTTCGCCCGCCTTATGATTCAGCAGCAGCACACTTGGCGTTGGCGCTTCGCCGCGCAGCGCGACATAGTTCACCCCCACACCGTGAAACGTGTAGGCCGCGCCGCCCATGCTCGACACATAGAAGCTTTCCCACTGCGGACTCCACGCCGCGAACACCAGCCGCCGCGATCCGGGGATGCTGCTGCCCGCCAGCAGTCCTTCCCCAAACGTGAAACTATCGGGGTACAGGTTAAACCGCCGCCATCCAAAATCTACCGGCCCCAGGATGCTGGGGTCTTCGGTGGGGCGCAGGTACCAGTGTGCGTTTTTCAGGTGAACCGTGAGTTCGCGTTGCAGAACAGGGTAAACCATCGGTGCTGCTCCTCTGACAGACAACTTCTCAACGGGGCAAGCATAACCCGCCCCGCCCACACCGGCAATGGTCTATCCACCCAAAAGCGGGGGGATCATCATCACATCATCGGTTGGGAGCAGGGGGGTGGCCAGTCCTTTTAAGGCATACATCGGCTGTCCATTGACCACGATCAGCACGTCCGGGTTCAGGTGTCCATCCTCCAGAATACGCGCCGCCAGCACCGGGTAATCCCGCTCGATGACGCGCAGCAGTTCCCGCACCGTGCCGCATTCCGTGACTTCGATCTGTTTGGTGCCCATCAGCCCGCGTAACCCGGCGATCAGGCGTATGGATTGAGTCATAACTTCTGTCTCGTAGCAGTTTAAACAACCTGCGCTACAATAACATATCAATTGAGACTTTCACAAGAGGGCGCGGTATGCGGAAACTTGAACTTTTAGGGGTGTTCTTAGCGGGATTGGTTCTGTTGGCGGCCTGCAACTTTAATTCCGAGGAAGAAACCCCGCAGGTCACAGCGTCGGCCACCGCGCTGGCTGTCGTGCCGACACTTCCCGCCGCCACGACACCAGCCGTACCAACGCTCACAACCGAACCGACGCGCCCGCATGTTGGCATCATCACGTCTACCGCCAGCAATACGCCGTTTACGCTTCCTTCGGTCCCGCCCACAACGGCTGTTCCGGTGGGCGTCCCGCCGACCTTCACACCCGCCCCGCTGATCTCGCCGCAGCCGCCAACCAGTACCATCCCGCCCACCGCCACCGTGACCACTGCCGCGCCTGTCGCCACTGCGACTCTGCCGCCCGGTGTGCTTCCGACGCTGGGCGCGCCGCCGACCTTCACGCCCTCCGGCTTTTACCCGACCGCGCTGCCCTTCGGCACGGCGACTCCGACCCCTACGCCGCTGATCGCCTCGACCATGATCACGCCGCCGCCGACCTTCACCCCCTTCGTGATTCCGTCCAGTACGGCGATCACCGCCGGGGCTTATGTCTGCTCCGACTGCGACTTTTTGCGGCTGCGTGATGCGCCCGGCCTCAGCGCGAATGTCCTGCGCGAACTAGAGCCGGGCATCCCGCTTTATGTTGTCGGGCGCGTGGCCGATAATTCCTGGATTCAGGTAACGACTGATGACGGTCTGACCGGGTGGGTTGCCGCCCAATATCTGACCCTCGCCATCGATCTGAATCTGGTCAGCGTCACCGCGCAGGCGCTCCCAACAGCGGTAGCCGATGCGGGCGGCGCGATGGTGTCCGGCATTTCGTCCCACGCCCGCCAGATTTTTCTCGATGGGCTGGCGAAGGGCAACAAAGGCCATGCCTTTACCAAAGTGGGCGACAGCATCACCGCCTCACCGAATTTTCTGGTTCCTATCGGCTACGGGCAGTACAGCCTCGGCAGCTACGGTTATCTCAGCACCGCGATCAGCTTCTTCTCTGGCCCGAACGGGCGCGGTGAGAATCCCTTCCTCGCCGGATCAATGGCTGCGCGTAATAGCTGGGGCACCACCAGCGTCCTGAGTCCCAGCAACGCCGACTCTGGCATCTGCCGCGCCGGGGAAACCCCGCTCGCCTGTGAATACCGCGTGAACCGTCCATCCGTCGCGCTGATCATGTTCGGCACCAACGACTCCGGCGGCCTGCCGTCCGACCAGTTCCGCGCCAACTTGCAGACCATCGTTCAGACTTCGATCAACATGGGCGTGATACCCGTTCTCAGCACGATCCCGGCCAAACATTACAATCCGGCGACGGATGGCCGTGTAGCCGAATTTAACCAGATCATCATTTCGGTGGCCCGCACCTACGATATCCCGCTGTGGGACTACGGCGCGGCGATGTCGAAGCTGCCCGGTGAGGGCCTTGCCGCCGATGGCGTTCATCCCTCCACGCCGCCCAATGGCATGAGCGGCTATCTGACCGGGGAAAACCTGAACTACGGCTATCCGATGCGCAATCTTGGCGCGCTGATGGTGCTCTACAGCCTCTGGCAGCAGATTCTCTACGACGCCGACACCGCCATCCCCGCGACTCAGCCGCCCAGCATGGCGACCCAATCCAGCGGCGGCACAGGAACCTACACCTGTCCCGGTGCGCCCGTGCCCCAGTTGACTGTCGGCGGGCAGGGCCAGGTCACGCCCGGACTGCCCAACAAGGTCCGCAGCAGCCCCGGCTTCAGTGCCTCGCAGGTTGGCGCGATCCCCGGCGAAGGGGTGTTCTCAGTGATCGGCGGGCCAAGCTGCGCCGATGGTTACAACTGGTGGCAGGTCAGCTACGAGGGTCTGACCGGGTGGACCGCCGACGGTGACAGCAGCGAATATTGGGTTAAGCCCTATCCCTAACGCGCGGCGGCGTAGTCCACCGGGCACGGTGGCTCCCGTTTTGCTATTCTCCCAATGAGCCGAGCGAGAGGAGAAATGAAATGATGCGAGATCGACGCCTGATCTGGGATGGCTGTACGAATGTGCGCGACCTCGGCGGTTTGTGTACCGTCGATGGGTGTGTGACCCGTTGGGGGGCGCTGGTGCGTTCGGATCACCCCGCCAACCTGACTTCGGCAGGCTGGTCCGCCCTGTATGATTACGGCATCCGCACCATTATTACGCTGACCACACATGGTTATCCAGAGAGTAAGCCGGATCTCGCGCCGCGCCCTGCTGATCTGATCACGCTGTCCTGCGCGATAGAAGATTTCACTGATGAGGAATTTGTCGAAAAGTGGGTGCTGAACGAGTTGGTTTGTTCGCCCCTTTATTACACTGAGGCGCTCAGGCGTTGGCCCGCCCGCTATGTCGCCGTGATCCAGGCGATTGCCCGTGCTCGCCCAGGGGGTGTTCTGTTCCATTGTATTCGCGGCGTTGACCGCACCGGGATCATTGCCCTGCTGCTGTTGGCGCTGGTGGGCGTGGTGCCCGAAGATATTCTCGCCGACTACGCACTGACTCCCGATGCCAAACGGGACGCGCTGCTGGCCCGCGAACACACCACGACCCGTGAAACGATCCTCACCACGCTGGCCCATCTCGACGCCGCGCGGTATCTGCTGGACAACGGGCTGAGTGAGGCCGATCTGACCGCCGTCCGCGCGCGCCTGTTAGATACGAACGCTTAGCGCCTAGACTATAGGTAGTGATTGGAGGTGCCCGATGCTAACCCTATACGATCTAAAAGCCGCGATTGATCGCCTGTCGTCCGAGGAACTCCGCGAACTGCGCGAGTATCTTGATCAGCGCGAAAGCGCGGAGCATTTCACAAGTGGAATGACTCCCCAGGAACGAGCGCGCCGGTTGAATGAAGCATTCGACCAACTAAGGGAGGGTCTCACTCAGCAGCAGCTTGACGAAATAACCGAAGCCATGAACGCGGAATTCATCGAACCTTTTGACGAGGACGAATGGAAAGACTGACCTATATTCTCGACACTAATGTGATTGCAGATCGCATGAATGCCCGTGAACCCGTCGCCCAACGTCTGACAATGATGGTTGAAGCGGGACATCAGGTGTGTTTGTGCCAACCTGTTTACTATGAGGTGATTCGTGGCTTGCTGAAAACGAATGCAACCCGCAAGCTACATTTTTTTCAACACACGATTATACCCTTTTTAACTTGGATACCGCTCATCGACGCCGATTGGCGGCTGGCGGCTCAATTCTGGGCTGATGCCGTCAATGCCGGGCGGCAGCTTGGCGACGCCGACCTGTTGATCGGCGCGATCACCAGCCGCATTAAGGGGATCGTGGTATCTGCGGATGATGATTTTCAGGCGCTGCCCATCACCCGCGAAAACTGGCGCATGGTTCGGTAATCTAAGCAAAGAAGGTGCCCGATGCTGACTCTACACGATCTAAAAGCCGCGATTGATCGCCTGTCGTCCGAGGAACGCCGCGAACTGCTCGCCTATCTGGATCAACTCGAAGCTGCCGAACAGAAACGGCCTCCCCAGATGCGTGAGGGAACAACCCAGGCCGAACTGAACGACATGACCGCAGCCATGAATGCTGACCCGGACGAATAAAAAATAGGGGAATGCAGCCAGCGCATTCCCCCGCACATGGTTATTCCATCGGCCACCAGAAGCCGCTTTTGATCAGCCGCTCCTGAAATTCCAATATTTTCCCCTGCGCCACTTTTTCGGCGGCGGGTTTGCCGGTCCACCGCGTATAGAACCAGTCCAGGTAATGCGCGAACCCCTGTTTTTCCCAGTCATCGATCAGCCCGATATGCCGCTCGTGATCGTCATACTCCGCCACGATCCGCGCCAGTTGATCATCCGTCGGCGGCTGGTACTGTCCGTAATGCACCACGAATTCCTGGCTCAGCCGCCCCTTGAGATACCCCGGCTCCTCGCGCGGATACCCCAGCACCACTGTGATCAGCGGGAAGCATGAGGTTTCCGGCAGATTCAACGCCTGGTAGACCACATCCAGCGGCTTACGGTGCAGCGCGTTGGTGATCAGCGAATCGATGCCGAGCGCTTTGGCGGCGATCACGGCGGTTTGCGCCGCCAGGATCGTATCAATCGTCCCGGTCAAAAAGCTGATAATGTCATCATTATCAAATTCCTGTTCCAGGTAGCGCGCGGTGGCGGCGATCCGCGTAAAATCCACGCAGAATACCAGCGCCACGCTGCCCTTGTACACCAGCAGATCATGCATCACCGTGCGATCCTTCAGCACGATGATCGAATAACTCTGCCGCGCCGAGGCGTTTGCCGTGCGCAGGGTCGCCTCCAGAATCTGGTTCAGATCCGCCTCACCGATTTCCTGGTCTGAAAAACTGCCGTGAATGGTACGGAGCTTGTTGAGGGTTTGTAAGGTCTCGTTCATATGTTCCTTCGGGGAAAAAAGTGCAATATCTCATCCACCCGTAGTATAGCACGTTTGTTCCGTGACGCGCTGGGCCGCATTCTCGCCCCACCCGCTTTTCCCCCTCTTCCAACTCGGTTGGCGAGAGGGCAGGGGGTGAGGTTCTTCGAGGCAGGAGGATCGGATTCCCTGTTCGCGCTGCTTTTCCTTCAGGAGTAGACTAACCGGATAAACTGCGCCGCTGTGAGGAAAAAAATATGGACGATCATGTTCAACCATTTACCATCTTGGGTAATACTCCCCAGATTCGGCTGAAACGCCTCGCCCTGATTGGAATCGTCCTGCTGCTCATCGGCGTTTTTTTGCCCATCTATCAAGAGGATACCGATACATCCCGATTTTTTGATTATGCCGATAATAACAAGATTCCCGCCGATGGTTTTGGCGTGCCGATTTTTATCTTTGCGGGTGTCTCGCTGCTGCTCCTGCTCATGGATCGCGCTGAATATCTGTCGCTGCCTGTGATCATCCTTTTCTGGCTGCTTTTTCTGCAATTTATGAGCATCTGGCTGTTGGTTCAGAATGACCGTTACGACGCGACGTTGCAGTATGGGTGGGCCGTTCTGGGGATCGGGCTGCTGCTGCTCTCGCTGCCGGGCTGGTGGCCGGCCCAACTCGATTTACGGCGGGTGTTTGTGGTGGCGGGGCTGTTGATGCTGCTGATCGGTTTTCTGGTCCCCATTGCATCCTTCGGTGAGGATGGCAGCGTGTATTTTTCAACCGGGCGTTATGGCGGCGGGAACTCGGCTGTATTTTATATGTTCCCGGTAGCCTGTGTGCTGCTGGTGCTGCGCCGCGAGGACAAACTGTGGATTTTCGGCCTGCTCGCGCTGGCCCTGCTGATCAACGACTTTCGGATCGTCTGGCAGGGCATTCACGGCGGTAATGCAGGCTTTATTCTTTGGAGTAAGGAGTCAGGTAAACTGGGGTGGGCCTGGATGCCGCTCTTCTGGGGAAGTATCCTGTTATCACTGACGCTGTTTTTAGGCGAAGACCGCGAAAAACTGCTGGCCCTTTCGCCTTATATTCCGCTTGATGATGAGGAGGAAACAACTAATGAGGAAGAACCTGAGTCCATTGACGCTGACACTGCCGAAGGATAAACGACCATGACTATCTATCTGATCCGTCACAGCGACCCGCAGTATGAAACCGACGCCGCAGGTCGCCCGCTGGTGTACGGCCCGGAGGCGGGCATCACTGCGGAAGGGCAGGTGTGGGCCAAAGCCCTGGCGCAGCACATCTTCCAACGCGAGCGCCGGGGGTTTGATCAACTGGTCATCAGCCCCTTGACGCGCGCCAAACAAACCGCCGCCTGTTTTTCGATGCGGGACCTCTTGATTGAAGATTCCCGCCTCCGCGACACGGACAACACCTGGGCCGGGCTTCCCGTCGAAGAATTTATGAAGGTCTACAAAACGGGCCGCATCTTCGACCACCCCCGCATCCTGGAAACCATTGAGCAGGTCGCGGATCGGATGTGCGCGGTGTTTGCCGATTATGCGGCGGGCGACGGGTTGATCGGCTTGATCAGTCATGGCGATTCGCTGCGCGCCTTATATTATCGCCTCCACCATCCCGACAGCCCGTTCCCATCGTACCCTGAACTGCTCCGCCTGATCGATTTTGGCCCTGCCGACGCCCTGCGCCTGGAATGGAGTCCTGCCGGGAGCATTCTCGCTGAGGAATACATCTATAATCCGCTGCGCAAAGGCGAAGCCCACGCGTAACATGGAGCGCCGCCCCCGATGAATCAGATCCGCGCCATTGTAATCTGCGTCTTTCGCCACCAGGATCAGATTCTCGTCACGGAGTATATCGATCCCCCGCCCACGCCGCGCCGTTATTATCGTCCCCTCGGCGGTGGGATCGAATTGGGCGAGCACAGCGCGCAGGCGGTCCGCCGCGAAATTCTGGAAGAACTCGGTGAACCGATCACCAACCTCCGGCTGTTGGGCACGCTCGAAAACATCTACACCATCCAGGGTATCATCGGCCACCAGATCGTGCAGGTCTATGACGCCCAATTTGAAAATCCCGCCCTCTACGATCAGCCTGAACTGTACGCCCGTGAAGACAACGGCGACGTCCTGCGCGTCCTCTGGCTGCCGCTCGCCTTTTTCGCCAGCGGCGATCCCCCTCTGTACCCCAACGGCCTCTACGACTTGCTGTTAAGGCCGATCCAAGAAAATAATCATCCCATTCATCCGGATTGACTCCCCTTCCCTGAGGGAAGGGGTAAAGAAAATCTTGGCGCAGCCTTAATAACGACCAATGAATGATTGCCTTTTGATAAAAAACAGTAGATAATATTAATTGCCGCTTGTGCAAAAACAATTATTAAGGGGAGAGAAATAAGATGTCTGCTTCAATCGAACGTCTAGCCAATGAAAATGTAGCGATTGTCCGCTATACACAGCCTTTCAACCCCGCGCAGGACTTAACCTACGCGAAAGATGAACTGGAAAAAATTCTAGCCTCTACCCCCGGTACCCTGAATGTGATCGTCGATCTCAGCCAGATCAATCTGACCTTTGCCGATCTGGTCGAGAGCATGAGCCGTACTGTCGATCCGGACTCCGAGACATCTGCCAAAAAAGGGCGGCTGGTGAATATCCTCGTCGGCTCCGATGCCCTGATCAAAATGGCCGCAGATGCCTATGCCCAGGAGCAGTATGGCAAAATGAAAGTGGATATTTATCCCTCCGTTGAAGTCGCCTTAGAGCACATCCAGTCGTAACCCCTCGTCCTTTCTCTGCCAGAACGTGTAGGCATTTGTAGGGGCAGGTTGACCAACCTGCCTTTCTGCTCAGATACCGGACATCCTCACCGGATGTTTAATCGTTTGACAATACCCTCCCACATCTTTTGAGGCACGGACCGGCACGTGCTCGTCGGGGCGTAGGCTTGTCCCGCCCTGCTCCTCCTTTCTCCGTGCGCGCCAGACTGAACATTTGTGCTATTTTTACCGCCGCGTTATAATCCTTTCCCGTGAACGGAAAATGCTATCGAAAAGAGAAAGTAAAATGAGTGTTCAGAATCAGGCAGTGACCACCCTGGCGTGTCTCAGTAACAACGCGTTTGACGGGCGGATGCTTTTTTCGCTGCTGGCGAACCTGAAAGATCTGCGCGACGAAGACTGGGAAACGATCCCCACGGGGGGCGAGCGTTCGATAGTCGATATTGTGGACCATGTAGGCTCGGCGAAATGGATGTATCACGATCACGCCTTCGGGGCGGGAACGATATCACACGAGGAATCCTTTATTGCCGGGCAAAAGCGCTCCCACACGGAATTGATCGACTGGCTGCTAGAAGGGCACCGCTGCTGGATTGACTCGCTTAGCGCGCTCACCGATGATCAGCTCGACGGCGAACGGCTCTTGCCGTGGGGCGAAACCATGACCTTGCGGACGATTATCCAGATCGTGATCGCACACGATACGTACCACGCGGGCGAAATCAACCACCTTCGAGCGCTGCTCCAGGGCAACGATCACTGGTAAGTCTGGCCGACCATAATTTTAAACCCACATCTTTTGAAACACAGTTCGAAACGTGTATGCCGGGGTAGGGTTGTTTTTGGATCATTTGTAGGGGCAGGTTGGCCAACCTGCCCTTACACGCCATCGTAGAGAAAAGGGCCGGAGGGCTAGAGGTAATACCCCCACTATTCACCATCGAAGTTAACCATCCAAGTTCACCATCCGATGACGATGACAACTCCGAA
>CAYYNB010000163.1:0-13500 GCA_964472565.1 uncultured Anaerolineaceae bacterium
TACTTTGGGATATGGTGTGGGATATTTTAGGTTACTTTGGTCCCGGATTCAGGCTAAATCGGATGGGATTCAGCCTGAATGAGAGGGTTCCGGCCAGTGCGCTGCCCAAGTCAGTCAGGCTGCGCCAATATTTTCTTTACCCCATCCTCCCTTACCCCTTTCCACATCAAACTGGAGGAATAGGGTAATTATTTTCTTGGGATGGCCTTATTCATTCTCCGTCGGGAGCCAATACACCCCCGTCAAAATGATCTGTTCCAGAAAGTCGTTCGTTGAGCTATCCTGACCGTCGAATTGCAGAAATGTTTCGGTTGTGCCGCTCGCCAGATTGGTGAAGTGCAGCGCGGTTCGGACCGTTTCCAGGCCGCCGCTGAGCCAGGCCACATAATTTTCATCGGGAGAAAGCGCATAACGCGGTTGAATCCCATGAAAACGCTGTCCCCAATCTGAAATGCTCAAGCCAGGAAAGATACCATTCTCGATCAGGCTTCGAGGTTCCGCTGTACCGGGCGTGAGTTCCAGGAGCGAGACTTGCGGGATGTCGGTCATGTTACAGTCTGGCATACGCCACGCCAGAAAGAGCAGCCGTCCATCGGAGAACGCCTGTAATTCTGTCAGGCGATAGACATCTTCCATAACCAGTAATGTGTCTACCGCATCACTCCCATCAGATGGATACTCGCGGCGCTTGATCTCCCATGTTCCACAGGCCGATGGCGCGCGCCCCTGATCTTCCGGGGATGTCGCGTAATATTGAACATCTGCCGATAAATAGGTGTTTGTTTCCATATAATCAAATTGCATGCTGTATGGGCTTGCGGCACGCTCCAACTGCGCCGTGGACAGCAGGCCATTGATATAATTGGCCGACAGAGACGTTTGTGAGTCCACCAAAATTTCAACTGCGGCAGATGTGTGACTTTCCGGATCAAAAAGTGCCAGCGTAACCATATCGCTCGCGTAAGTTCTGATATTTTGGTCAAACGCGAACTGGTCACGATCGAGCGTCGCAATCCGCCCATCCGACAGCCAGATCACGGCCATTGTCGTCAAATCAGCTATCCGTTCGGATGTTTTAGCCGTGAAATCGACGTAATAATAAGCGTCAGCGGCGATCACAGCGGCATCCAGGTTGGGAGACCAACTATCGACAATCCACTGCGGACTCTTGATGTCGAGTAAAGGTGATACTTCCTGGCTCGGCAGTTCCAAATACGAAATGTTAATGGGCTGCCCCCTGACCGGAGTTGGCGAATAAAGCAGCCCGCGCCCATCGGGGATCGGCCAAACTGAAGCAAACTGCACCCCTTCGAGCACCGTTTCCAGCGTTTTACCCTCGGCAGCACGGACCAGCCGCCCGCCCTGATCGCTCTTGCCCTGCATCAGGAATAAATCACCCCCCGCCGCCGTTAGAAATTCACCAGATAGCTCATCGCTGGTCGCTGTTGCCCGGACTTCGTTTTGTGTTGGCTTCCCCAGATCAACAGGCTGATCCTCATCATCGCCGCAAGCTGCCAATGCCATGATGAAGACCGCAGGTAATACGAACAATCGTTTGCAGAACATAATTGCTTCTCCTCGGAAAGAACCTGACCTGTCTGTAGTACTCATTCATGGGCCATAAGGTTTTATGAGGTGTGAAAATAAAACAGCCATAGTTTTTTGACTATGGCTGTTTGCAGTTTGTTCCGGTATACGGACTAGATTTTGGGGCCGGATTCATTCACTTCGGGCGGACATTCGGGCGCAAACTTCTTGAAATTGTCGATGAAACGCGCGGCCAACTGGCGGTATTTGTTCCAGTACTCTTTCTCGCTGGGCCACGACTGCGCCGGATACAACACACTTTCGGGGACATCCGGGCAGCTTTGGGGTACTTCAAACCCGAAGATGGGATCGCTGTAGAATTCTACATCATCCAGCTTGCCCGATAGCGCCGCATTCAGCAGGTTACGCGTATGGCGAATGCTGATGCGTTTGCCGATGCCGTAGGGGCCACCAACCCACCCCGTATTCAACAGCCAACACGTCGCACCGTATCGCTCAATTTTACGCTTGAGAATATCCGCATAAAAAGCGGGGTGATGGACCATAAACGGCGCGCCGAAGCAGGTACTGAAGGTGATCTCCGGTTCCTCGCCCAAACCGATTTCGGTTCCGCCAACTTTCGAGGTATAACCAGAGATGAAATGATAGAGCGCCTGGTTCGGAGTCAGACGAGCAATCGGCGGCATCACACCCTGCGCATCACAGGTGAGCATCACAATATTTCGAGGATGCCCGCCCATCTTCGCCGGGATCGCATTGCCGATATAGGTTAGTGGATACGACGCGCGCGTATTTTCGGTAAGCGAATCGTCGTTCAGGTCAATAAAACGAGTGACCGGATCATAAACGACGTTTTCCAGCAGCGTGCCAAAGGTATGAGTTGCCCGGTAAATTTCGGGTTCTGCCGAGGCAGAAAGCGAGATGACTTTAGCATAACAGCCGTTTTCAAAATTGAACACGCCGCTGTCATTCCAGCCATGCTCGTCATCCCCAATCAGGCCGCGTGTCGGATCCGCCGACAGGGTGGTTTTGCCTGTCCCCGACAAGCCGAAGAAGAGGGCGGTGTCGTTATCGGCTCCCATATTGGCGGAACAGTGCATCGTCATCACGCCTTCAAGCGGCAGCAGATAATTCATGACGGTAAAGATCGATTTTTTGATTTCGCCACCATACGCTGTGCCGCCGATGATACACAAACGCATGTCAAAGTTCAGCAGAATAAAGGTGCTGGTGCGGGTGCCATCAATCGGCTCGAATGCCTGGAAACCAGGGGCAGCGATGAGCGTAAACTCTGGCACATGCGTGCGATATTCTTCTTTGTTTTGCGGCAGAATAAACATGTTGCGGCTGAAGAGACTGTGCCATGCCAGTTCCGTGACGATGCGAATTGGCAAGCGGTAATCGGGATCGGCCCCGGCATAGCAGTCCTGCACAAATACATCCCGTCCCTGCAAATAACCCTGCAAGCGGTTGAGCGTCTCATTGAACTGAGCAGCGCTGATCGGGCGGTTGTATTCACCCCACCAGATATGATCTTCCGTGTTGGGTTCGCGCACAATGAACTTATCCTGCGCCGCGCGAGCCGTATGCTTGCCCGAATTGACAACCATCGGCCCCATGCGTGTGATCATCCCTTCACGCCGGAACACCACTTCTTCATACAACGCTTCGGTAGCCAGATTCCAATAGACTAAATTCAGATTCGTCAGCCCATGATTGACCAGCCCATAATCACTTTTAAGCGACGCAGCTTGGTCTTGCGCGGGGGTTTTAATGTTTAATAAATTGTTCATCTCTACAGCCAATCCCTCACCAGTTTGCGGTCGCCAATATAAATTTCGTTTGGGGCATTGGGATCGAGCGCCCACTTAATGCGGTCGATGCCCTCAATGATCTCCTTGATACCACCGGAATAGCTGATGCGAATGTGTCCTTCCATGCCGAATTCTCGACCAGGAACCGTGACGACCAGCGCCTTTTGCAACAAGAAGTTACAAAGCGACACCGAATCGCCGTTGAAGGCCCTGAAATCGGGCAGCACATAAAAAGTGCCCTGCGGCTTCTGAACACCCACATCCGTAAAGGAGCGCAGTTCGGACAGAATCACATCGCGGTTATTCTGGATTTGCAGGCGCAGATTCTCCACCACATTCTGCACCCCGGTCAGCGCACCCTCTGCCGCCGCCTGATCCACTACCGGCGGATTCGAGGTGGTTTGCACCTGCACATTGGTCATAATTTCAACCAGCGTGCGATTAGCGATGGTCCAGCCGATGCGGAAGCCCGTCATGCCATACAATTTGGATACGCCGTTGACGACAATGATTTTTGAGTCATCAATATCGCGATCCGTGTAACGATAACCTGCCGGGGCGCGAATGCCATCGAAGACCAGCTTGTGATAAATATCATCCATAATCAGCCAGATGTCGTGTTTCTCACAAAAATCAACCAACTTGGAGATCAGGTCTTCGGAAAAGACTGCGCCGGAAGGATTATTGGGGCTGTTGACAATGATCGCCTTGGTATACGAACTGACTACCTCTTCGATTTCCTCAAATGTGGGCTGGAAGGTTCCATCGCCGGGAGTCACAATCACGGGCACCCCGTAACACATTTTGATCATTTCAGGATAACTCACCCAATAGGGAGCCAGAATGATCACTTCGTCCTGTGGGTTGAGGATGGAATACAGGGTATTAAATAATGACTGCTTGGCTCCTGTCGAAACAATGACATTTTCAGGCGCGGGCAGGCGATCATAATTTTCTTCAGTGTAGCGAATAATTGCCTTTTTAAGCGAGGGCAGGCCGTCGGTCGGCACATATTTGATCTCGCCATTTTTCAGCTTCGAAGTGGAGCCAAGAATGGCAGTAATCGGCGCTTTGTTTTTTGGCTCACCCACGCTCAGGTTAATCACAGCCTCGCCGCGTGCTTTGAGCTTCTGCCCCTCTTCGTTCAGCTTGAGCGTGGGCGATTGTTTGATTGACCTCGCTAATTGACTAATATTCATCCAGAAACCTCCTCAAACGATCCATCATTTATTAAGAGCCTGATCTATTGTACCCGTTCTTTTTTTGACTTGGTATGTGACTCCTACATAAATGCCCGGTCACCTATCACAATTCAACGACTGTGAGCGATAACGCGCATTATCACGAGTAGAAGAACAGCCAGTTTGGGCGACAGGCAAAATAAAAACCCCTCCTGTTGAACAGAAGGGGTTTGAGGTTAAAAAACGAACAACTATTCGGGCAGCACAAAAACGGCGGTGGTGTAGGCGGGTACAGTGAACGTACCGGTTGCGGCATCATAGCTGGCGGTTTGAACCAGCGTGTCATAGGATGCGGCCAGAACGGGATGGAGTTCGAAGGCCAGATTCGCCAGATCGCCGATTTCATAAGCCAGATCGTCAGGGGTGGCATTGAAGATCACGATGATCTGCTCGCAGTTCGAATCGAGATCGTCGCCCACCATATCGGACAGACTCATCACGATCACACCGGGGAGTTGATCGGGACCCACATTGTAGAAGGTCAGCCGATTCTGGATCTCCTCGGCGGTTTCCAGACGGAACAACTTGGAACTCTTGCGGATTTGCAGCATTTCCTGAGTATGCATCACGGTGCTCATGATGTCGTCCGGGGTGGAAGCCAGCGCCGGATCCGCCAGAAGAGGCTGCATCACACCGTAGTCGGCCTGATTATCCGACGCAGGCGGCAGACCAACGGCCCAGTTATTCGTTTGGTAGGTGAAATCAAGCTTATTGAACCAGTCACCAGAATTGTAGCTGTTTTTGTCGAACGACTTGGAGCGCAGCATATCGATACCGGCGTGGTAGAACACTACCCCCTGGCTCAATGTCTCCAGGCTGATCCCCATATTCTGCATGCGGGCGCGCACGGCGGGTGAGGTTCCGGCAGGCGCGGCATACTGAATCTTGTCGAAGAGAGTCTGGTTGTCATGCGCTTCGACATAAACGATCTGTTCCTGTGGGTCCTGGGTATAACCGGCTGGACTGCCGTTATAATCGACATCCTTGCCGGTGACGGTGTTACCCGTCATATCAGTCAACTGGTAGTCGGCCAGGTTGCCCGCCAGCCCGACGCGGATCAGGTCCGCATAGTGGAGCGCGCGTTCCAACTGTGCTTCTTCGCTGCCGGGGGTGATACCGTTGGGATCGACATACAGGCCGTTGACAAAGCCCTGCGCCTGCCAATCACCAAACGGACTGCCGCCGCGTGCCGCATCGCGCAGACGATCATTAAAAGTGCCGATGCCCGTACCACCCATGTTCAACTGGGCAGCATTGGTGCCGCGTGCATTACCAAGCACTTCGCCGAAATCCCAGCCTTCGCCGTAGACATAAATTTGGCTGCCGTCCACGCCGTCATTTTCGAGGGTGAGGGCATCCAGCGCCGCGCGAACCGCCAGCATGTCGTCTTTCATATGGTGGCCCATCAGGTCGAAGCGGAAACCATCTACCTTGTAGGCTTTGGCCCAGGTCACGACTGAATCGACCATCAGCTTACGCATCATGTTGTGTTCGGTAGCCGTGTTCTGGCAGCAGGTGCTGGTTTCAACGCCGCCGCTGGCATTCAGACGGTGATAGTAGCCGGGGACAACTTTATCCAAAACTGACTTTTCGGCCTGCCCGCTGGAGTTGGTATGGTTGTAGACCACATCCATCACCGTACGCAGCCCTGCATCATTGATCCCCTGGACCATACGGCGGAACTGGAGAATGCGAGTCGGGCCGTTTGGGTTGGTGGAATAGCTGCCTTCGGGAACGGTGTAATGGAACGGATCGTAACCCCAATTGAAGCTGTCGTTGTCGCGGTTGGGGACAATGATCGCCTGCTGCTGATCCGAGTCACCGGGGAACACCGCGAGTTCTTCAAACGATGGATCGCTGCGTTCGGCTTTGTTTTCGTTGATGGTCGCAATGTCGAACACGGGCAGCAGATGGACATGGGTCAGCCCGGCATCCGCCAACGCCTTCAGATGTTTCATGCCATTCGAGTCGGGCAGCGTGAAGGCCATATAGGTGCCTTTCCACTCGTCCGGCACGCTGGCATCGTTCACGCTGAAATCGCGGATATGCAGTTCATAGACCACAATATCTTCGGGGGCAGCCAGCTCGGGCTTAACCATATCAACCCAGCCCTGCGGCATCAGCGTCATATCGCTGAAGAGGTCCACGATCTGTGACCGCTGGCTGTTGAGCGACAGGCTGAACGAATAGGGATCGGTGACAAGATTCTGTTCGATCTTGCCCGTCGCAGGAGCGTACACATTCACTTCGTACAGGTAATACTTATAGGTCCAGCTTGCATCGCCTGCGATACTCCACACCCCCGTTGCCGGATCAGCGGTCATATCGAGGACATTGGCTGTCGTTTCGGCGTCGTCGTTGTCGAACAGATGGAGCCTGACCGACTGCGCAGTGGGTGCCCAGACGCGCAAAGTTGGGGTTTCGCCGTCGTAGGTCACGCCAAGCGGGCCATCATAGGTATATAGCTCATCCAACACGCCGGGGATTTGCAGTGAGGTGGCATCGATCAGAGTGCCATCGGCGGCAGTCGCGGTGATCGCAAACTGGCCTTTCAGAATATCCGGTACTTTGGCGAGATCGGCTTCCCCGATTTTCAGCGCGCCCAACGCGGCGAGGTGCGGGTATTGGGCAGTTACGCTTTCCGGCAGTCCGGTGGGATCAAAGGTCAGAGGGATGGACTCGCCGCCCGTAATTGCACCTTCAGCTAATGCCAGTTCAGCGGTGGGCGAATAGTACAGCGCATAGGTTGCGCCCTCTTCACTCGCTTTGTCCCAGGCAATTGTATCAGCCGTCACCCAATGCGCTTTGGGTTGGGTGATATTGCCGACCACCGGCGCAGCAACCGTAATGATTTCGCCCATCGGCGCATCACTCACAAAGGCATTGACCATGTTATCCGCCCGGTTGTAGGTCACGGCTAACATATAACCTGCATCGGGGATCGTGAACGGGATATTCGCGCCACCCGGAGCGCCATCCGCGCCATAGTTTTCGTCCCAGCTCTGGTTAACCGCGACTTTGAGTTCATAATCTCCGGCGGGCAGTGCGTTGGTGTAGTACAGATATACGCCATCGCCATCCGGGTCTTCCAGCCGCGTGCGCAAGCAGGGTGGCTCCCAGTCACCGTCGTTTGCTTCCGCGGGACAGCCGAGTTCACTCTGGAAGCTGCCAGGCACGTTAGCAATAATCGAGTTCACACTGTCTGATACCCAGTGCGTTTTGTTATTGTAGAAGAAGGTGACGGTGGTATCTTCGGCCAGCACCAGCGGAATATTATCGCCGTGTTCCACTGCGCCGAGGCCGTAGTTTTCGGGTTCCCAACTGGCGTTGAGCGCCGCTTTATATTCATACTCGCCCGCGGGCAAGTCCCAGGTTGCCACCCAGAGATCATCGCCCGCATCATAGGTGAGCATCGTATTTTCGCATTCCGGTGCCCAGTCGTTCGCGCAGCCGAGTTCCGATTGCAGTGTTCCGGCAATTGTCACGCTCTGCGGGGCGGCGGTCTGGGTCACTTCGGGAATCGCGGGGAAAGTCGCTTGTTCGGTGGGAATCGGCGTTTCCTGCGCCTGGGGCGCGAGTTCTTCCGGGGTGGCGACGACTTCCGCGCTGACTTCAACCGTGATCACATGGCTGGTGCCATCGAACGAGAACGCCACTTCATGCCCCGCTTCGGGCACGGTGAAGAGAAGGCTTTTGCCATTGAGTTCTCCGGCGTCCCCATAATTTTCTTTGGGGCTTTGATCCAGCGCGACTTTCACTTTCCAGTCGCCCGCCGGAATGCGTACCGTCGATCCGGTATAGATGCCGTCCGCGTCAACGTCTTGCAGCCACACCTGCAAGCAGTCAACCATCCAGTCGCCCGCGCAGCCGAGTTCGGACTGGTAATCGCCCACAGCAACCACCATCCGCGTGCTGATGCTGTCTGTCACCAGATGCGTGGCGTGATCATAGAAGAAGGTAACTTCCATCTCTTCAGGAACAGTCACCAGCACATTATCGCCGCCGCTGACTGCGCCCGCGCCATAATTTTCGTCCCAGGTGCCGTTGAGCGCGGCTTTATATTCGTAATCGCCAGCGGGAAGCACCCAGGTCGCCTGCCAGACAACATCTTCCGCATCGAAGGCGAGCATGGTAGCTTCGCATTCGGGTGCCCAGTCATTCGCGCAGCCGAGCAGGGCCTGGATCGTCCCCGCGATGGTGACACTTTCGGGCTGGGGCGCAGCAGCAGGAGCAGCTACTTCACCTTCAACAGGCGTTTCGGCTGCCGGGGCGGGGGTCCCCACCACGCCTTCGCTCACCGTCACCGTGACCATGTGGCTGACGGAATCATAATCCACCACGAGTTCATGCCCATCGGCGGGGATGCTGAAGGGAATATTATCGCCGTGCTCGACCCCATCCAGGCCGTAGTTTTCCGGTTCCCAGCTTTGATTCAGCGCGACCTTGCCCTGATAATCACCGGCGGGAATGGCGGTTGTGCGGAAGGTGTAGATGCCATCGCCGTCGATGTCTTGCAGCCAGGTCCGCAGACAATCGGGTGCCCAGTCGCCCGGACAGCCGATCTTGCTCTGAAAATCGCCGGGCACGTTCGCCACAATCGAATTGATGCTGTCCGTCACCCAATGGGTTTTGTGATCATAAAAGAAGGTGACAGCCATCTCTTCGGGAACAGCAAGTTTAATATTATCGCCATGTTCAACCGCATTAGCTCCATAATTTTCGGGATCCCAACTGCCGTTGAGCGCGGCCTTGTATTCATAATCCCCCGCCGGAAGCGTCCAGGTCGCGGTCCACAGATCGTCACCAGCATCGTAGGTGAGCATTGTATTTTCGCATTCCGGTGCCCAGTCGTTCGCACAGCCGAGCAGGGTCTGAATGGTCCCGGCGATAGTCACTGTGTCTGGGGGAGCCGAGTTTTCCTGCGCGTTCACCGAGGCCATAACGCCTACGAGCAGCGCCAGGAAAAAAATGGGGATAAACAAACGGGAGCGATATTTGAAAACCATCATACGAATATCTCCTTAACACTAATAGGTAGAAGACAAGAAGTTAAGAACTCCTTTCTAGATATGCACAAATATTGCCTGACCCCTCGCTAACTATACCACACTTGGTCAGAAGGATAGGAATGGGTTAGTATTGGAGACCGAAAGCCGAATTGATTAATCGAATAACCGTTGACCACCCGCCGGAATCGTGATAAACTTCTTGCGTCCATTGAATGGCCCCGTAGCTCAATGGAAGAGCAGTTGACTCTTAATCAATTGGTTAGAGGTTCGAGTCCTCTCGGGGTCACTAAGTTTAAGGTGAAGTGAACCAGTGTCAGACACACTGGTTCTTTTATTTTGTGACTTGGGATTTTTAGCGCGTGGATTGCCTTCGCCGCTGTGATGCAAGCCATCCAGGTAATTAAATGGCGGCTTCAACTCAATTCGAACAATCCTACCCTCCGGGTTGATCACAACCCGACTGACCATCTGTTTTAGTATATCACGTTGTCGCTCTGGTGTGTGCAGCAAATAACGGTCCGCAATTTCAGCAATGATCGCCAGCGCCGCATCCAGATTAGCGACATATTCGCGACGGTCCTGTTGAAGAGCACTCATCGTATTCTCAATGCGCTGTCGTTCATCCTCGTATTCGCGCGACAGCTTTTCGTAGATTTGAGGGCGCATTCCATGCTCAGTGAATGCCCGCCAGAGATTCAGTTCTCGTTCTTCCAACCGCTTTAAGGCGGCTTTCAAGTCCTGCAACTCGCGATCATGATTGACAGAATAACGCCCAACATCAGACAAATAAGCTTGCCGGATTTGAGGTAGCAACACCGGATCGACCTGGACTGCACGTAAATGATCAGGAATTTGGCTATCGACCGTCCGGCACAGAAAATTCTGGTCGCTGCTCGGTATGCAATAGTAGGCTACCCCACCTGAAGGTCGTTGCGCATTGGGCGTGCCACAGGTGAGCTTTCTTAAGGTACTGTCGGTATATTCCACGTAGACCAGACCTTGTAACAGGTAGAACCGTTTCTTTTGAGGCATGGGGAGATGCACGCGACGAGCCAAAATGCTTAACCCTCGCTCAAATTCCTCTGTCGAAACAATCGGTTCCCATTCGCCACGTACTGTCTTCGGCGGAATTTTGGCCCAATCGTTGTTGGCAACAACCCAACCCGCATAGAACCAGTTGTGAAAGGCACGGGAAAGCTGCTGGATATAAGGAATGCGCTGCCCATCTTCATCTACCTGCACGAACGGTTTACCGTCGCGTAACCGATAACCCCGCTCGTAGAGTTTTTCGCAGATGCCATCCAGGGTAAGCTGATCACCCAACAGCAGATCCCAAGCGAAACGCCATACCTTACTTTGCCCCTCATCGAGTTCAACCCATCTTTTATAACGAGCGTGCTTGAATTGCTCTTCCTTGCCCAGTTCAGTGAGTTTAATTTCCTTATTGACGTAGCCATCAGGAGCAAGAAAAGGCCATCCGCCTTCCAGCAATTTAGAGAGCATTCCATTCCGGCTTCGACGCGCAATAACACGCGACTCACGTTTTGCCATACCGAATAGAATATTGAGATACAGCCGGTCGTCTTCATCTGCCGGATCGAGATCAGGATGCGACGCAAACCGGACGCAGATACCCAAAGTAGTCAATTCGTCTATTGCGCGCAATGCTTCCACGTCGTCACGCCCAAACCGATCCGGAGTAGCGGCAAACACATGAGAGAACTTGCCGCTGCGGGCATCGCGGAGCATCTGCTGATAGTTTTTACGATCTGCCGATGTACCGGTGTAATTGTCGATGTATTCGCCCAGGTCAGGCAGATCACTGTATAACTGGAGCAGCCGTCCAATATCCCGGCGCTGGCCGTCTTGCGACCGCTCCGGAGCCTGGACTTCTTCATCACTGGTGCGAAGGTATTTAACATGCCCTGGTAGTGTGACAATGCGTTTGGTTTTGCGAGCCATAGGTTTTCCCTAATTGTTGTGCTGTTTCTCATCACTGTACTACGAGTTTTCGTTCTTGTGTTTTTTACGCCGGGCGCGTTTTAACTCCGCTGAAGACTCATCAGGTGCCGCGTCCTCGGTCGTCAACAGCCGAGCGAGACTCATCACACGGGCGATCATGCTTTGTACGCTTTCCTCGAAGTTCGAGGTTTTTGAATGTGTGCTCATGGTTTGTTGTTTCGCCTGTTCATTCATACCGTCATCATATCAAAACAGGAGTTGCGGCCATGCGGAAATTTACCAGTTGGGGATGGTAAAAATACCAATCCGGGTGTCAAAATTACCGATTGGGCATCCTGTGAGCGAATGAAAGTACCTTTTTCGGCATCTGGAATGTCGGTCTGGTCTATGTTCATTGGGATATTGCTGGTCATGTTTGGCCGTCCCTATAGTCAGTGCGAACTACATCATGAACATCCTACCATAGTGACCTTCTCAAAAGGATGTAGGTTTACGGTTTTTGGGATGCAAAGCAGCGGATTAGGCAAGCAGTTTTACGGGAGTTCCGCACTTTATGCAGAAACTCTGAGGGCGTTATGTACGTTTCCCCTTAGTTTTTGCTTCGATCTACATGAATCGCAGAGGACCCAGTTTTTACAGTTTCATGAAGCTGGCAGTTTTTTGTCCCGACAGATTTCTTCAGAAATGATAGATAGGAGCTACAAATGCATTTATCAAGTGGTGAAACCCAACGGTTTTACACTATCTGGTTTCCACTATTGCACTATGTCAATCAGCAGAAAAAGCTGATCAAGGAGTTTCCCGCCCAGTACGGCGATGCGAGCGTCGATCCGCAAGATGCGATTACGTTGCGAGAAGCATTATGGGCTGATGATTCGCTGCGCGAGGGGTTCATTGCCGAGAATCCGGCCCATCTTTCAGATGGCGATCTAGCGCTGGTGGATAGCTGGAAACATCGTGTAGCAGGAGACTTCTACATCTTCCGGTATCTCAAGAAACATACGGTCTTTCTTTCCAGTGAGTCGCCGATGCGGGCGTTCGGTGTGCTGGGGTTGGTCAGCCCTATCGAGGAAATTATCGGGCCATACCTGCCTGTTCTCATCAAGACTGTACTGCTGCCCTTCGAAGATCGGATTATCTACGACAGCCTATTCTCTTCGTATCCTATCTACTTTGGAGGTGGGTATCGCGGCAGCTTAAAAGATGGCTACGACCGCATCCAGGAACGTGAAGGGATTATCACCACGCTACCACCCTATGCCGAACGGAGTGATCCGGCAGCGTTGAGACGGCATATTCAGGAGAAAAACAAGAAACTGCTGACCGCGTTCCAAAAAGAACTGGGCAAAGCGGGGTTAACCCCTAAAATGATGGAAGAGCACACTACCGCTATCGCCACATTTGCTGAGGATTTTTTGCTTGCCCAGACACCGCCAGTCTATCTACTCGACACTAACCGCACACATGTGGCGGCATATACAAAATCTACATCCGGTAAAGTGAATCTGGTCAGTTTCAAACGGTTCGCACGTTTCCTGCGTGACACATTTCGAGCGGATTACGATGAAGTGGAAGATCTGCTCAATTTCCTTAAGAGACAGTGAGAGGGTTGGCTCACTTGTGGAAAGTCCCATACATCCCGCATTCAGTCGCCATCGGGCGTACAATAACGGTAGTGATATTGGGTTAGAAAACAACCATTAGGATAGACACTATGCCACCCGTCTTCATCTCCTATATCCGCAAAGCTACTCCCTTTGTCGAAAAAACGAATGCGACTTAAATGTACCCCTCGCTGATATTTCGGAGTAAACCCCGTGAAATATTTTGGCGAGCGACAGCGCTGCTGTCGATACATGTTTCAGTACCCTCTACGGGCCAAATGGGTGAGCAACGGGGATAACGGCGCTATGTGAGCACGAGGGT
>CAYYNB010000164.1:0-13463 GCA_964472565.1 uncultured Anaerolineaceae bacterium
AGAGCGCCACTTAGGGCGCTCTTAACGGACTCAAGCCAACCATATAAGCCGCGTTCTGTGCCCACCGGGCATTCCGGCGGGCGGTGATCATCTCTCTAGGGCGCGAGTTACCCCGCGCCTCAAGCAGCCTACCCGGAACTCAAACGGGACGGGCCGCCCCTCGTTCCTGCTTGGCCTTGCTCCCGGTGGGGTTTGCCTAGCCGCCGTGTCGCCACGCACGCTGGTGCGCTCTTACCGCACCGTTTCACCCTCACCCTCACGGGTAATACACTTCTCTGTGGCACTCTGCCGTCGGGTCGCCCCGCCTGGCCGTTAGCCAGCACCGTGCCCTGTGGAGCGCGGACTTTCCTCGTCTCGCACGCGGCGAGCCGCGATCACCCGGTCACCTTGAGTCCCCTGCATTATACCAGACGCCAGCGAAAAATTCCTGCGGCGCGTCAATCATGGATTTACTTCGGCTCGATCACTTCCATCCCGCCCAGATAAGGCCGCAGCGCCTCAGGAATCACCACGCTCCCATCCGCCTGCTGGTAATTTTCCAGTACGGCGATCAAGGCGCGCACCATGCCCAGGCCCGATCCATTGAGCGTATGCACGAAACGCACTTTTCCGCCTGCCGGACGGTACCGGATATTCGAGCGCCGCGCCTGGAAATCCGTCACATTGCTGCACGAGCTGACTTCGAGCCATTCCTGGCTGCCCGGTGCCCACATCTCGATGTCATATTTTTTCGCGGCGGCGAAGCCCAGGTCGCCCGTCACAATTTCCAGCCGCCGGTAGGGGATTTGCAGCATCTCGCAGACATGTTCCGCATTCTGCACCAGCTTTTCCAGTTCATCATAGCTGTTTTCGGGCGTCGTGAACTTATACAATTCCACCTTCTCGAACTGGTGAACGCGCTTGATTCCACGCACATCGCGCCCCGCGCTCATCTTCTCGCGCCGGAAGCACGGCGTATGCGCCACGTAACGCAGCGGAAGCTGCTCCTCTTCCAGAATCTCATCCCGGTGCATATTCGTCAGCGCGACTTCTGCCGTCGGCAGCATGAACAACTCCGATTCCTGATCGAAGTACACCACATCCTTGAATTTCGGGAACTGCGCCGACCCATACAATGCGTCTTCACGCACCATAAAAGGCGGGTAAATTTCGGTGTAACCGTGCTGCGTCGTATGGACATCCAGCAGCCAGTAGATCATGGCCCGGTACAGCCGCGCCCCCGTCGCCTTGAGAATATAAAAGCGCGTTCCCGACAGTTTGACACCCCGCTCAAAGTCGATCACCTCCAGCGCCGGGCCGAGATCCCAATGGGGCTGCGGCGTAAAATCATAGTGTCGTTTCGGGCCGCGTTCCTCGTGCGGGATATTTTCCTGATCGGTCATGCCGATTGGAACGCTTTCATGCGGCATATTGGGTATCCACAGCATATGTTCTTCCAGCGCCGTTTCCACCTCGCGCACTTCCGCGTCAATTTCTGTTACCCGATCTCCCAGCCCTTTCATTGTGCGGGTGAGTTCGTCCACCGCCGCCTGCACCTGATCCGCATCCGCTGCGCCGTCTGCCGCAGGTGGATTGCTCAACAGGTCCAGCGCGCCGGGAATATTGCCCGCCCGAATCGCCTGGACTGCCGCCTGTGCACCACCAAGTACCTGTGCCGGAGCCAGTTTTTTGTTCCCCCGGAACATCCCGAACTGCTTGTTCAACTGATTGCGGTTCGCCTTGATCGCTTCGACTTCTGTCAGCAGCGCGCGTCGCCGTTTATCCAGTTCCAGGATCGCGTCAATGCGTTCTATCGCTTTTTCGTCGTTCAAATTACGGAGTTGCTCTTTGACCCACTCCGGTTTCTCACGGATTAATGCTATGTCCAACATGGTTTGTTCTCCTATTATGTACGGTTCTGCTCATGATCACTGCCGTTGCGTTCAGCGCGTTTTTTCTGCCGTTGTGCAAATACCCAATCGCTGTACAGGCGCAGTGCCGCCAGCGCCGCGCCGACGACGACTACGCCTAACACCAGTCCATCCCATACATCCGGTTTCATAAAGTCGAAAGTCATGCTGTTTTGCTCCCCAAAACAAAAATCCCCGGCCCGGCTGCAAACAGCCAGGACGAGGAACTCGTGGTGCCACCTGGATTTATCCATGCCTTCTTAGGGCACAGACCTCATTAAACTTCGCGCTAACGGGCGTTCCCGGCCTGCCTTAGCTGTGCGGTTCGGCGGCAACGTGTCGGGAGTGGATTTCCGTTTCTGCGTCGCCACCTCACACCGGCTGGTGACTCTCTGAAGACGTGAATAACGTACTTGGCTCCGTCAAAGTTGTTATACCGCGCAGTGTAACAGGCTCCCGTTTCACTGTCAAGTCGTAGCCGGTTCCGACTGGATTTGTTTAACTGCTGTGACGATCAGTTGCGACGCGTTTTCTATGGTCATTTTCCCGGTATTGACCACAAGATGATATAGGGACGCATCATTCCAGTTGATGTCATAGAATCGCTTCAGATATTCGGCAGTAGCCTTGTCGTGCTGGTTGATCGCCAGTTTGATCTCCGCAATTCCGCGAACACCCTGATCCCGCAGCCGTGCAATCCGATCTTTCAACGGGGCAACGACACGAACATGCAAGACATCCGGCTGATCATGCAGAATCGCCTGTCCCCCGCGCCCAACAATAATCGTATTGCCTTGTTCATAGACTGCTTGTATCGTCTGTTTAATCAGGTCGATGCAGCGATCTGCATTGAGTTCCTGATCGCTGAGTGTATACTGACCGGCTTCATCAGTTCCCCATACCTTGATCCGGGGACCAGCCTGGAACAACCGCGAAAGAAAATGCCGGACCTCAAAGCGGTCCTCAGACAGGTCGAGTATTCCATCGTGGCACAGCCCCATTTCTGAGGCGACCTGAAGCATAAGCTGTTTATCAAAATAGCGGTAGTGGAGCAGTTCGCCCACACGTGCAGCGATCTCGTCACCCCCACTGCCAAATTGCCTGGAAAAGGTCACGACTGCCATGATACACCTCCCTACCAGACGAACGATTATCTAGCCTTCCCGTCCGATAAGCATGCCGAGGTTTGTGTTTTTCTGTTACCCTGGCAAAGGTTATCCGTTGCCGCCTTTACTTACTCACAGTATATAGATATTCTACAGTCGCTGTCGAGGGCTAGAAATCACGATTCATCCGCGTGACTCTCGACTTGAACGCCCGCCAGTGCTTCTAACACGGTAATAACAGCGCTGTTATCCAGTTCTCCATTGCCCATTGCAATCATCGCTTCATACAATTGGTGTGCGACTGCTGTCTGGGGCAGCGGAATCTGGTATGCGTGCCCGGTATCCACGATAATTTTTAGGTCTTTAGCTTGCATATACGCCTTAAAACCCGGCCCTAGATTGCGTTTAAAAATCTTAGGCGGCTTGTTATCCAGCGCCCAGCACTGTGCTGCGCCTCGACTGATAGCTTGCACGACTCGCGCCGGATCAACACCGGACTTTTGCGCTAAGACTAGCGCCTCGGCCATCGCCACCATCGTACCGGCTACGACAATCTGATTCGCCGCTTTTGCAATTTGGCCCGCGCCGCTTTCGCCCACCCAGGTAATCGTTTTTCCCATCGCCTCAAACAGCGGAAGTGCCTGCTCAAATGCAGTTTGTGATCCCCCCACCATAATACTTAATGTCCCGGCTCGTGCGCCGATGTCGCCCCCGCTGACCGGTGCATCAAGCGCCATCACCCCAACGTTCCCCAGCTCAGCGGCCATCCGCCGCGCCGCTTCCGGCAAAATGGTACTGTTATCAATGTAAACAAGGCCCTCGTGTGCTCCCTCGATAATGCCATTTTTCCCCAAAACCACCTGCTCGACATCTGGCGTATCGGGCAGATTGGTAAAGACAAAATCGACCTGTTCGGCCACTTCGCGCGGTGTGTGAGCTGCACTTGCGCCTTCACTCACGAGTTGTCCAACAATAGTTTGGCTTCGATTGTGGACGATAAGCGAGTACCCCGCTTTCATAAAATTGCGCGCGATCCCCGACCCCATGAGGCCCAATCCAATATAACCAACCTTTACTGTCATTTTTCTGCTGCTCTCTCTCGTCATTCCAATGCTGAGCCAAAGTATAAACGATAAGTGAAATGATTACCCTGGCACGGTCCTCTTTTACATGTTTTTGTTGATTTTTATTTGCTTTTTAATGGCGGGCGTGTCTTTAACCTCTTAAAATCCGTTCATCGGCAGTAGCCGATTTCTATTAACTGCCCGATTTTCCAACACAACCTGCAAATACAGATGAGGATTCCTGCATGCTAACAATGCAGAGTGTACCATTTACAGACCTGGCGCATCCAAGTACACCGCCGCAGTCATCTATGGAAAGCAAACGGGGGTTGTTTATCGTAGGTAACGACGGTCAGGTAAATTATTGCAACTCTCAACTTGAGGAACTTATTGGTGTCAGGCTGGCGCAAATTGTCGGCCATTCCTATGTGCTGCTGATCCGCGAACTGGCAACCATAAGCAGCAATGAAATCAAGACCACTCAAGATCTGTTAGCTGCCGTTAGCACACTGACCGAACAAGCCTCTGTGATCTTCCAGGTGCGCGAACCGCTGGCAGGCCGTATCCAGGTGGATATTTTTCCCATTTATGGTCGCGACAATGATCGCCCCATACACCTCGGCTGGGGTGGGTTAGTGAGTGATGCAGCAGCCGAGCGCCAGTCTTTCTCGACCGGACCGGATCATTTTTCGATGCTCACCCAGAGCTTGCGTGGTTCCGTAGCAACTATCAAAGGTTTTGTGACCACCGTGTTGAGTGGGCACCGCTATTGGGACGACACCGAACGCCAGAAATTTTTGGAAAACATTGATGAGCAGGTTGATCAACTTGGTCGCCTCCTGCAAAATGCGCAGGAGATTTTCCGCTTCGCATCAAATGCCGTTGAATTGGATCGCCGCCAGACCGATATAAAGCGGCTTTTGCACCGCTTGGTTCAGCATCTCACCTCACAAAGTTATGTGCTCAACCTGGAAATCTCCGATGACCTCCCGCCCCTTGAAATTGATGCGCTGCGCATTGAGCAGGTCATACACAATCTACTCGACTATGCGGCCCGGTTTTCCCACCGTGATAAGAAATTCCGGTTGACCGCCCAACTCAAAGACGGCGCGGTGCAAATCGGTATCGCCGACCAAGACAGCCGCATTCCCCTTGAGGAACTAACGCGCATTTTTGACGGCCAAAACATCGACTTGACGAGTGGAACTGGAATCGGACTTTATGTGGCGCGTGGTGTAGTTGCCGCGCACGGTGGCCAGATGTGGGCCGATAATGCCACCCTTTATTTTACGCTGCCGCTGACTCCCCCCCAACCCGTCCCACCAATCCAGACGAAACCAATACCCATAGTGCCCCCGTCCAACACGAAGCTGGACATTCGCCCCAACCGCGAAGTGGCAAAAGTGCTGGTCGTAGACGATGATCCCCAAATGCTGCGCCTGCTAAAAATCAAACTGGAGGCCGAAGGCTTTAATCTTATCACTGCCACACGGGGCAATAATGCGCTTGAACTGATTGTGGCCGAACAGCCCGATGTCATCCTCTTAGATGTCACTCTTCCCGACTCCAACGGTTTTGATGTCTGCCATCGTCTGCGCGAATTCACCAGCGTCCCGGTGATCATGATCACCGGCCAGTCCCGCGAAGAAGATATGGTTCGCGGGTTAGATGCGGGTGCCGATGATTATCTGGTCAAACCCGTTCGCAACAAGGAACTCTTAGCCCGCGTGCGTGCCAATTTACGCCGCGCACGTGTCCCGGATCAGACACCCAGTAAATCCATTTTCCAGGTTGGCGATCTGGTGATCGACTTTCCCCAACGTCAGGTGACGGTTCGCAGCCAACCTGTCCGCCTGACTCCGACCGAGTACAAACTCCTCTACCACTTAGCGACCAACGCGGGCCGTATTCTCACCCACAGCCAACTGCTTTCCAAAGTCTGGGGGCCGGGTTACGAAGACGATACCCAATATCTTTGGGTGAATATCAGCCGTTTGCGCGGCAAGCTGGAAGCGGATCCCAGCAACCCGGAATACATTCTGACCGAATCCGGTGTGGGCTATTACTTTTCCGACGGTCATCAGCGCAGCCAGCAATAAAAAATCCCCCGTAACCAGGGGGATTTTGCAAATTAATCGCCTTCGAGCATTTTCTCGCGCCGCTTTTGCTCTTTCTGGCGGTCTTCGTTATTCAGAATCTTCTTGCGAATCCGTAGGCTGTTGGGCGTTACTTCCAACAGTTCATCTTCTGCCAGAAACTCAATGCAGTCATCCAGACTCATCTGGCGCGGCGGGCTAAGCCGGACTTCCTGCCCAAAGGTGCGGGTGTGAATGGCGGACAGGTGTTTACTCTTGCCCACATTAACCGCCAGGTCTTCGCCCCGGATATGTTCCCCGATCACCATACCCTCATACACATCCGCCCCCGGCGAAATGAAAAATGTGCCGCGTGCCTGAGAATGGGTCAGCGCATAAGCCGTAGCACTCGCCTGTTCCCACGCCACAAGGCTGCCGAACTGCCGCCCCGAAATTGGCCCAGCCAGTTTATCATAGCCGTAATAAATCGAGTTAATCTGGCCTAAGCCACTGGTTGCGCGCATAAACTGCGACCGGAAGCCCAATAATCCGCGTGTGGGCACGATGTATTTCAGATACGTCATCCCGTTCTGGCTGCGCATATCGACCATCTGCCCACGCCGCGCACCTAATAGTTCAACCACCGTTCCCACCATTTCATCGGCGGCTTCGATATGTACTTCCTCATACGGTTCGAGTGTCTCGCCTGTATCGGGATCATCCATATAGATCACTTCCGGCTTGCTGACATCAAACTCATACCCTTCGCGCCGCATCGTTTCGATCAGAATCGCAAGGTGCAGTTCGCCGCGCCCGCTGACAATAAACCGGTCCGGCTGGTTGCTGTCTTCTACCCGCAGCGCCACGTTACTCCGCGTCTCATCATACAACCGCTGCCGCAGCCGTCGTGATGTCCCCCAGCCTGTTTTGCCTTCCCGCCCCGCGAACGGTGATGTGTTTACCCCAAAGGTCATCCGTACCGTCGGCAGTTCAATGGCAATCGCGTCAATTGGCTTTTCCACAACAGGATCAGCAATCGTATCGCTGATCTTGATCTCATCCAGCCCGGCGAATGCCACAATATCGCCCGCCATCACTTCATCGATTTCCTGCCGTGACAGATTGTGATGCGTGAACAGGTAGACGATCTTCCCCATGGTTCGCTCACCCTGTGGCGTGATCCGCACCACCGGCATCCCTTTTTGCATCTTTCCCGACAACAGCCGCCCCACGCCGATCTGACCCTTATAATTGTCATAATCCAGCGTCGTGACTTGGAGTTTCATCGGCTCGTCGGCATCAATCTGCGGGCCGGGGATTTCCTTCAGGATAATCTCGAACAGCGGAGCCAGGTTATCGACAACGGTATCCGGTGTATAGCCCGATTTTCCTTCCAGCCCTACCGCATAGATCAGCGGAAAATCCGCTTGTTCATCGCTCGCGCCCAACTCGATGAACAGGTCAAACGTCTCATTCAACACTTCTTCCACGCGTGACTGAGGGCGATCCACTTTGTTGATCACCACGATCACCCGCAGTCCCAATCCGAGCGCTTTTCGCAGCACAAACCGCGTTTGCGGCATCGGACCATCCACCGCATCCACCAGCAGCAGCGCACCATCAACCATGTTCAGCACGCGCTCGACCTCACCGCCAAAGTCCGCATGGCCGGGTGTATCGACGATATTAATCTTCACGCCGTTCCACGTGACAGCAGTATTTTTCGCCAGAATGGTAATGCCGCGTTCGCGCTCCAACGCATTTGAGTCCAGAATGCGTTCCCCGGCGCTGTCAGCGTCGCGAAACACTTTGGCCTGTTTAAGCATCCCATCAACCAGGGTGGTTTTCCCATGATCGACGTGGGCAATAATCGCAATGTTGCGGATGTCAGATCTCGCTTGTGTCACAGATGTACCTCATTGTTATCTAATCCAATCTATTTTCCGATAAAATTTCGCGCTTGGGTAGAGTATAATTCCTACCACGATCAATTGATGGAGATTCTAGCGATGTCTCTGGATGTTCAGGTTGGCGATGTGGTACAAATGCGCAAAACGCATCCCTGCGGCAGTGATCGCTGGGAAGTGTATCGCGTGGGAGCCGATATCGGTCTGCGCTGCCTCGGCTGTGACCGCCGCGTCATGCTGCCTCGCCGCAAATTCGAGCGTGGTGCCAAACGCATCGTCGAACCCTGACAGGATTAAAAGTTAATGTGCATATGCATAGCTGCGCCCAATCGCTAACAACTGCTTTAGGAGCCTTTTATGGCACGCAAACGCGTCGTTTTTCTGATGTCCGATACCGGCGGAGGCCACCGCGCCGCTGCCGATGCCATCCGCGCCGCGATGGAAATCAAATACCCCGATGAGTATTTATTTGAACTCGTGGATGTCTACCGTCGTTATACCCCGTTCCCCTTCACCTACATGCCCGAAGTCTATGCCCCCTGGGTCAACTGGGCTGCGCATTCGTGGGAGTTCGGTTACGAATTTGCCAATACCCGGCATCGTGGGCGCTTGGTGATGGCCGTCGCCAAACAACTTTGGAAAAATGGCATGCGCCGTTTGATCCAGGAGCATCCCACCGATGTTATGGTGAGCGTGCATTCGCTTTTTAACCGCCCGGTGATGCATGCCTACAACACCACCCAGAAATTTCGCCCACCGTTTGTCACTGTGATCACCGACCTTGTGACGACCCACGCCTTTTGGTATGAACCCGACGTGGATCGCTGCCTTGCCCCTACCCAGGCCGCCTATGACCGGGGCAAACTTTTCGGCCTCAAACCTGAACAAATGCGCATCACGGGTTTACCCGTTCACCCCCAGTTTATGAAAAAACTGGTTGCCAAAGACGAAGCGCGCCATAAACTGAATTGGGACTCGAATCTCCCGGCAGTGCTGCTTGTCGGCGGCGGCGAAGGTATGGGGCCGCTCTACCAGATCGCTCGTGCCATCAACAGCCGTAAGCTGAATATGCAGTTGATCATCATTGCGGGGCGTAACCAGGCACTTAAACAGCGCTTGGAAACCTCACCCTGGAACCAGCCCACCACCATTTATCCTTTCGTCCATAATATGCCTGAACTGATGGCCGCCGCTGACATCCTTGTTACCAAAGCCGGGCCGGGGACCATCTGCGAGGCCTGTATCGCTGGCGCACCGCTGATTCTGAGCAGTTTCGTTCCGGGTCAGGAAGACGGCAACGTGACACACGTCGTCGAAAACAACGCCGGAGTTTATGCCCCTGGTGGCGTCAATGTCGCCGAAACTATTAGCCAGTGGCTGGCCGAAGGTCCCACCGGACTCGCCGCCCGTTCGGCCAGTGCTCGCGCCCTGGGACGCCCCAATGCTGTGTGGGAGATTGCTGAAGAAATCCATCTTCAGGCCCAAAAACCGCCCGTTCGCACCCACTATCATGCCGAACACCAGCCCCAGCTCGGCCATACTCCCGAAGATGGCTGGGTTATCTAGTCCCGGTCGGGGCAGGTGAATTGCCCCGACCGTAACTCCCTCATTATTAACCATCGAAGTTAGTCATCGAAGTTAGTCGATCAATGGTGATGACAGGATCGAACATCCGTGCTATCCTGTATCTAGAACTCACTGCACTTTCACAACTCCATACCCCTTTTGCAGCGGATTGTTCCGCCGTCTCTGCACAGTTTTACCCGAACTCGCGTCGCGAAATGGGTTTCGCGACGCGAAATTTTCCCTCAAACAGTCATAAAGGGGGGGGCGGGGGGATGAATAACTGTTAGCCCGCTGTCACAGCAACCGACTTTTTGCCAGGATCTCCCCCTTTTCAGAACTATTTCTCCCTCAAAAGGTTCTTAAAGGGGGGCGGGGGGAACCGCTGACGGTTCGTATGCACCGCTATGTTGGATGATGCGCCCGTCGCGCAGTTCCCATAGCTCGCCTTGAAATTGTTTCAAAAAGCGCCGGTCATGCGACACCGCCAGCACTGGACCCGGAAACTTCCGAAGCGCTTCTTCGAACGATTCCAGGACATCGAAGCTCACAAAGTTCGTCGGTTCATCCAGCAGCAGCATATTCGCCCGTTTTGCCATCAGTCGTGCGATTTGTAATTTGCGTTTTTGCCCGCTGCTCAGTTGGCATACTTGGCGGCTGATCTCATCATATCGAAACAGTCCTGACCCAAGCAGTTCGGTGATATGAACTTGATCCTCGCCTGCCAGCCCTTCTTTGTATACATCGAGCACTGTCTGGCTCACATCCATATGTTCCTGCTGCTGGTCGAGATATCCGATTTTAACTTGCGGGCTGATATACACTTCGCCCGTGTCATAGGTCTCAAATCCCGCCAGAATCTTCAGCAATGTGCTTTTTCCTGCGCCGTTCGGCCCAATCAACACAATCCGGCTGCGCGGCCCCAGTGTGAACGAAATTCTATCCAGAATCCGCCGTTCACCATAGCTTTTGCTCAATCCAGAGACAAACAATGGTGTGCGTCCTTGTATTGCTTCCGGGTCAAAATCGGCTTCAAATTGGAGGTCTTTCGGTGGTCGTGGAATCGGATCGGCTTCAATCCGTCGCAGCCGTTCTTCTGCCGACGCAACCCGGCTGGAAATTGCCTTATCCACCATGCCCCGCTTGAAGTGCTTCAGGAATTTGTCGCCGTCTGTCGGTGGTCGATTATGCGCGACTTGCCGCGCCTGGACCTTGACTGCTCGTCTCAGTTCTTTGATCTCTTCCTGTTGATTCGCGTACTCGTCTTCCCATTGACGTCGTTCAATCGTTTTGGTTTGCAGATAAGCATCATAGTTTCCGGTATAGGATTTGGTTTTTCGGCTGTGTTCGTCAATCTCCACGATAGCAGTCACGGTCCGGTTGAGGAATTCGCGGTCATGTGACACAATCAGCACACTGCCGCGATACGCTTGCAGATAATCTTCCAGCCATCCCAAACTGGCAAAATCGAGATGATTGGTCGGTTCATCCAACAGCAGCACGTCCGGGTTTTGCAGCAGCAGCATTGCCAGTCCTAGTCGAGCTTTTTCACCGCCCGACAGCGTAACAACATACCGTTCTGGCGACAGATGATCAATTTTGAGTCCGCTGAGCAGAATCTTAATCCGGTAATCCATTTCATAGCCGCCATACCGCTCAAAACGATCACTGATTTCGCCGTATTCCTGCATGATACTTTCCAAATCGCTGGCTTGTTCGGCCATGCATGTTTCGAGTTCTCGCATCCGGTTTTCCAGTGTTGTCAGGTGTTGTAGTGCTTCCTTGATCAATATTTGGATGGTTTGCCCTTCTTTGTACTCTATCGTCTGCGCCAGATACCCGACTCGCGCACCAGCAGAAACCGAAATCGATTGGCTGTCCGCTTCAATCTGTCCCATGATAATTTTGAGCAGAGTAGACTTGCCAACACCGTTTGCACCAACCAGCCCGATCCGCTGACCGTCATTCAAAATCAGCGCCGCCTGGTTGAGAATTTGTTGATCGCCGTAGCTTTTTGAGATGTTCGAAAGTTGTAACATAGAGCCTTCCGTTTACGATGGGAATCAAAAAACGCCACCAGAGGCAGCTCTGCGCGGCGTTTTAGACGCATCATAGGTGAATCCAATAACTGGCACACAGCAGCAGAGTAGCCCAAACAAACTAGCCGATGTTGCTGTGCGTCTCCATGTTTAACCTTTCTTACTTGCTCAACGAGAGTTCGGGGAAGACAAACATTTGGGTGCTGCTTCGCCGCAACTAGCAGCGAGTTTAGGCTTATTTCGCCTGATTGTCAAGCGGTGCTTTGAATAAGTACAATTTGCTTATACCCATCGACCAAAGGCGCTTTGTGGATGACTTCTTTGCTTGAACAGTTACAGACTATCCCGTATTTTTCTATTTTAGATGCGCAATCTCTGGCAGTTATTGCCGAGCAATCTCAATATCACACCTTTGAAACTGAGGAGATTATTTTTTTAGAAGGTGATCCAGCGGCTGGTTTGTGGATTATCGAGGATGGCAGCGTCAAAGTCAGCAAACTTAGTCCAGGAGGTGATGAGTATATTATGCATTTGCTTGGTCCTGGCGACTTATTTAACGTGGTCGCCGCGATGGATGGTGGCCCGACTCCGGCAACTGCCGCTGCACTGAGTTTAACCTCGTGTTGGCAAATTCCTGCGGATGTAATCGCGCAGACAATCGAGAGAAATCCACGTATGGCTCGCGCCGTGATTAATATGCTCGCCGCTCGTGCCCGACAGTTGAACCAGCAGATCGAGAATTTGACACTTTATCCGGTTACGGCGCGTCTGGCGCGGTTTTTGCTGGCTGAGGCTCCCAGTGTTGCAGGTGTGACGCGTGTCGCCATTGCGGGACATCTTGCCACAACACCCGAAACCATCAGTCGTGTTTTGGCGAAACTTCAGCATATGGGCGCAATCCGTTTTGATCGCCATCGCATTTTGATTACCGATGTCGAGATGCTGCGCACCATCGCGTCTCTATCCGACGATTAATCCTGTGGGATTTTCCCAAATGCGCGAAGCCGTTCGACAACCGCTCGATTCCCTAATATGCCTAAAAAAACGGCAGTAAATACACCCAACGGCAGCACAGTTATTAGACTGAGCAGAATAACCACGAGGCCAAGTACAAGTATCGTGATCGTATAAACAGGGCTGGCGAGTGCCAGAAACGCCGCATTCCAAAGTGCAACCCGCAGCCGCTTATCTTCCTGCTCGATCAGAAAGGGCCACACATAAAACTGAACTGCAAGCCATAACAGGGTGAGGCTGACGACAAAAGTTCGCAAGACCAACGCAAACATTCCTTCTGTGCTGCCATAAAAAGTCAAGTTGACATACATAACGATGCCTACCAGGATATTCAGAATAACCCACTGTTGGCTAATCCATAGGTAACGCCGCGCAGTCGATACAAAATCATCAAAATGCTGCCCCTTACCATATGTGAGACTGTTTGCAACCCCATGTATCCCGGCAGTTGCCGGTCCTAAACCCACAATCGTGAGACTGAGTCCGAGCCATAACAAATTAGTCATGGCGATTCCCAGCATATTGTCCCACCAATCGCGCACGCTGATTGCGAATATTTTCAAAGCATTTTGCATCGTTAGCTCTTTTTCACTGCTCGCCTGAACTGTGGAACAGGCGAAACTATACGAGTTTATGGATAATATAGCCAACGGATTTTGTTCATCTATGTCCCGTATTGTCAAGTGATCGACCCTGTTTTAGATGGATAAAGTGCGTGTAAACTAAGGGAATCGCCTATTCTCTCAAGTCTTAAGCTCGACTTTGCACATTCAAGCGGGATAACACAACGTCTCGACAAGCGAGGC
>CAYYNB010000165.1:0-13424 GCA_964472565.1 uncultured Anaerolineaceae bacterium
CTGTCGAGACTGCCTTCAATGGGGAGGCTGTTGGAATTGTTGACCCAGACCTCACTGCCATCGTCCAGCCGGACCTTAAGCCAGCGGTTGTCAGCCGTGCGTGCGAGGATGGGCAAACGGGCGTTGTTCACTGCACCTAACAGGGGTCCGGCAGGTTCGGCATAGGTCCAGAGGCCGATGCCGCCGACGACAACTATCGCCCCCGACTCGATTGGCACCAGATCGAGACTGCCGATGATCTGTGTATTCCGTCTGACACGCACCCAGGCTTCACCCTCTTGAAGCTGAACCTTGAGCCATGTGCCGTCCGCTGTCTTGCCGAGGATGGGGAGTGGGCCGCTGTAGACTGCACCTAAGTAAGAACCGCCCGGTGCGTCATAGGTCCATACGGAATAGGAGACGACTAACGCAGGTTGGTCGCCAGTATAAGCAACTGGAACAGGTGTATCAGTCAGAGTCGGTGAACTGGTCGGTGTGAGCGTGAGGGATGGTGTGGGCGAGGGTGTATCTGTCAGGGTGGGCGTGAGCGACGGCGTGATCGACGGGGTGTGAGATGGTGTAAACGTCGGCGTGAACTGTTCCGCCGTCGAGGTCAGCATTTCCTCTGCGATCACCAGCGCGGTGGCCTTGATATTTTCGGTGGCGGTTGGTGTGGTGGGCTTGTCGGTGGCGGTAGCGGCGGGTAACAGTCCCACTTTCTCCTGCGATTTTTCCGAATCCTTATCCTTCCCCCCGCTGGTCAGCACCAGGATTCCGATGAGCGCCATCACCCCGATGATCACCGCGCCAGCGCCCCACCACAGCGTGCGGCGGCGTGGGGGCGTGGGGGCCGTGACGGGTGGAGCCGTATCGATCACCGTCGCGGCGGTCTGCGAGATATGGGCAGGGGCCGGAGCCGTGCGCGTTTTCGGACGCAGCACCGGCGCGGTGAAAAAGGTTGTCTGTTCGCCCATGTGCCCCGCCACAGCCCCGGTGAATGACTGGGCAAAAGCAGTCATCGTCGGGAAGCGGTCCTGCGGCTTTTTCGCCATCGCCCGTTCCAGCACCAGATTCAGCGCTTCGGGGATGTCCGGGCGGATAAGCTGGACGGGGGCGGGCGTTTCATTGAGATGTTTGTGCATCAGGCCGAATGGGGTTGTGGCCTCGAAGGGAACCCGGCCTGTCACCAGGGCGTAGATCGTTGCGCCCAGCGCGTACTGATCGGCGGCGGGCGTCAGTTCTTCGGATCGCCACTGCTCCGGCGGCATATATGCGGGCGTGCCCATCGTGACGCCGGTCCCCGTCAGGCCGCTGGTTGTGCCCATCAGTTTGGCGATCCCAAAATCGACCAGAAAGGCGTTGCCCTGGTTGTCGAACATCACGTTGCTGGGCTTAATATCGCGGTGCAGCACGCCCTGGCTGTGCGCGTAATCGAGCGCGCTGGCAAGCTGATCCAGCAGGCGCGCTACTTCGCCCAACCCAGGGCGTTTGTTATCCTGTTGGGTGATGCGCTCCGCCAATGTGCCGCCCGCCAGCAGCCGCATCACGACATAACTCAGATCGCGCTGGGTGCCGTAATCGTACACCGGCACGATATGGTTGTGTTCCAGCGAGGCCGCCATTTTAGCTTCGCGGTAAAACCGTTCGAGGTAGCCGGGTTCGCCTGCCAGCGCCGCCGACAGGACTTTGATCGCCACCACCCGTTCGAGGTTTTTCTGGTAGCCGCGATACACCGCGCCCATCCCACCGACGCCGAGTAGATCGCGCAGTTCGTACTGGCCGAAACTCTGGCCGACTAAATTTTCGATGCTCATCCCTTGACCCCCTTACGCTCGCTGCTACGGTATCCGGTAAACCGCGTTCACCTGTCCTTCAGCGTTCATCAGCGTGACCACTTCTCCCGCCGACCACACTGCCGCATTTTGTCCCCAATACAATGAAACAGGTGTGTTGTTCCCACTGCGCGAAAAAACACCAATACTCGCGCCCGCAAAGAGGCGTAGACTGGGAAAGATAAACGTGTTCCCGTCCGCATCGGTCAGCCGCCACCCGGCCAGGTCCACCGTGTCGCCGTTGTTGCGAATCTCCACGAATTCCGAGGTGGTGATGCCGGGCGTAAACACCTGCACGATCTCGATGCTGCTCGCGGCCTCCGCACACGGGATCATCAGTACCTGCCCGACTTCCAGCACATTTTTCCCGGCCAGATCATTGCTGTTCCACAGGTCCACCACCGTAACGCCGTATATCTCGGCGATAGTAGCCAGTGTCTCCCCGGCCTGGACCGTGTGCATCGGGCACCCGCCGCTGGCGGATCGAGTGTCCGCCGTCGGCGCGATCAGCGCGGCCTCCGTCGGCTCAGTGGTTGCGGTGGCCGTCGGCAGCATGATCACGACCTCAGCTTGGGTTGGGCTGGGCAGCGGCGTCCACGTCGGCGGCAGCGGAGTCGCGGTAATCACAATAATGATCTGCTGGGTTGTCGCCGTCGCCGCTGGCGGGATATAGGCGGTTGGCTCAAATGCGATCTCATCTTCCCGATCTCGTTCGGGCCGCGCATTATCCCCGGCGCTGGCGATCACCACCAGACCGACCAGGACCAGCCCGACGATCAGCACAATCACGCCGCCGAGCAGCAGCGGGGAAAGCGGGTGGCGTTCAGGGTTTGGGTTGTCCACAATAGGCTGCCTTTATAACTCACGCGCATCCACATAAATGGGGGTGTCCTGCCATTCCGGTTCCCAATCAGGCCGCAGTGCCTTAAAAACCATCCAATAATCCATTTGTTTGAAGGCTTCGGCGTAGAGAAAAGTGGGAATCCGATCCATGCGATCCACTAATAATGTTAGTTTACTCACTCTGTCCGTTACGGCAATATCGCGCAGATTGTCAAAAATCGTTTGCAGCAGCGGCGGGTTATGACAGCCTACCTCGTCAAACAGCCGCAGGCTCCGCTTGGCGTTGCGCCGCATTTCCTCCTCGCTGGGAAAAGGTTCGTGCGCGGGCCACTGCTGGAAGACATAACTTTGATCAAAGAGACTCATCCCGGCGAACTTTGACGATCCGAGATCGACGGTCCAGCGCTGAAAGCTGAAATTTTTGACACGTTCCGCCACATCCGGCACATAAAGATCGCGCTGGCTGTGGACCGCCTGCACAATATCATGCCCCACCACATGATCATCACACGAGCGCGGCATATATTCCGGGAATTCGATCATCGGAGAGGGTTGGTAGATCAGCAGCAGAATCTGCCGCACCCGTTCGTATCCCTTTTTTTCGAACAATTTGAGCGAAGGAATATTCGAGGCTTCGATATGCCCGTACACGCCGTCTACATGGCGCTCCATCAGATACTCATCCACCGCCGTAACCAGCGCCTGCCCGATCCCCTGGCGGCGTACGGCGGGATTGGTCCGCACATCAAACACATACCCCAACGATACCGGATCATCCCCAATGTGGGTGCGTTTCACGGCCACCGCCACCGCCCCCACAATTTCCCCTCCGTGTTCGGCGACTAACAGTTGGTGATCCGAAAAAAGCGCGGCGCGATCAATAAACCGCCGCCGGTAATGTACGAATGGTTCGGGTAATCCACGCGGACACAATCGCTCCAGCGCCATGAGCGCTGGATCATCCTCCGGCTTATAATAGCGTATTCGCATGCTCTCACCAGTACATGTAGGTGTTCGTATTGAGCCTAGATTAATATAAAATTGGTTTTTGCAACAGTGCCACTCAGTCAATTCGCCAAACCAAAGAATTCCTTTATAATAAACACCGTGCGCATCTCTACTTGACAAGACGCCATAAAACACGCATAGTACAGGGCGGGAGCAACGCACACAGAATTATTCTGGCGTATAATGAAGGCGCACGCCTTCTGGCCCAGCACCATTTCATTTCGAATTGGAGGATCAGGCACGATGCCACCGGAGAAAAGCAATTTTTATTATCCAAACAAGTTTGCCCGCATCACGATCGAAGCGTTGGAAGAGGTCATGGGCAAAAATGGCCTGAACGCGATCCTGAACCTGGCCGGCTTGTCGGAACATATTAATAACTATCCCCCTGACAACCTGGAAAAAGAGTTCGACTTTGCGTACTTCACCGCGCTGTGTATCGCGTTGGAAGATATGTACGGGCCGCGTGGTGGCCGCGGTCTGGCCCTACGTGCCGGACGCGCAACGTTTGCCGATGCGCTGCGCGGTTTTGGGGCGTTGGCTGGCGTGGGCGACCTGGCCTTCAAAGTCTTGCCCCTGGCGGCCAAATTGAAAATCGGTATCCCCGCTATGGCGAATATTTTTACCCAGTTCTCCGATCAGGTTTCCAACGTTCACGAAGAGGGTGATAAATTTATCTATACCCTGGAGCGCTGCCCCATGTGTTGGAACCGCAAAGCGGATCGCCCCGTCTGTTATGTCGGGCAGGGCCTGTTACAGGAAGGGCTGCGCTGGGTGTCCGGCGGGCATGAATTTAAAGTCGATTTGGCGACCTGTATCGCGAAGGGCGATGACATGGGCCGTTACATCATCTACAAAGAACCGACTGACTAGGCAAGGCAAGGGGCATTTGCCCCTTGTTTTGAATCCAGCCAGCGCCAGAGCGCCCCGCCGCGCTCTTTTGTCATGTCCGGTGATGCAAGCGGAGGAATCCCATGCTTCCCATTCAACGTGTCCAGACCGGCGCACGCATGGAAAAACGCATGCTCAAGGTACTCAAGGCGCTCGCCGAGTACCTTGATTTGTCGTTAGGCGATTTGCTCGAAGGTATCGTCCTGCATGCCTTCGATGACAAAACCCCCTTCAACGCTGAAATTTTACAGCGCATCGCCCAGTTGAAAGAAGTCTACGGCATGGATTACGGCTCGGAGATGAGTCACCGCCTGGTCGAAGAATCTGATGATGAGGAGTGACGATCATCTGCCGGACGTGTCTCCGCCGGTCCCCCAACGGCGGCGCTCCCGAAAATGGCTGGTCGGCCTGAGCGTCTTCGGATTAAGCTGCTGCCTGCTCGTTGTCTACTATGGGCTGCGCCCCCACTACCTCACGGTTGATGCCGGGCGCTGGCAGTGGGATTACGTCAAAAAATCAACCGTCCTCGCCCACGAAGTCGGCAATGCCTACGAAACGGATTACACAATCTGGATGTGGCAGGCGTCTGGAAATTTTTTCGTGGGCATGGACGGCGACGTGGACGCCATCCAGCAGGAATTTGAAACCCTGCTAACTGAAGACGAGTGGTACGTGGCCTCGCCCGGCCTGGCGCAGTTTTCGTGCGAATTTTATCTGGAAGTTGTCCCAGATTCGGACGAGAAATTACTCGTTTATCACTCCCATAAGGACAGCGAGATCACCGCCTGTCTCTATCTGCGCGCCGCGTTGCCCTATCTTAAAGTCACGGTAGCCACGACCAATCCATCCCCGAAATCCAAGTGGTGGTCGCCTTGCCCGTTTGGGTGTTAGCGAAACCGCTGATTTGATTGGGCGGCGGCTGAAACAGCGGATTTCCGATCCCATCGGCGTTGACAATACCCTGACCAATGGATTCGCCAACGGTATCGCGCGCGAAAAAACGGCGGGGCTAGGGGGTCCCCGCCTGACTCACGCGTATGAGCTAGAAACTTTGTTGTCCGGGCTATCCGAGCTGCGCCTGTCGTTGGTAGGTAATAAACCGTGCGATCTCCCGATCCGTCAGCGCGCGCGGCGGTGTCACGACATAATACCCCCCCGCCCAGAATTCTGCCGCCGATGGCACCTCATCCGGGTAATACATCGCGCTCCGATCCGCCGTCTCGTTCATCAGCGTTCGGATCACGCTGTCCGGCAGCGTTTTGAGCGGGACGCTGATCGTCAACGCCACATAATCAGGCCGCACATCCAGCGCTTCCAGGTCCCACATATTCTCCTCAGCGACATCCTGAATCCAGTTGTACAGTTCGTCCGCATAATCCCCCAGCAGTTCCAGCGCCGGGTCGCGCGGAATCCACAAACAGGTATACGCCGCATACGGCCCTTCAGGCCGGGCGGGCGCTTCCTCCTCCGCTTCGACAGTCTCCGGCGGGGGGGCGAGCGCCGCGCGCAGTTCCGGCGGGGGCTTTAAAGCCGTCGGACGGCTGGTCTGCGTTCGTGCGGCTTCCGGTTCAATGTCCGCTTCCACTGCGGGCGGCGCTTCCGGCACAAATTCCAGCGACTCGCTCAGCCGCCGGGCTTGCCGCCGGATTGCCCGCACCGGCGTATTCGCATGGAACGCCATGCTCAAAAACATCCCGTCCTCAACCTGCGAACTGTACAGCAGATAATCCCCCGCATCCGGCAGCGTAATATACCGGATCAGCGAATCCGTCTCGCTGGCATTGCTCTCCCATGCCGTATCCACAATCTGGAACAGGCGGTTCATCGCGCGCTCTGGCAGATCGCCCGCCTTCGCCAGCAGTCTGCCGGGCCGCGAGATCAGCGTGGCTTGCGCCGAACTTTCCAGCGAAAACTGCGTCAGATGAATGGCGATCCGGGCCAGTGCATCCTCTTCATCCACTTCACCGCTCAACATCCGCGCGGCGGTTTCCGCCGGAACCTCTACCAGCCGGTCTTCCTCGGCATATAACTCGGCCTCGTATTCCTCATCCTCGTATTCCTCGGCTTCGTATTCCTCAACCGCCTCTTCCGCCGCCTGCTCATATTCATCCGGGGCCGCTTCGACCGGCAAATCCGCCATCGACAGCAGGTCCGACAGCGAGAGGACGCGCTCCTGCCCCTCCTTCACGGGCGACGATTCACCCCGCACGCCAAGCCGCGCCGCCAGTTCATTCTCCTCAAATTCAGGAGCCTCGGCGGGCCGTTCCTCGCGTGGACCAAGTCGCGCCGCCAGGTCCTCTTCTTCCATCTGCTCAGGCAGTTCCAACTCGAGTTCGAGTTCAAATGGTGCTTCGAGTTCGGTTTCCATTTCCAGTTCGAGTTCTGGTTCAAATAGAGCTTCGGTTTCCAGTTCGGTTTCCAGTTCGAGTTCAAATGACGCTTCGAGTTCCAGTTCGGTTTCCAGTTCGAGTTCGGGTTCAGGTTCAAATGGCGCTTCGAGTTCGGTTTCCAGTTCAGGTTCCAGTTCGGGTTCATGCGCCGCCATCGGCTGCGTATCCGCGCTCAATTCCGCTTCATTCATAGGCGCAGTTTCCGGTAGGCTCTCCCCATATCGATCAAACAGCGTCGCCAGTTGATCCGCTTCTTTCTGCTGCGCCTCCCGCTCCCATGAGGGTAGCGGCTTCAACTGCGGTTTGCCACTCCGTGACGGCGGTAGTTGGTGTTCAATCTGCACCAGCAGATCGTCCAGGGAGAACAGATCATCCCCCGTCACTGCCGACAGCGCCGCCGTCGCCGGATAGTGTGACGAATCTTCGGCATTGATCGGTGGTTCTTCCAGCGTCGGGCCGTGCTGTTCAGGCAGCGTAGCCGGCAGCCCTTCATATTCCCGCAGCCATTCCGGTCCTTCTTCCGACACCATATCATCCAACCCGATCAGATCATCGTCGCGTGGTTCAACGCTTTCGCTGCGCGCCGGCTCCCCCGTATAGGTTGGCTCTGCATAGTTCTCCTCGCTGATCTCTTCGCCCGCCAGCGCCGCCAGCACGCCCTCAAACGACGGATCGAACAGCCCTTCGATCACATCCCCAATCGTCGCATCGTCCATCTCCGATCCGGGCGTGGTGTTTGGTGTGGAACTGAGCGACTTCCCGCGCCGGATCGCATCCAGCACATAATCCAGCGGATTATCCGCCGGAGGTTCTGTATCCGGTTCCCCGTCCCGCGTTGCATCCGCCGCGATTGACGCCAGCAAATCTTCCAGTCGATTCCGTCCTTTACGGGGTTCGGGGCGCATCGCGTCCACCATCTCATGAAAGGCGCGATCATCCGGGGACCGCTGCCGGTCCTGGTCCGACGTTCCCGACAGCGAATCCAGCACTTCGCCAAAATCACTGTCCGACAGTGTATCCAATTCTTGCGGCGGCGCGTTCAGTGGTTTTGTTTCGTGCGCTTTGCTGATCCACCCATGCTGCGCGATCAGTTGATCCAGCGTATCAGGGTCTTGCAGCGGTTGGTTCGGATCAGCGGGCTGCCACTGGTCATAGGCCGCTGGTTCGTCGGCCAGCGTGCGGGTGGACTCCAACCGTTTTGTGGGGTCCGCCTCGCTCCACTCCAAAACATCCGTGCTCCCGGCATCTTCCTGTTCCGGCAGAATAACGGTTGATCCAGGCGTAAACCCCTGCTGATCGAGGTCCGGCAGCAGGCGCGTCCGGCTGTTTTCCACCGCCTCGAATTCTTCCAGCACATCCAGCGTCTGATCCAGGTCTTTCGCCAGCTTTTCCCGCTCCACCCGATCCAGCAGTTCCGTCGGTGAGGGGCTGTCCGCCGGATTCATCAGTTTCCGAATTGCGGCGGGCATTTGCGGCGGCACAAACTCATTTTTCGACTTCGGGCGGCTCCGGGCGCGCGTCAACACGCTGCGCACATACGGAATCAAATCGCGCGCCGCATACGGCCTTTTAATCGCCCCTTGCACATCCATAAACCGGATGCGCTCCTGTTGTTCTTCGGTTTCCGGCGTCATAATCACCGGCAGATCACCCTGCACGTGCCGCAGCGCCACAATCAATTCCAGGGCGTCCATGTCGGATACATCAAACGCGACCACCGCGACATCGTGACGATGGCGGCTTAAGGCATCTTCGGCTGCGGCTCCATTTGCCGAGATGCTCACCTGGAAATCACCCGTTTTTTCCAGCGCCGTTTTGATACTGACCACGAAGGCAATATCAGGATCGATGAGTAAAAGTCGTGTGGACATTGGCACCCCGCCCGCAAATTAGCTGGAGTATGATCACTAGATTTTACTGCGAGCGGGAAATCGGGGCAATGCCTCCACTTATTTAGTAAAATCCGGTAGTGCCAGTCCGGTAAAGGAGAAAAAACGATGCATGACGACGTGCTGCTTGCCCTTATGGGAATTATTGGCTTGGCGGTAGCCGCCCACTGGACAGCATGGCGCTTCCGCATCCCATCGATTTTGTTATTTTTAGGAATCGGCATTCTGGTCGGTCCGATCCTCCATCTGATCGACGTTGATCATATTCTCGGCGATCTGTTGTTCCCCATAGTCAGCCTATCAATTGCTATTATCCTGTTTGAAGGCGGTCTCACGCTGCGCGTTGCGGATCTGCGGCAGATTGAGGGCGTCATCCGGCGTATTCTGACTCTCGGTGTGCTCATCACGTGGACCTTAACAACTCTGCTGGCGGCCTGGCTGCTAGACTTTGACTTTCAGATGGCACTGCTCACCGGGGCGATCCTCGTTGTTACCGGCCCCACCGTAATTATTCCCCTGCTCCGTCAGATACGGCCTACCGGACGTGCCGCCTCGATCCTGCGCTGGGAGGGCATTGTCATTGATCCGGTGGGGGTTGTGCTGACTGTCCTCGTGTTCGATGCTATCTCAACCGACAGTCCCAACGGTGATATGGTCATGATTCTGGTCGGAATCCTGAAAACCATCGTGATCGGGATATTGGGGGGATATATGGCGGTCCGGTTGTTGATCGAAGCCGAACGGCGGCACTGGATTCCCGACTACCTGGAAAACCCCGTTACTTTGTTTCTCGTCCTTGCCGCCTTCACTTTATCCAATCTCTTGCAGGCCGAAAGTGGGTTATTGAGCGTCACTATCATGGGGATCGTCTTGGCAAATCAGGATTTACAGGTGTTTGGCCGGTGGCATCTCGGCGGCAGCCGTCAACTCATTCATATTGAACGCATCGTCGAGTTCAAAGAAACGCTTCAAACCCTCATCGTCTCCAGTCTTTTCATCATTCTCTCTGCCCGCCTCCGGCTGGATGACATTACCCGCTTAGGCGCGGGAACAGTCGTCTTTGTGCTGTGTCTGATCCTCATCGTGCGTCCCCTGACGATTTGGATTTGCACCTTCAGATCGCCCTTGTCTCGCGCTGAGCGGCTTTTTATCAGTTGGATGGCCCCGCGCGGCATTGTTGCCGCCGCCACCGCCTCACTGTTTGGGCTGGAACTGACCGCGCAGCAGGTAGACGGAGCCGAACAGCTTGTGCCGGTAATTTTCGCCGTGATTATCATCACCGTCATTGTCTACGGCCTATCGGCGGGTCCGTTGGCCCAGCGGCTGGGGCTTTCGCAGGCTAACCCCCAGGGAGCGCTGCTTGTCGGCGCGCACTGTTGGGCACGGGCCATTGCCCAAACGCTCAAAAATGCCGGTTTTCAGGTGCTCATGGTTGATACCAACTGGGAAAATGTGCAGCAGGCGCGCATGGAGGGATTGCGGGTCGTGTATGCCAACATCCTATCCAGCCAGACCGATGAACTCCTCGATCTGACGGGGATTGGGCGCGTGTTGGCGCTTACCTCCAACGATGAAGTTAATACGCTTACCTCCCTCCGCTTTGTCCGTTTGTTTGGACGGGCGCAGGTCTACCAGCTCCCCTATCAGCAGCGCACGGGCGAACGGTTGGCAACCGGTAGCGATCTGAGTGGGCGTATTCTCTTTGGCGAGGGGAAATCCTACGCGGTATTGGATGCACTCTTCGCGCAGGGTATGATCCTGAAAACAACCCGGCTGACTCCCGCCTTTGATATCGGTCACTACCAATCACTTTACAATGGTCAGTCGTATCTTTTGTTTGCCATCGATAAAATGGGGAAACTGCTTATCGCCACCGCCGATTCACCGCTCAAACCCCAAATTGGGATGACCCTCATTAGCCTGGTTCAATCTAATTCCCCGCTTTTCTCGGCGGATCAATCAATCTCCCGGTAGGCGATCCGCGCCGGTTGCGGTTGGCGCTCGTCCTTTCTTTTGGATCGCCGGTCAGTGGGCCTCGGTGGGGCGTATCGCCATACGCCCCGCTACGCATCGACGCAGCTTTACTGGAGATAAAACCGCAGATAATCCGCCGCGTGCGCGCTCCAATACGCCCAATCATGTCCCCCCGGCCAGATATGAACCTCATACTCGGCCAGGTTGACCAGCGGATACAGCGCATTATTCAGTCGGAAAAACGCGCCCAGCAGCCCGTCCTCATTCCCCACATCGGCCCAGATTCGCATCTCCTCCGGCCACCCGTCGCGCTCGATCAGACTCACAATGTCAAACTCGGCATACCGCTCGGCATCCGCCCCGTACAGATAGTGGGACACCGCATTTTGATTAGGCCGGAAGATCGCCGGGCTGTGTGCCCCTATCGCGCTGAACAGGTCCGGGTGCCGCATCCCCAGGTACAGCGCCCCATAGCCGCCCATACTCAACCCGCCGATAAAACGGGTTTCGCGTGTGCCTGCCGTCGGGAACTCCCGATCTACCAGTCCGACCAGTTCGCTGACGATATACGTTTCATAATCGCCATAGTCGCCGTTGATATAAAAACTGTCATCCCCATCTGGCATTAAAATGATCAGCGGTTCAATTTCCCCCGCCAGAATCAGCGCGTCCGCTGCCTCATCAATCCGGCCCTCATCCACCCAATCCGTATAATCGCCATACAAGCCATGCAGCATCACCAGCAGCGGCAGATCATCCAGCTTGCACCAGTTCGGCGGCAGATACACCTGATACGTCTTCTCCTGACCAATCGCCGCGCTCTGCATCGTCCGGGTGATCACCGTGCCCGCGTCTGCGGTACAGGGCGTCTCCTGCTGCGCCTGGGTATCCACGCCGCAGGCCAACATCATAATCACGAAAATCAACGTGCTTATCCAGCGTACCATAACCATTCCATCCATCCTTGAGCCTGTCATCCGACTTGCTTATAACATACGAATCGCCCCGCTGCCAACTCGCTTGGCGAGGGCACGCGGTTCGCTTTTGGGTGAATCAGTGCGGATGGCTAACCCGGCTAAATCTGGCAGAATCGGAGGGGGAGGGCGCTTGATTCGTTCATGCGGTTCGTAGGGGGTTACACGACACCCCCTACATGCTTACGTTTGAGGATCGAGGTTGAGGACCGCGGGCAGACTTGTTTTTCCCGCCCTCATTACACTATTTAACGACTATTTAACGACAGTTGTCGGCAGTGGCGCGCCCGGCCACACCGCATCCGCGTAGGTTCCAACGGTGTTGGCGGGAACCCACACAAACGAGCATTCCAGAATAATCTGGCGGAATTGGCCTGTCGCATCCTGTCCTGTCACCCGGTACGTTTTACCAGCGGTAACGGTCAGCCCGGTAGCCGATCCCGCATCCGGCGTCCGCAAGACTGGCGCATCCATCACGAACTGTCCCATCACGGCTTGGCTGGGGATATTGACCAGCGCCGGACAGCCCGCAACCGCACAGTCGCTGCTGGTGACTTCATAGGTGTTGGCCGCTGCGACGTACTGCCAATCCAATAATATTTCGACATTACTCGTATCCGTGTCGAACGTATAGGTCAAGGTATGCGGGGTCACATACTGGGTATCTACCACCACGCTGATCGTATCTACGTAGATGGTGATTCGAGTTCCATCGCTCGCCGCCGCCAGCGTTCCGCCACTGCCGCCACCTTGCCCCGCGGTCATCGTGATCGTAACCGATGACCCTGCCGACATGTCAAATGGGCCAAGCAAAACATCAGCATCCCCATTCCCGCTGGCCGAAATACACTCTGCCGAGGCAATTGATGGGGTAGACAGCACGGCCACGCTTCCGGTGAGCAGGGCCACGAGCAGAAACCAGACACTCAATTTCAGTTTCATCGTTTTTCCTCCCATAAAAGAATGATACGCGGCTTTATTACTGCACTTTCAGTCTAGTACTATCTCCTATAAATGCCAAACCCCACCATTTATCACAGTTTCATCCATGTTGAATTGCCCGCTGTTTTCTCGGCGGAGATGGGGGCTGCTTCGTAGGGGCGCGGGCTTGCCCCGCCCGCTTTGCTCCCCTTCCTGCTTGCGGGAAGGGGCCGGGGGTAGGGTGCGCTTTTGCCCCACCGTTCTCCCGTTGGCGAACCGGGTGGATCGAATGCGGAGGCCGTTGTAGGGGCAGGTTTGCAAACCTGCCCTTACCCTCTACAACCGGATATCCTCATCGGATGTAATCGTTTATAACCTGACAATCCCCTGACCAATGGATTCGCCAACGGTGTCGCGCGCGGGGAATAGGGGTTCCCCGCCCAACGCCCGTCTTGCCCCGCGCCCTGACTTGTGGGTAATGTTGAGCCAATTCGGTTGGAGCGAGGGCAGGGGGTGAGGTTCGCTTTTTAGGGCCGGGCGGCTAAGGGTTCATTCTTATGTTTCACCATCCGAATTAGTCACTGAAGTTAGCCATCCGATGGTGATGACAAATCAGAACATCTGTGCTATCTTGTATCTGAGACTCGGCGCACCTTCACAACACGAAACACTTCTGGAAACACAAAGGGGGGGTAACTTTTCCACCCAAGTTTTACAAACCCC